>DASYWT010000113.1:0-3970 GCA_035935775.1 Terriglobales bacterium
CTCCCGGCATGATCGATGCAACACCACTCATCGATGGGCATGAGATTACATATCCTCCAGGAAGCACCGGAAAAGTAACCGTTAAGGGAATTGCTCGTTATTATGAGGACATGATGACGCCCAGCAGCTTCAGGGCTGGTAGTGTCCCCGCTGCGGGACGTCACCTATCCTCGTCGTCCTTACCTTCTTTACCCACCGCCCGAGCGACCCTTCCGATCAGACAGGAATTCGAAATCGAATTCTGAGCACCATCCATTGTCTACATGCATCTTTGACAGTCTTCGGCGGATTCAGCATGCAGCCTCTCTAAAAGGTTGAAGCCGGTCCATCATGGAAGTATTTTGTTTGAACGCGGCGGGGCAGCGGTAGCATCGCGGGGCGGGTTTGGCAGTGGGTAGAGTTCCGATTGGAACTAGGGTTTGGAAAAAAGTCTTGACAGTGGTCTTGGCTGGCGGCTAAAGCTAGACAACTGGCAGCAGGACACACTTCTTCCCTACATCTGGCGGTGGAAAAGAGGCTAGGGCGGCAGTTCAAAGGGGAACTGCCGCAGGGAAGCGGAGCCTTCGGACTCGGAAGGCGATGGTGCGCCCGGGGCGCATTTCCCCAACCCGGGAAGCAGGCGCGGCTCAACCGATGGTTGGAAAGAGCGCCGGCGAAAAAGGCGCGGGCAAAAGACGCGATGGATCGATGATTTAAGGAGGTCTTCCCTTGGCAAACGGATACGGCAGGAAGAGTCTGCGCTACGGCTTGCTGGCGGTGGCGATGGGCATGGTGTGCGCGGCGGCGATGAGCCGGGCGCAGGCCGGCGGCGGAGCGCTGGCGGGCACGGTGACCGATCCGCGCGGCGCGGTGCTGCCCAACGCGACGATCACGTTGACCAACGTGGAGTCGAAGACCAATTACTCGTCGGTGACCAACAGCGACGGGCGCTATATCTTTCCCCAGGTGGCGGTGGGCTCCTACTCGCTGCGGATCTCGGATGCCGGTTTCCGCGACGAAGTGCAGTCGGGGATTGTGATCTCGGTGGGAACCACGACCACGGCCAACGCCACCCTGCAGGTGGGAGCAGCGACGCAGGAGGTGACGGTCAGCGCCAACACCCAGCAGTTGCAGACGGAAAGCTCGGACGTATCGACGATTGTTTCGCCCACCATGATTCAGCAGTTGCCGTTGAACTTCAGCGGCATCGTGCGCAGCCCGCTGCAGTTCATCGAGCTGTCGCCGGGCTTTGAGGGCGATTCGTCGGGCAATCCGCAGTCGCAGGCCAGCTTCAAGCTGAACGGCGGAGGCACGGGCAGCGCGGACGTGCTGCTGGACGGCTCTTCGATCTCGCTGGCCTCGCCCAATTACCAGTGGAATTTCGGGGTCAGCGTGGAGGCGATCACGGAGTTCAACGTGCAGACCAGCACCTTCGCGGCGCAATTCGGGCGCACCGGGGGCGGGTTTGTGAACGTGGCCACGCGCTCGGGCAGCGATCAGTTCCACGGCGGGGTGTACGACCTGTTGAAGAACAATGTGTTTGACGCCAACACCTGGCAGGCCAACCATCTGGGCAACCACCGCGCGGTGGATACGCAGAACGACTTTGGCGGCTTCGGCGGCGGTCCGGTGTTTATTCCCAAGCTCTACGACGGGCGCGGCAAGACCTTCTGGTTTTTCGCCTATGAAGGTTTCCGCTTCATCTCCATCGCCCACAACACCACCTCGGTGCCCACCACCACCATGTGGCAGAACGGGGATTTCTCGGCGGTGCTGCCCAACCAGAACGTGGGCGGCACGCCCTATGCGGGGCGGCAGATTTACGACTACGCCACCTGCTCGGGAGCCAATCTGGGCCAGCCCTGCCAGCCGTTTCACAACAACCAGATTCCACTCTCGCGTCTGGACCCGATGGCGCAGAACTTCATTCCTCTGCTGCCCGTGGCCACCAACCAGAACCAGCCTTATCTGAACCTGAACTACACGCTGTCGGCGCCGGTGAACAACGACCTTTATTCGCTGCGCGTGGATCAGAACATCGGTCAGAACAACAAGCTGTATGGCAGCTATTCGCAGGCCGACATGCCGGTGGCCGATCTTTATTCCTACGGCAAGCTGTTCACCAACAACTTCGGCAGCACCACCACGCATTATGCGCGGCTGGTGGAAGACTGGACCATCAATCAGCACCTGGTCAACCACCTGAACTTCGGCTACACGCGCCGCTTCCGCATCGAGGAGGGGCCGAACGGGCTGGGTCAGTGGGAGAGCAAGCTGGGCTTTCACGGGGACTTTCAAGACATCCTGATCCCCAACATGGGCACGCAATACGGAGTGGGCAACATCCCGGTGCCTCCGGGCGACTACGGCCGCTTCACCGACAACAGTTATGAGATGGACGAAGCCCTGACCTGGATTACGGGCAATCACACGCTGCAGTTCGGGATCGGGCACCGGCGGCAGGGATTCAGCGCCTACTACTACAGCAACGCCGCGGCCGACTTCAGCTTCACCAATGTGCTGACCTCGGCGGGCAACAACGCCGCCGGCCAGCCCATCGACCCCAACTCCGGCCTGGGCGCGGTTTCGCTGTTTCTGGGCGCGGCCAGTTCGGGCACCGTGGGCGGGCCGTCTTTGGCCAGCATGCGCGCCCGCTACTGGGATTTCTACGGGCAGGACGACTGGAAGCTCAGTCCCAAGCTGACCATGAACGCCGGCCTGCGCTACGAGATACCCGACCCGGTCGAGGAGGCGCAGTGCCGCACCTCGCAGGTGAATTTCACCCTGCCCAACCCGGGGGCCGACAATCTGCCCGGGGCCATGGAATTTCAGGGCTCGGGCACGGGCCGCGACGGCCGCTGCAGCCCCATGAACCACTACTGGGGCGCGTGGGGACCGCGCCTGGGCATGGTCTACCAGGTGGACAGCAAGACCGTGGTGCGCGCCGCCTACGGCATTTACTACACCCCGCTGAAGGTGTCCAACTTCGCCAACACCGACAGCTCGGGCTTCTTCGCCCCCGGCTATAAGTGGCCGGCGCAAACCAACCAGCAGACCCCGGCCGTCATTCCCAGCCAGGTGGCGAGTTATCCCGGCGTGCCCCCGCCGGTGATTTCGCCCACCGCCCTCAACGGCCTGAACGGCGGCGGCGGCGCGGCCACCGGCGGCCCGGTCATGCTGCCCAGCCGCCTGGCCCGCCCGGGCATGGTGCAGAACTGGACCCTGGATATTCAGCGGCAGTTGCCCGGCCAGTGGCTCATCGACATGGCCTACGTGGGCAATCACGGCGCCCACCTGCAGGCTTTGCTCAAGGATCCCAACGTGCTGCAGGACTCGGCAACCTCCTACGGCCCCTGCCTGGCGGTGCTGGTCACCCAGCAGGCCAGCAGTCCGGCCTGCGCCGGCCAGCCCACGGTGGCGATTCCCTACACCAACTTCCTGAATGACTTCGGCACCCACGCCACGGTGGCCCAGGCGCTGCGGCCCTTCCCGCAGTATCAGACCGAAGACCTGGACACTTCGATGAGCCCCAACCCCTGGGGCAACTACACCTACGACGCCCTGCAGATCCGGCTCACCAAGCGCTTCGGATCCGGGTTGACCATGCTGGCCAACTACACCTGGGCCAAGAACCTCACCGACGCCGATTCCGACTACGCTCCCCAGGAGGCGTGGAACGGAGGCTCGCCGGCCGGACTCTACGACCCGGATAATCCCAAGGACGAGAAATCCTATAGCGAATTCGACCAGCCGCAGGTCGCCAAGATCGCCTACACCTACGATCTGCCTTTCGGGCAGCATCGCAAATTCCTCACCAACGACAACAAGGCGCTGGACCTGATTATCGGCGGATGGACGCTGGGCGGAATCGACAGCTATTCGACCGGCTTCCCGCTGACGGTGACCGAGACCGGCTGGACGCCGGGCACCTTCGCCGGCGCCGCCACCGGGGCCCAGGCGCGGCCCAATGTCGTTGCCGGCCAGCCGCTGC
>DASYWT010000114.1:0-4032 GCA_035935775.1 Terriglobales bacterium
AGCTCTCGTGAGGATGCCCCTCAACGCTGATTTCGCTGGACCAGTTCTCGCCGCGCATGGGGCTGTAGCCAGAGTAGCTGACACGGAGCACGCCGGGAATCGCGGCCAATTGCGTTCGCAACTGGCGATACAGGCCGGGAAGGCGGTCCAATGTGTATCCTGCCAAAGAGGGATCGAGGCGGACAATGTAGCGGCCCCGTGTCTGAAAGCCGAACTCCTGGTTCTGCAAGTTCAGCAGCGACCGGGTGAGCAGCCCCGCTCCCGCCAGCAGCACCAGAGAGAGCGCAGCCTGCAGCACCACCAGCGATTTCTGCGGCAGGGCGGAACGGTCGCGGGTGGAGCGAGTGGCCCCATGCAGCGCCTCGGCAGGCTGGGAACGCGAACTGATCCACGCCGGCGCCACACCGAACAGGGTTCCCGTGAGCAGCGAGAGTGCGAAGGCAAAGGCCAGCACTGGAAAAGACGGGGTAGCGGCGATGGGAACGTATTGCGCGCCGCGAAAGGCCAGCAGCAGGATCATGCGCGTGGCCATGAAGGCTACCGCCACGCCCGCCGCGCCGCCGAGCACGGCCAGCAGCAAGCTTTCGGTAAGGATCTGCCGCATCAGGCGGGCGCGGGTTGCGCCCAGAGCGATGCGCGCCGCCATTTGAACGCGAGCAGCGCTGCTTTTTGCCAGCAGCAGGTTGGCCAGGTTGGCGCAGGCGATCAGCAACACCAGGCCGGCCAGAACCGTGAGCAGACGCAATCCGCTGGCGTACTGGTCGCGTAATTCGGTGACGCCGGCTCCGCCGGGGGTCAGAATGATCCTTTGCTGCGGAATATCGTGGCGATCACCCGCGTCCAGTTTGGGAAGGGTGCGCAGCCATTGCTGCAATTCCACCGTCAGTTGCGCCTGCAATGGAGCCAGGGGAACGCCCGGCCTAAGCCGCCCGGTAAGGTACAGCCAAAATTCGCCCGGCTGGTGAAGAATGGAGCCCGGGCCGTTGAGCAGCGGCTCGGTGCCAATGGGCAACCAGAAGTCCGGCGGATCGCCAGTCAGCCGGTCACCGAAGAAGCCGGGCGGGGTGATGCCCGCCAGCGTGAATACCTTGCTGTTGATGACAAGTGAGGAGCCGACCACTCCTGGGTCAGCGCCGTAGCGTTGCTGCCAGACACGGTAGCTCATCACGGCTGCGGGCGGCGCGCCGGTGCGATCGTCAGCGGGTGCGAGCAGGCGCCCGGCATAGGCTTTTATTCCGAACATCTGAAAGTAATTTGCGGATACAAACTCGCCCCTATAAGGCTGAGATGGCTCCGCGCCCCGGCTGCGCCGCACGGCTACAGGCATTGCTCCCGCCTGAAAAGCCGCCAGCTCAGAAAATTGCGGGTTGTTCTCCTGAAGGTAGCGATAGAGCGGATAGGAGTAGATGGTGAAATTACCCTGCATGCCGGTCATCTCGCAGCAGTTATCGTCCGCGCCCAGGCTGTAAAGCTGCTGTGGGTCGGTGACCGGAAGCGACTTGAGCATCACCACGTCCACCAGAGTGAACACGGCAGTGTTGGCGCCGATGCCCAGGGCCAGCGTGAGGAGGGCCACGAGGGTAAGTCCGGGACTGCGGCGCAGTTGACGGAAGCCGTAGCGCACATCCTGCAGAACGGTTTCCAGCAGGTTCCAGCCCCAGGCTTCGCGGCTGGTTTCGCGGAGCAGGAGGGTATTGCCGAACTGGCGGCGGGCAGCAGCCTCAGCTTCCGGCGGGACCACGCCCGCTTCGCGCAGGGCCCGCGCTTTCATCTCCAGGTGGAGCTGCATTTCTTCCTGCAACTCTTGCTGGAACTTTGCCCGGCGGAACAAAAACATCAGCCGGCGCCAGAACTCGCCCAGGCGCTCCATGTTTTAACTCCTGGTCAGGCGGTCTGGATGACGCGGGTTATGGCCGCCATGACCTTCTGAAATTCGCTCAGTTCCAAGCCCAGTTGTTTTCTGCCCGCCGGCGTGAGCCGGTAGTAGCGGGCGCGCCGGTTGTTCTCCGACTGCCGCCACTCGCCCACCACCCAGCCTTTGATCAACATGCGCTGCAGGGCGGGATAGAGCGAGCCTTCCTCCACGGTCAGCACCTCATCGGAGAGCTGCTGGATGCGCTCGGCAATGCCGTAGCCATGCCGGGGACCACTCTCCAAGGTCTTTAGAATCAGTAGATATAGGGTTCCGGGCGGTATTTCGATACGGGCCATATGTCCGCTCCCATAGTTAGACTAGGGAAGAGTAAGAACGTTAGCAGGGGAGGTCGAGAGAGCCGTCAGCCATCAGCTATCAGCTGTCAGCGCTTGGCTCTTGGCCCTTGGCTTTTGGCTCACATTCTGGGTACTGGATACTGGGCACTGGGTGCTGGGTACTGCCGTCCCCCGCCACAGCACCACGTAACGGAGGTCACAGCCGCTGTGATTGCATCTGACGTACAGTAAGCGCAGAAGAGGGAGGAGACGCATGTCCACACCCTGGGCGCACCGGTTCGCGCAGCGCACCAAAGCGGTCAAGAGCTCGACCATCCGAGAACTGCTGAAGCTGACGCAGAGGCCGGAAGTGATTTCCTTCGCCGGCGGCCTGCCCGCTCCCGACGTCTTCCCGGTGGAGCGCTTCGAGAATGCTTGCCATCGCGTGTTGGAATCCAAGGGCGCAATGGCGCTGCAGTACAGCGCGTCGGAGGGCTTCACGCCCCTGCGCGAGTACCTGGCCCAGAAGATGGCGCGCTACGGCATCATCGCGGGCGTGGACAACGTGCTCATCACCAGCGGCTCGCAGCAGGCGCTCGACCTGATCGGCAAGCTGCTGATCAATGGCGGCGACCGCGTCCTGGTGGAGGCGCCCACCTATCTTGGCGCGCTGCAGGCTTTCACTGTGTATGGCGCGGAATACGTGAGCGTGCCAATAGACCAGGACGGGCTGCGCACCGAGCAACTCGAGGAGGCGCTGCGCTCCGGGCCGAAGTTTATGTATGTGTTGCCCAACTTTCAGAACCCGGGCGGAGTCACCCTGTGTGAGCCGCGCCGCCATGAACTGGTGCTGCTGGCGGACAAGTACGGCATTCCCATCATCGAAGATGACCCGTACGGCCAACTGCGCTTTGAAGGCGAACACTTGCCGCCGCTGCTGGTGCTGGACCGCGATAACCTGCGGCGCGACGACGGCAAGCTGGGCAACGTGATTTACCTGAGCACATTTTCCAAGACGCTGGCGCCCGGCATACGCCTGGGCTGGATCGTGGCTCCGCCGGATGTGATCAGCAAGCTGGTGCAGTTAAAGCAGGGCGCCGACCTGCACACCAGCACCTTTGACCAGATGGTGGCGTACGAGGTGGTGCACGACGGCTACCTGGACGAGCACGTCAAGAAGATTCGCGCCGTTTACCGCGAGCGCCGCGACGTGATGCTGGCCGCGCTGTCCGAATACTTCCCGCCGGAGGTCACCTGGACCCATCCCCAGGGCGGCCTGTTCCTGTGGGCCACGCTGCCCGAAGGCATGAACATGGAGCACGTGTTTCAGGCGGCGCTGCGCGAAAACGTGGCCTTTGTGCCGGGCGACTGCTTTTACCCCGGCGGCGACGAGGGCAGCCGCCACATGCGGCTGAACTTCTCGCATTCCACGCCGCAGCAGATCCGCGAAGGCATCCGGCGCCTGGGCCTGGCAGTGGCGCGGGAAATGGAAGCCCACCGCCCGGGGGCGCTGGCGGGAGTTGAGCGCTAGCCTGAAGCAGTCAGCAATCAGCCATCAGCATTCAGCCATGAACGCTGATGGCGTTTCCAATGCTTTTGGAGGCGGGATTTGCAGCCGCGACCAGATTCCGTCTCCGAAGAAACTTAAATCCAAGTAAATTCCTGCTGACAAAACCGATGCGGTTGACTGGCTAAGTGCTAACTGCTAATTGCTAATGGCTGGAATGCGCTTTAGCCAGCGACATTTCCAGCCTTGGTTGACCGTTGGGGGAGGAACTGATGGATGATTCGCGGCGCAAATTCTTGCGGAATGCGGCCTGGGCGCTGCCCGCGGCGGCCATC
>DASYWT010000115.1:0-8699 GCA_035935775.1 Terriglobales bacterium
CGAGTTTGGGAGTGAAGGGAAAGCGGGCTGAACGCCAGCGGGGCCAAAGCCGCGCCCTTCATGAAGCCGCGCCGGGTGATGGCGCACATGCTCCGCCTCCTTCATTGGTGTCCGGGCGAGTGATCCGTACCGGGTAGAGCGGCGCATAATACCACAGAAATTGGTCCGACCACCCTACAACCTCACCTGCCCTGGGCTCTTACGCACTCTGGTACAGCTTGGTCATCACAAACTCGCGGTGGCCCAGAGCTTCGGCGCAGGTCAGGCGGCCGTTGCAGGTGCGCAGCATGATGTCAATCAGGCGGTCCCCGGCCTCGCCCAGGTTCATCTCGCGGCGCAGCAGGCCGGAAACATCCAGGTCAATATGCTCGCGCATGGTGCGCGCGGTGCGCGGGTTAGCAGTGAGCTTGATGACCGGCTCAATGGGATTGCCGATGACATTGCCCTGGCCCGTGGGGAATAAGTGCACAACAAAACCGGCCGCGGCCTGCAGCGTGACGCACTCCGCGGCGGCAGAGGAAGTATCCATGTAGTAGAGCCCGGGCCCCTTGGCGGGAGTTTCGGCGGGCTTTAAGACATCAATAAACTTCGCCTTCCTGCCGATCTTCTGCAGGTTGCCGAAAGCTTTCTCCTCGATGGTAGTAAGGCCGCCGGCGATGTTGCCTTTTGTAGGCTGAGATTCCGAGAGGTCGCTGGTCTTGTGGCGGTCAATCACCTCCTGGTAGGCATTGAAAACCTGCATGAACTTATCGGCCACCTGCCTGCTGGCGGCGCGGCTGGCGCACACTACTTCGGCGCCGGTAAGCTCGGAGGTTTCGCCGAAGCAGGTGGTCACGCCAAGGGGGTCCAGCTTGTCAATCAGGTTGCCGACGGTAGGACAGGAACCCAGGCCGGAAGTGGTGTCGCTTTCACCGCACTTGGTGGAGACATACAGGTCCTCAATGGGGCAGCGCTCGCGCTGCTTTTCGGTGGCCCACTGCACGAATTCCTGTGCTTTGCGGGAAGCGGCGGCAATGGTGCTGATGTCGCCATTGGTCTCGATGGCGAAGCCGGCCACGGGCTTGCCGGTGGCGGCAATGCCCTCAACCACACGCCCGGTCCAGCCGGGTTCAATGCCGATGACCACACAGGCGGCTACGTTGGGATTGCAGCCGGTGCCGATCAGAGTGCGGAAATGCAACTCCAGGTCTTCGCCAAATTGCAGCCGGCCGTAAGCATGGGGGAGGGCCAGCGTGCCTTTGATGTTAGTGGCGACAGCTTCCGCGGCGGCGTTGGAAAGATCATCCAGAGGCAGGATGATCACGTGGTTGCGAATTCCCACCCGTCCATTCTCTCGGCGGTACCCATAGAATTCGTAGCGCGCCATTGTCACCACCTCTTGGTCTTCAGGTTGTGGACGTGAACATGGCGCCCTTTGCCGATGTCGGCCACGGCGCGCCCGACGTCATTGCCATATTTCAAGACGGTGTCGCCGGACTTGATGTCGCGCAGGGCGATCTTGTGGCCGAGCGGGACCGGGTCCAGCGGCTTGAGGGTGATGGTCTCGTCGGTCTCCATGATCCATCCGTTCAGATCTTCGCCGGGCTGCACATCTTCGACCACCACGACGCCGACGGTGTCAGCTTTGTCGTGGACGATGAAAGAGGTGGTCATCCTGTCATCTCCTTATGTATTGCGAAAATGAAACATTCAGGGAGCGGGCTGAGCTGGGGCAACGGCGCGAGCGCTGCCCAGCAGGCGCACGATTTCGGCGGCAGCCCGGTTAACTTCGTCGCGCATGATCCTGTCCGCCTGTTCGGCGTCGCGGGCTTTGATGGCTGCCACTACGGCGCGCAACCCCCGAATGCTCTCCTGGGAGCGCCGAGCGGAGCGCTGCGGGTGGGCGAGGCCGAGCGCGCGCCAGCGCCGGATACGGGCATGCAAGGTGGCAATCATGGACGACAGGGTTTCGCTAGCCGCACCTTCAAAGAGCACATCGTAAAAGCGGTTCTTCGCGCCCAGCAGCACCTCGGGATCGGCAGCCCGGTAAGCCGCAGCGGTGACAGTTAGGGCCGTCTGCAGCTTGCGAAGCTGGGCCTCGTCGGCATTTTGCACGAAGAGCCGGGCGGCCAGGCCTTCCAGGACGGCGCGAATGGAGTACAAATCCTTGGCCTCGGCCAGGGTGAGCTCGCGGACCACGGGTCCCTTGTTGGGGATTATGGCTACCAAGCCTTCCGATTCCAACTGGCGCAAGGCCTCGCGAATGACGGTGCGGGAAACACCCATCATGGCAATCAGTTCGCGTTCTACCAGGCGCACGCCAGGGCTCAGGCGCCCGCTGATAATGGACTGGCGCAGTTCGTCCACGACCTGGCGGCGCAAGGGAGCGGCGGCCCGCGGAATGGGGGAAAGGGTGGTTGCGTAGGCGGGCAGCTGGCTTGACGATGAAGTCATACTGTATTACGGTACTACCACTTGCCTGCCTTTGTACAACGCGGGCAGCATCACGGTCAAGCCATTCCACCGCAGGCGAGACGTTTATGAGCGCAGAGCCAGTCAAAGTGGGCATCGTGGGATTGGGCCGCTGGGCCAAGGTGCTGACGCGCGCCGCCGCCAAATCCGACAAGCTGAAAATCGTTGCCGCCTACAGCCGCTCGGAAGAGAAGCGCCGAAATTTTGAGCGGGAGACGGGCGTGCCCGCGGTAGCCGATCTGAAGATCATGCTCTCATCGCCGGAGATCAAAGGCGCGATTCTCACCGTGCCTAACGAGCAGCACCTGCCGGTGGCTCGCGAAGTGGCGCGGGCGGGCAAACACGTGTATACCGAGAAGCCGATTGCCAGCACGCTGGAGGAGGGGCTGCAGATCGCGGCCCTGGAAAAACAGTATGGCGTGACCGTGACGGTGGGCCACAGCGCGCGCCTGATGGCCGGCGTGCGCAAGATCCGCGAGGCAATTGACAGCGGCGAACTGGGCCGGGTTGCGTTTCTGGAAGCCAACTTTTCCAACGAGCGGGCGCTGGAGCTGACGCCCAACATGTGGCGCTGGTACAAGGACCGGGCGCCGGGCGGGCCGCTCTCGCAACTGGCCATTCATCAGTTTGATCTGCTGCACTACCTGGGAGGCGAAATCGAGGAAGTCGGCGCCATGGCTTCCAAACTATCTCCGGTGGGCGCCGAGGTGGATGACCAGTCCATGACGCTGCTGAAGTTCGCGGATGGCAAGGTCGGATACGTGGGCTCGTGCTGGACATCTCCGGGCGTGTTCGCGGTGCGCGTGTTCGGGTCAAAAGGGTTGATGCACTACGAGATTGATTTCGGGACCTGGGACACGCCGGACAAGCTGCATCTGACCTCCACGCTTTATATTCAGCGGGGCAAGGACGGTTTCGGCAAACGCGAGGAGCTGAAGGTGCCGCCCAGCGATATGTTTCGCACCGAGCTGGAGATGTTCGCGGAGAGCTGCCGCACCGGCAAGGCGGGTGAGCTGAGTGCAAACAACGGCAACATCGCAGTGGCGGTGGTATATGCCGCGCTGCGCTCCATCGAGAACGGCGGACTCTATACGCGCATTGCCGAGGTGATGGAGGCGGCAAGGGAGCGCGTGGCGGAGAGGAGCGCGATTGCCTAGCCGATACTTTGCGGAGCTGACCCAGCCGGAAATTGCGGCCCAGTTCAAGAAAAATCCGCTGGTCATTCTGGCCGCGGGCAGCGTGGAGCAACATGGGCCGCACCTGCCAACCGGCACGGACATGTACGCGGTGGATGTGATCGCGGAGGCGGTAGCGCAGCGCATGGACGCCCTGGTGTTGCCGGGAAGCCCGTTGGGCGTTACGCCGCTGCACATGCCCTACGAAGGCACGATCACGCTGACGCCCGAAACCTACATGCGCGTGGTGGTGGAAACCTGCTCATCTACCGCCCGGCACGGAGCGAGATACCTGTTGATCATTAACTGGCACGAGGGCAACATTCCGTCCCTTGCTATTGCGGCAGAGGCACTCCACCGCGAGCACGGCATGACCGTTGCCACCGCGCAGGCGTGCTATGTGGCGGCGGACCTGTTTGGCGCTGAGTGCAATGGGCTCACGCATGGCGGCGAGATCGAGGCGCTGGCGGTGCTGGCAAGCCGGCCGGAACTGGTGCACCTGGACCGGATCCAGAATTCCTCCGAGCCCACGCACGCCAGCAGGATGGATAAGCTGCGGCGCACGCGCAGCTTTCAGCCGGTGCTGACCGACATTCGCTCGATTGCGCCCACTGGCTGGTACGGCAGCCCGCAGCCGGCGACAGAGGAGAAAGGTCAGCGCATGGTGGGAGTCATTGCCGACGCCATCGCAAAGGAAGCAACACAAATTTTCCTGCAATTGGACGCGGTGCAAGGCGGCGTGGGCGAGGTCAGGCGACTGCACCAGGTGGGCTGATGGCTCGAGTTTGCACCCAAGCGGAGGCCAAGCGGCTGGGATTGCCGGGGCGGACGGCGCTCGAAATTGTCTCCGGCGAGAAGGGCGCGCACGCGATCACGCTGCGCCTGGTGGAAATACCGGTTGCGGCACCGGGCGAGACCCCACGCGGACCGCACCATCACAGCGATTTTGAGGAATGCATTTACGTGTTGGCGGGGCGGGGCACGACTTACGCCGACAGCGGCACCTATGAGCTGCGGGCGGGGGATGTGCTGCTGGTTCCAGCTGGAGAGAACCACGTGACGCGGAATACGGGAGAAGGGCCGCTGAAGCTGTTGTGCTTTTTCCCGGTGGCGGACATCAGCGCCGGAAGCAGTGAACCAGGAATTCGAACCTAGGCAGTGCAGGGGACGCGATGGACGTGGTATGTCTGCGACCGGAGGCTGATTTCGCGCGGGTGGGAGCGCTGCCGCCGGCCTCGCTGAAGGTGGTGTACCGCATGCCTGACGCCTGCGACCTGGGCAAGATGGTAAGGCAGGCGCGCGCGCTGGTTATTCCGGCTGTAGGGCCGCGGATCGCGCCAGCGCTGTTTGAGGGCAGCAGCCTGCAACTGGTGCAGGTAACCGGCGCCGGGCTGGACCGGCTGGATGAAGCGACGCTCAAGCGGCTGAGAATTGCGGTGGCCAACGTGCCCGCGGCGAGCAACCACGCTGTGGCGGAATATGTGGTGGCTGCCGCTGTCATGCTGCTGCGCCGCCTGTGCTGGGCTGACAGCGAGATTCGGAAAGGAAGCTACGGCCCGTGCCGTGAAAGCCTGGTAGCGGCCAACTTCAATGGGCTGGAAGGCTTGCTGGCGGGCGTGGTGGGCCTGGGCACGATCGGGATGGCGGTGGCGGCGGCGTTTCACAAGATGGGTTGCCGGGTCTGCTATTACGATCCGGCGCCGCGCGACCGCAGTGCCGCGGAGAGGCTGGACGCGCGCCCAGTATCCTTGCGCGAATTGCTTGAGACTGCGGACGTGGTCAGCCTCCATGTGCCGCTGCTGCCGGAGACAAGAGGCATGATCGGCGAACGGCAACTGGCGAGCATGAAGCCAGGAGCGGTACTGGTGCAGGCGTCGCGCGGCGGGGTGGTGGACGAAGTGGCGCTGGCCGGTCACTTGCGGTCCGGTCACTTGGGCGGCGCAGCGGTGGACGTTTATTCCAACGAACCGCCCGCGGCCGACAATCCTCTGCTGGCGCTGGCGGCGGAGGGTTCAGACCGAATCTGGCTTACGCCGCATGTTGCCGGGGTTACACGTCAGGCTTCGGAGGTGCTGTTCCGCACGGCATGGTCGAATGTGGAACGGGTGTTGATTGCCGGGCAGCCGCCGTTGAATCGGGTGTACTAAGTGCAGCCACGAAGCGGCGAAAGAATGCGACCGCGAGTCGCAATGGCAGCGAAAGAGGATCTGAGATAACTTCAACAGACGTCTATGCCGCGGAGCCAACGCTGGTACACAACGCTCTACGCGCAGGTGATCATTGCCATCCTCCTGGGGATAGCGGTGGGGCAGCTGTTTCCGCGGACTGGCATCGCCTGCAAGCCGCTGGGAGATGCCTTCATTGCGCTCATCCGCATGATGATCGCGCCCGTGGTGTTCTGCACTGTGGTGCAAGGCATCGCCTCCATGAGCGATCTGAAGAAGGTGGGCCGCATCGGAGTGAAGGCGCTGGTGTACTTCGAGGTGGTTTCTACCTTTGCGCTGGCCATTGGCCTGGTCATCGGGCATGTGCTGCACCCCGGGGTGGGCTTCAACGTTGACGCCGCCGCCCTCGACCCGAAGGCCGTGGCCGCCTATGCGGGCCACGCTAAGGAGGTGGGGATCATTGGACGCCTGATGGCGGCCATTCCCCAAACTTACGTTGACGCCTTCGTGCATGGCGATGTGCTGCAGGTGCTGCTGATTTCCGTTCTGACGGGTTTCGCCCTGGCGCGCCTGGGGGAAGTGGGAGCGCGCGTGACCCGCGCGGTGGAAGCGGCCGGCAAGGTGGTTTTCGCGATTGTGCGCATCATCGTGAAAGCCGCACCCCTCGGGGCGTTCGGCGCCATGGCCTTCACGGTTGGCCGCTATCGCATCAGCTCTTTATCAAACCTGGCTGAACTGGTAGGCAGCTTTTATCTCACCAGCGCTCTGTTCGTCGTGCTGGTGCTGGGGATCATTAGCCGGCTGAGCGGCTTTTCCATTCTGCGCTTCCTAGCCTATATCAAAGATGAGCTGCTGATCGTCCTGGGCACAAGTTCATCGGAAACAGTGTTGCCCGACATGATGCGTAAACTGGAACAGCTGGGCGCTTCCGCGTCGGTGGTGGGCCTGGTGTTTCCGACAGGGTACAGCTTCAACACCGACGGAACGAACATCTACATGACACTCTCGGTGCTGTTTCTGGCGCAGGCGACCAATACCCACCTCACGCTGGCGCAGGAACTGGGAATTCTGCTGTTCGCCATGATCGCCTCCAAGGGCGGGTCGGGCGTGACTGGCAACGGTTTTGTGACGCTGGCGGCGACGCTGGCGGCGGTGCCCTCCATCCCCATTCAGGCGCTGGCCCTGTTGCTGGGTGTGGACAAGTTCATGAGCGAATGCCGGGCGCTGACGAACGTGGTGGGAAATGGCGTGGCGACGCTGGTAGTGAGCCGCTGGGAGGGAGAGCTGACCGGAGCGGAACTGCGGGAGAGCATGGCCACTCCCGCCTCTGAGGCATTATCGGAGCCGGAACAGGTTCGCGCCGCCGGTGGGTGAGCGCATAGCGCGGCGCATTTTGGTAAGGGCAGAGCTGTCCAAGCGGCGACTGTTACAAATCTTTACATTGGCCATGAGGCTGCATTAGTACAATCAAACGCCCTGAAATTGCGGCCTTAAACGAGTTGCGGATTAGCCATGTGGATTGTTCGAATCGCGCTGAACCGGCCCTATACGTTCATCGTATTGGCGCTGGTGGTGATCTTTATCTTCCCCTTCGTCCTGCTGCGCACCGCGATTGACATCCTTCCGGAAATCAATATTCCGGTAATCACCATCGTGTGGAATTACAGCGGGCTGTCGCCGCTGGAGATGGAGCACCGCATCGTCTCCGGCTATGAACGCTCGCTGACCACCACGGTTGACAATATCGAGCACATCGAATCACAAACCGTGGTCGGGCGCGCCTTCATTAAAGTCTTTTTTCAGCCGGGAGCGAACATTCAAACGGCGCTGTCGCAGGTGACTTCGATTTCCCAGACGGTCATCCGGCAGATGCCGCCGGGCACCAACCCGCCGCTGATCATCATCTACTCGGCATCAACCGTTCCCGTGCTGCAGCTGGGATTGCGGGGCGAGGGCCTCTCCGAGCAGCAATTGAACGACTACGGGCAGAACTTCATCCGCAACCGCATGGCCACGGTTCCGGGCGCGGCGATTACTTTTCCCTACGGCGGGAAGCAGCGACTGGTGGCGGTGAACGTTGATATTCCAGCGTTGCAGGCGAAGGGGCTCTCGCCGGTGGACGTTATTGACGCGGTAAATGCGCAGAACCTGATTTTGCCTTCGGGCACGCTCAAACTGGGGTCCACCGAGTACAACGTGGAGATGAACGGCACGCCCCAGACCATCGCGGAACTGAACAGCCTGCCGATCAAAACCGTGAACGGGGCGACCATTTACCTGCGCGATGTGGCCTATGTGAGCGACGGCTTCTCCCCGCAGACCAACATTGTGCGCATGGACGGCCAGCGGGGCGTACTGCTCAGCATTTACAAGACCGGCGGCACTTCTACCCTCGACATTGTTTCGCGGGTCAAAGGCATGTTGCCGATTATCGCCGCCACCCTGCCCCGCCAGTTGGTAATGACGCCGCTGTTTGATCAGTCCATCTTCGTACGCGCGGCCGTGCAGGGAGTAATCCGCGAAGCCTTGATCGCCGCCTGTATGACGGCGATGATGATTCTGCTGTTCCTGGGGAACTGGCGCAGCACCCTGATCATCGCGGTATCCATACCGCTTTCCATTCTGGTTTCCATCTGCATCCTGAGCGCCCTGGGCGAGAGCATCAACATCATGACCCTGGGAGGATTGGCGCTGGCGGTGGGCATCCTGGTGGACGACGCCACGGTTGAAATCGAAAACATCAACCGCAACCTGGCTCAGGGTAAGGAAACCGTGCGCGCCATTCTGGATGGCGCACAGCAGATCGCGGTGCCGGCTTTCGTGTCCACCCTGTGCATTTGCATCGTGTTTGTGCCGATGTTTTTCCTGACCGGGGTGGCGAGGTATCTGTTTGTGCCGCTGGCCGAGG
>DASYWT010000116.1:0-6276 GCA_035935775.1 Terriglobales bacterium
AGCCTGCCTTTTTGGACTATAATCCGCCAACCGGAGGACAAACATGAAACGCCTCTATGTTTCTATCGCACTGGCCTGCTGGCTGGCAGGCTCGCTCTGGGCTGCGGATTGTCCTTTTTGCGGAAAATGGAAGCTGAACATGGAGAAGAGCAAGTTCACCGGGGAGCAAATAAAAATTCAGGACCTGGGCGGCAACAAGTACAAGTGGACGGTCGGCAACGTCTCGGACACGATCAGCAACGACGCTGTGGATCAGCCTGTCAAATTCGGCCGAACGATATCCATGACCCCCGAAGGAGCGAACAGCTGGAAAATGGTGATCAAAAAGGATGGCAGAGTCATCAGTTCCATGATCCACGCGATTTCCGCCGACGGGAAGACCCGGACGATTAAAGGCACGGACACCAAGCCCGACGGTACGACTTCGGATTTCTCCGCCGTCTGGAAGAAAACGGCCGGCGGTACCGGCTGGGCGGGCACATGGGAAACCGCTGACCTGACATTCAACTCTCCCGACGAACTGGATGTCGAATCCTATGAAGGCGACGCATTAACCTTCGATACTCCCGCCTATAAAGACAAGCTCAGCATGAAATTCGACGGCAAGGATTACCAAGAAAAAGGTCCCAATGTTGCGCCCGGCTCGATGTCATCTGGCCAGCGAGTGAGCGCCCGCACCTTGGACCTGACCAACAAAGTGAAGGGCCAGGTACTGGATCACACGAGATACGAAGTCTCTCCCGATGGGAAGACGCTTACTCTCACCATCCGCGAAGTCGCTCAGCCGAAACCTCTGATCATCGTTTACAACCGGATATAGATAATCTGTCGGCCGAACTTCATCGAACGGTGGGTGCCCCATTCAAGCCTGCCTTTGGCTTGAGTGGGGCAGCTTGTTAATTCCTCCCTACCCCACTCAAGCAAAAACCGCTTGAGTGGACCGCTTCTCCACTCCTAGTGAATGCAGGAGTTTGCAGCTTGTCGCCCCGACGTATCTGCGATATCCTCCCACCACTTGGGGAGGGTGTGAAGGATGTCCACTGCAGCCGCCGCCACTCGTGCGCGCCCTGGATCACAGACAAAGCTGATTTTGTTCGCCATATTCTTCGCGGTCACCGCGTTCGTCACCTACATGAAGAACGCGCAGATCTTCGACGCCTCGTCGGAAATCGCGCGCCACTTTGCGCCGGCAACGCTGTTTCTCATCCCGCACGCGTTCTTTGCCGGCCTGGCCATGGTCATGGGCGCCTTCCAGTTCTCCAACCGGCTGCGCAGCCGCTATCTCCGCGTCCATCGCGTCATGGGCTACATTTACGTGGTGAGCGTGATGATCGGCGCCCCCATCGCCATTCCTCTCGCCGCCCGGATTGACACGCCCTCTCTGGTGGCGGCCTCAGTCGTGCAGGCATTCGGCTGGATGTTCTGCACCGGAGTCGCCCTTTACTGCATCCGTAGCGGCAACGTCCAGCAGCACCGGCGCTGGATGATTCGCGGCTATCCCTTTGCCATGGTCTTTACCGTTGCGCGTCTCATCATTCCCATTCCGCCCATCCTGCGCAGTGGCTTCGTCGGCATCGAGATCGTGGTTTGGACGACCATCGCGCTCGCCGCTTTCCTGCCCAGCGTGATTCTGGACTGGCGGTCAATCGTGCCCCGGCCCGCTGCCGCAAAAGCTGTGGCGCGTTAGGCTTCAACGGCGGGCTAGTGGCCCACTCGAGCCGCTTTTGGCTTGAATGGGGAAGTTCAACAGCCCGGCAGTCTAAACTGTCGCTTTCAGGGAAAGGTCAGCACAAAAGATTGCTATTTCTGTCGTGTGCCGGTCTCCAGAATTCGTGCCAATTCGGCATGTTGACCTTTGCTCGCTATCGCCAGCGCCGTATTACCATGTGCATCTTTTAGATCGGGATCGGCTCCCCATCTCAGCAACAGTTCCAGGATTGTCTCGGACTCAGAGCTATGGCCCGTGGCGGCCAGCATCAGCGCCGTCTGCCCGCTTTTATTGGTCGCGTTAACCGCAGCTCCATGTTCCAGCAATGTCTTGACTGCTTCTGCGGTGGGAATCACACTTCCTTCCGCCGCCAGCATCAATGCCGTATTGCCATCCCCGTCGGCGCCATTGATATCGGCGCCTTTTTGCAGAAGAAGCTCAAGCAGATCGCTGTGGTTCGAAGTAGCGGCCATCATCAGGGCAGTCTTACCCTCTTTGGTCTTGATCTCAAGTTTGACTCCGCTGTCCAACAGCAACTTCAGGGCAGCCCGCGTGTCCGGTTTGTCAATCACGCCGCAGTCACAGGCGGCACCCATCAATGCGGTTCCACCGTCGGCGTCCGTGGCGTTGATGTCAGCTCCCCGCGCGAGCAGTACTTTCACCACCATGACTTCGCCATAAGATGCCGCGCTCATCAAAGGTGTGTTGCCGTCATAGTCCCTCGCCTCGATGTCCGCCCCCGAATCGAGAAGGAGCTTGGCAACCTCGGCATAGGGCGCGCTCATTTCGTAGCTCATCTCGTCGCTTTCAGCAAACTTGTCCGTGCCCTCTGCTGCATCCATATTCATCACTAGAATTTCGCTTCGAGTTGCCTCCAGAAGAGCTTCATCCTTTTCTTTGGTTGTGGGCGTCCGGGCCAGCAGCATTTTCGTCAGCTCGCTGTCCGCTCGGCGCGCTACCTTGACCAACGCGGTTTCGCCGCTCACATCTTGCGCATGGATGCTGGCGCCTCGTTCCAATAGCAGCTTTACTATGCTCGCGTCGCCACCCTCCGCCGCCACCAGCAATGGAGTCTCTTTGTTTCTCCCCGCGGCCTCGATATTGGCGCCTCCGTCGAGCAGGCGCTCAACCGAGGCCAGATCGCCTCTGTCCACCGCCTCCAGCAGTGCGCTGTCCAGATTTGCGCCGGCAGCCGGAGTTTGTGCCGTCGCGCACAATGCCGCAAGCAACAGAATTCCTGAAGTTAGTGTTGTGAACCGAAGAAACTTCGTTGACAAAATAGTCGGCTCCTTGTTCCAATTGTTGGACAGGTTACTGGCGCGGCACAAGATTACCGCCGATAACTTTATAGTCCCACCACTTGACCAGAAGGCATCTCCGCCGCCGACCGATTTACCAACTACTAACTACCAGCCACTAACTACCCGACGGTCAATATGCCTTTGGTCATCTTGGGGTTAGCGCCACCCAGCGCCTTATAATGAAGCCAAATCTCGCGAGAAAAGAGGCTTTAGCGCTTCAAGGGTGGACCCTGTCATCGCAGCGGCGATCTTCCTCTTCGGGCTGTGCTTCGGCAGCTTTCTGAATGTGTGTATCTGCCGCTTGCCGCGCGACAAGTCCGTCGTTAGCCCCGGCTCCGCCTGCCCTAACTGCAACACTCCCATACACTTCTACGACAATATCCCGGTGGTGAGCTGGCTGCTCCTCGGCCGCCGCTGCCGCCACTGCCACGCTCCTATCACCGCCCGCTATGCAGTGGTTGAATTCCTCACCGCTGCGCTCTTTGTGGGCACTTATGCGCGTTTTGGCTTCAACTTAGAGGCGCTCAAGTATTGTGTTTTTGGTTTCTTGCTCCTCGGCCTGATTTTCACCGATGCCGAAACCAAGCTTCTGCCCGACGAGATGACCCTCTCCGGGCTCGCTTTGGGTCTTATTTTCAGCCTCTTTGTGCCGGTCAACGACCTGATGGCCCGCCTGCTGCCGGGCGTGATCAACCTGCCCGTCAGCTCCGACGTTTCCTGGCACCTGATTTCGCTGGCCGATGCCGTCCTGGGCGCAATTGTAGGCGCCTCTTTCATTTACGGCGCCGGCAAGCTCTACCAGGGTGTGCGCGGCGTGGAAGGCATGGGCTTTGGCGATGTGAAGCTGATGGCCATGATCGGCGCCTTCCTGGGCCTTAAGCTCACTGTGTTCACGCTCTTCGCGGCTTCCATCCTGGGCTCGCTGTTCGGCGTGGGCACGGTGCTGGTGGTGTGGATCAAGCGCACGCGGCGCTGGCGTCAGCGGCGTCCTGCGGTGGCGCGGCATCGGGCGTGGCAATCGGCCAAACTGGTTTACCGCCGCTACGAGATGCCGTTTGGCGTCTTCCTGGGCGCGGTGGCCATGTTCGCCTTCTTCTTTGGGAACCAGTTGCTGGGCTGGTATTGGGGGCAATTCTCGTGAGATTGCTGGCCAACCCCATTGTCATCCGCATGCTGATCGGCCTGATGGCTGCGGCGTTCGCGCTGGTGGTGGGCATCGTCCTCATCCGCAAACTGCATAGCGAGATCAGGGAAGAAACTGCTCCCGAGCCGTTGCGCGCTTCAGATCCGCTCTTTCCGCTGGAAACCTACCATGCCGTCATCGAGCGCCTGAAAGAACAGGAAAAGCAGTTGCAGGAATTGCGGCGCGCGGAGAATGAGCGCGCCCGCGCCTCGGAGAACATCAGCGCCGCTTTGCTCTCCAACCTGCCCAGCGGCGTGTTGTTGTTCAACCCCAAGGCTTTGGTGCAGCAGGCAAACCCGGCCGCCAAGAAGGTTCTTGGTTACGCCTCCATGTCGGGCCTGCATGCCCGTGACGTGTTCCGCGGCGCGCGCCTGCTGAACCGTGGCGAGTCGGACTCCGCGCCGGCTACCCCGATCAACGCGGTGGAAGCGGCGCTGCGCGATGGCGCCTCTCTGCGCCGCCTGGAAACCGAATACTTGACGCCCGCGGGCGAAGAGCGCGTCCTGGGATTGACGGTTTCGCCAGTGCTGAGCAGCGACGGCAAGAGCCTGGGCGCCGCCTGCCTGATCAGCGACCTCACCGAAATCAACCGCCTTTCCCGCCAGGTGCGGATGCGCGAAAACCTGGCCTCGCTGGGCGAGATGTCGGCAGGCATCGCGCACGAATTCAAGAATTCGCTGGCCACCATTTCCGGCTACGCCCAGATGCTGACTGCAGAAGAACAGCTGGAGGTGGTGCACGACTTCGCCCGCAAAATCGAAAGTGAAACGGGTAACCTGGCGCGGGTGGTCACCGATTTCCTGGCCTTTGCCCGTCCCCAGGCCTTGCGCAGCGAGCCCGTCCCTCTTCGCGCCGTGCTGGAGAATTGCGCGCGCGATTGCAGCGTGGATTTGCATGTCGAAGATGTGCCCGCGGAGATGGCGCTCATGGGCGATCCCACCGCGCTGCGGCAAGCCTTCTCCAACCTGCTGCGCAACAGCGCGGAGGCGGCGCGCAACGGCACGCCGGTGGAGGTCAAGGTGGCGGCAGCCGCCGACGAACAAGGCACGCGGCTCACCATCACCGACAACGGGCAGGGCATCCCCCAGGACCGCCTGGGAAAAATCTTTATCCCGTTTTTCACCACCAAGGCCCAGGGCACGGGGCTGGGCCTGGCGCTGGTGCACCGCATCGTAACCGAGCATGGCGGCACCATCGCTGTCTCCAGCGGAGACTGGGGAACGACTTTTACGCTGGCATTTCCGGCGCCGGTCCTGGCCAGGGCGGCGACGGCAGACGCATAGAATACGGGCCAATACTCCCCCATGAAAACTGAAGCAAGTAGCCTGAGTACGCATGTGCTCGGGAAGGGGAAGATATGAAACGCAGATTACATCTGTGCATAGTAGCGGTGATGCTGCTGGCCGGTGTGGCGGCAGCGCAGTCGGTGGCCGACGCGGCGCGGCAGACCCGCAAGCAAAACGCCAAGAAACCAGCCGCCAAGGTGTACACCAATGACAACTTGCCCACGAACGCAACCATCAGCGTGACCGGACAGCCCGCCCAATCAGACGAGGACAGCGGCAAGGCTGCCGAGAACAGCGACACCTCAAACGACGGCACCGCGGCCGGCGAAGACAAAACCACGCCGGGCGACAAGGCTGCCGCGGACAAGCAGAAGCCCGACGCAGACAAAAAGACCTACGCCGAAAAGCGCGACGCCGCCATTCAGCAGTGGAAGCAGCGCTTCGCCGACCAGAAACAGCAAATCTCGCTGCTGGAGCGCGAAATTGATGTCATGCAGCGCGAGTATCGCCTGCGGGCTGCGGCCTACTACGCGGACGCCGGCAACGCTCTGCGCAACCAGGCGGACTGGGCGAAGCAGGACCGCGAATACCGCGAGAAGCTGGACGCCAAACAGAAGCACCTGGATGAAGCCAAGCAGAAGCTGGAAAACATGCAGGAGCAGGCGCGCCGCGAGGGCATGCCCGGTTCGGTGGCTGATTAATGTGGTAGCGCCGGCCTCCGGCCGGCATTACCGCCTTTCGCATGAGGCTAGTGCATGGATTCCATTCTCCTGGTCGAAGATAAGGACGAACTGCGCG
>DASYWT010000117.1:0-4716 GCA_035935775.1 Terriglobales bacterium
TCCCAGTAAGTGCCGCAGAGCAGGCGTTGACGGTAACCAGCACGGCGGGGCAGAACTGTTGGCTCCGCGCAACCGGTCGCTGATGCCGCTTTACGCCACCTTCCTGCCCCTGGCCGGAATCGCCATGGTGGGTGGCTTCACCGGACGGCCCCGCAAGCTGGGCATTGGCATAGGCGTGGTACTCACGCTTCTGCTGCTAGTCCTCTTGCTGGGTTGCGGCGGCGGCGGCTCCAACACCACCACCGGCGGTGGTGGCGGAGGCGGCGGCACCCCCGGCACGCCCGCGGGCAACTACAGCATTACGGTCACCGGCACTTCCGCGTCCGGGTCGCCGACGCACACGACCACGGCTGCGCTGACTGTCCAGTAATTGAAAGGGCTGATGCTCGCCGCAGCGAACATCAGCCCCTTCCCTCCCCTGGTGCACGGCCGACCGGCTGGCGCACCCGGTGGCAACTGAAGTTCGGGTCATCGGCCGACTTCCCCAGCCGGGCCGCGTTTGCATTATGCTACTTTTCTGGTGAGGTAATCATGAAGGCTCCAGGTCGTTTTGCAATGCTCTTGTTCATTTTCAGTCTGGTCGGTTCCATCGCTGTGTGTGCCCAGTCGGGCGCGCCCGCAGCGCCGGCCCCTACCGCGCAACCGCTCACTCCGGAAGCGCTTTCCCGGCAGGCCACGCAGCCGCAGCCGGCAACGGCCACTAGCCCCAGAATCCCCGGCCAGCCGGAACAGGCCGCGAGCGCGCCGGCATCGCCATCCACAGCCGCCGAGGCCATCCCCATGGAAACACAGATTGGACCGGGCGATCTGGTTAAGGTCAGCGTGCTCGGGGCGCCCGATTACGACCAGGATGTCCGGGTGAGCGGCAGCGGCGACGCTTCACTGGCCCTGATTGGCCCGGTCCACATCGCCGGTCTCACCACTGACCAGGCGCAGCAGCTGATCCGCGAGAAGCTGAAGGCGGGCGGCTATTTTAATGACCCGCAAGTCGCGGTGTTCGAGAAGGAGTACGCCACGCAAGGAGTATCGGTACTCGGTGAAATCCAGCATCCGGGCGTCTACCCCATCCTGGGTCCGCACCGCTTGTTTGACGTCCTCTCGCTCGGTGGGGGCACGACCCAGCTGGCCGGCCAAGCCATCACAGTAACTCATCGCCGCACCCCCTCCCATCCGGAAACCGTCTACTTCAGCAACAACCCTAAGACGGACGCCAAAGCGAATGTGGAAATTTATCCCGGCGATACAGTCGTGGTTTCTAAAGCCGGTGTAGTTTACATCGTGGGACAGGTAAACCGTCCCAGCGGCGTGGTGCTTAACAGCTCCGGCATCACCGTGATGCAGGCCATCGCCATGGCGGAAGGCGTCAAACCGGGAGCATCCATGAACAACGCCAAAATCATTCGCCGCAGCGAAGGCGGGCCCAAGGAAATCCGGGTTGAGCTGAAGAAGATGTTCGCCGGCAAGAGCCCCGACCTGAAACTGCAGGCGGAAGACATCCTTTTCGTGCCCACCAGCACCGCCAAAAACATCGGGGTGCAAACTCTGGATGGCATTGTGCGCCTCACCACCGCCGTTGCCGTTTACCGGGTGCCCTGATTACCGGCCAGAAGCCTCGCTCTAATTAAGAAATTCTAACGACAGCCCGCTACTGCGGGCTGTTTTTTTTGCTCCGCCGCATCCTGCTCAATTCCTGTGCGGCCTGGCCCTGTTCTAATTAAGAAATTCTAACGACAGCCCGTTACTGCGGGCTGTTTTTTTTGCTCCGCCGCATCCTGCCCAATTCCTGGGCGGCCCGCCTCCTGTGTGGCACAAACGGGCCATTCACCTAACCCCCACGAACTGGCTATCGTTTCGTGAGGGATCCCACCCGCTCCCACACCACCGACCAACTGTCCAAGTAGGTGTCAAGAATGAACGTACCGTGGAAGAAAGTGATCCATGGAATTGCCCTTTTGGCGCTTAACCTGTCCGTCCCGGCTCAGGAGATAACCACTCAACACAACGACAACAACCGCACGGGCCAGAACCTGCAAGAGACCGTTCTCAATACTTCTAACGTGACTGTCAGCACGTTCGGCAAACTCTTCTCCCGCAGCGTGGACGGACAGATCTATGCCCAGCCCCTGTATGTTCCGAGTCTGAGCGTAGGCGGGACGACGCATAACGTGGTCCTTGTCGCTACGGAGAACAACAGCGTCTATGCCTTCGATGCCGACGACCCCAACGCCTCCGCCCCGCTGTGGCACGTCAGCCTCGGAACTCCGGCTCCGAGCAGCGACGTAAGCTCGAATTGTTTCGACATTACTCCCCAGGTGGGCATCACCTCGACCCCGGTCATCGACACCACCACCAACAATGCCATCTATGTCGTCTCCAAGACCAAGAACACCAGCGACAACACGTATCACTTCAAGCTGCATGCCCTGGACATAACCACGGGGATGGAGAAATTCGGCGGTCCGGTGGAAATCCAAGGCTCGGTTCCGGGTACCGGCTGGAATAGCTCGGGCGGCAGCGTCAGTTTTTCGGCGCTGCTGCAGAACAACCGTCCTGGGCTGCTGCTGATGAACGGAACCGTTTACGTGGCTTTCGGTGGCATGTGCGAGATCGTCTGGCATGGCTGGCTGTTCGGCTATAGTGCCTCCAGCCTGACGCAAGTCGCGGCTTACAACACCACGCCCAATGGCTCCGATGGCGGCATTTGGGGCGGCGGGGAGGGCCTGGTGGGACAGGGCGACTACATTTACTTCATGACCGGCAACGGCAACTTCGACGCCAACTCTTCCGGCCGTGATTATGGCGATAGCGTGGTAAAAGTAAACACTTCCAGTGGCATTACGCCCGCGGATTACTTCACCCCCTACAACCAGGCCACGCTCAACACCAACGACACTGACCTGGGTTCCGGCGCGCCCATGGCCTTGCCTTATACCAGCCTGATCGTAGGCGCCGGCAAAGATGGCATCATCCGCCTGATCAACACTAATAACATGGGCGGCTTCAACTCTACTTCCAATGGTGATGTACAGGAGTTCCGCGCTACCACCAGCGTCTTCATGGGCGCCCCCATCTACTGGAGCAGCCCGAACTACGGTCCACTGATTTATCTCTGGGGAGGCGGCGATTATCTGAAAGCGTTCAAATTCAACGGCAGTACCTTTCAGACCACGCCCGTGATGAAGAGTTCGATGACCAGCACGTCGGGGTATTCCAACAGTTCTCCCCTGTCGCTGTCCTCCAATGGCAGTGAGGCCGGCAGTGCCATTCTTTGGGCCTCGAGTGCGTTGGGTGGCAACGCCAACCTGCAGACGGTTACTGGCATACTGCGGGCATTCGATGCCACGAACATCTCCACCGAACTCTGGGATAGCCAGCAGAACGCCACCCGCGACAGCGTCGGGAACTATGCCAAATTTTCTCCGCCCACTGTTGCCAATGGGAAAGTCTACTTGGGCACATTTTCCAATCGGCTGCTGGTTTACGGATTGCTGCCCTCCGCGCCCAAGAATGGCATTCAATTCGTGCAGGTGAACTCGGCCACGCCGCGTCCCTCCGCCACTTCGGTGGTGGTCTCCTATCCCAGCCTTCAGACACCCGGCAATCTGAATATTGTGGCCGTTGGCTGGAACGATGCCGTTTCTAATGTGGTCTCGGTAACCGACAGCACCGGCAACACCTACACCCTTGCCGGCTCGGTTAACCGGGTGGGAACAGGTAGCAATAGCAACGCACTGTCGCAGGCTATTTATTACGCTAAAAATATCGCCGGAAACGCCAACACGGTTACTGTCACCTTCAACGAACCAGCTCCCTATCCCGATGTGCGCATCCTGGAATACAAGGGAGTAAACGCGCCAGACATGGCTGTCGGGTCAACCGGAAGTGGCGCCACCTCCAGCAGCGGACCGGCCACCACTACAGCGGCGAATGAACTGCTTTTTGCCGCCAACATGGTTTACACCGGAACCAAGGGCGCCGGCAGCGGCTTTACGGCACGGGTAATCACCTCGCCCGATGGAGACCTCGTTGAAGATGAAGTGGTCGGCGCGACCGGCACCTACACGGCCACCGCGCCGCTGACCAGCAGCGGCAACTGGGTCATGCAGATGGCCACCTTCAAGTCCACCAGCTCTTCCACCGCGCCGACTGTATCCTCAGTTTCGCCTAACTCAGGGCCCCCTGCCGGCGGCACCGCGGTCACCATCAGCGGAACCAATTTCGCCGCTGGAGCCGTTGTCACATTCGGCGGGACGCCGGCGACCAATGTCACCGAGGTCAGCGGTACCTCGATCACCGCAAACACACCGGCGCATGCTGCTGGAACGGTCAACGTTGTGGTTACGAACTCCGATTCCCAAAGCGGCACCTTGACCAACGGCTTTACCTATACCTCTTCTACCGCCATCAAGTTTGTACAAGTGAACCTCGCTACCCCGCACCCGTCGGCAAGCTCGGTTGCGCTGGCATTTACCGCGGCTCAGAACGCGGGTGATCTGAATATTGTTGTTGTCGGCTGGAATGACACCACGTCAACTCTTCAATCGGTATCCGACAGCGCCGGAAACACCTACTACCCGGCGGGAACCATGCAGCACATAGGTTCAGGTAGTGGAGGAACGGCGTTGTCGCAGGCGATTTACTACGCGACCAGCATTGCGGGCGGGGCCAACACGGTCACCGTCACCTTCAACCAGGCGGCCGCCTATCCAGATGTTC
>DASYWT010000118.1:0-3968 GCA_035935775.1 Terriglobales bacterium
GCAGTTGCCGCCTGTTGAGGAGCAGCGGGGGGATTGACAGCAACACTAAAGCTGACCCATTTAGCCGAACTCCCTGTTCCGGTGGTTGTTGAAACGGCCTTGATCTTTTGCTGATGTGTAAGTTTCACCTTAATTTCGGTCATCCAATGTGCCTCAAAGGAACGCGTGCATTTTACACGACTATCAGATGCTGGCAAGGGGCGGGAAGACCCGCGCCCCAGAGCAAACGCCTGCTTAATTAGTTTCTCATATCCTCCCGGTCCGCGCTCAGCACCCCCGCGCACTTCGGTAATCTGCCCGTTGGAATCTGCTGCCCTCGCCATCGGGCAAGATATCGACAAATCAATGACTTGGAATGCGGCATCAACTCAGTCGCCTCTCTTTGAGATAGCTTTTTACAGCCTATCGCGCACTGACCCATGAGACCGAATGTTCGGTCTTGCGGCGGCTGGCTGCAAAAGGGGCCCCAGCGATGAGTGCTACCGGCCGATTCTAGCCAAGCTTGCGCAGTACCAGCGCGGAATTCTTCGAGCCGAAGGCCACGCAGTTGCATATGGCGTGCTCAATGGCCAGCTTGCGGTCCAGGTCGGGGACATAATCGAGGTCGCAGACGGGGTCGGCCTGCTCGAGGTTGATGGTAGGCGGAATGCGGCCATGCTCCATGGCGACCAGGGTGGCGGCTACTCCGGCCGCACCACAGGCGCCCTGGGGATGGCCAATCTGCGATTTCAGCGCCGACATAGGTGTCCTCCCGGCGTGCTTGCCCAGAGCCAGCTTGAGAGCGCGGGTCTCCACCCGATCGTTCAGCTGGGTCGAGGTGCCGTGGAGGTTGACGTAGTGCACATCTTCGGCGGCGACGCCCGCCTCCTCCAGGGCCAGTTCGATGGCGCGCGCCGGCTCCTCCGCGTTTTCGTCCATGCGCACGCGGTGAAAGGCCTCGCAGGTGGAGCCCCAGCCCGCCAATTCGGCGTAGATGCGGGCGCCGCGGGCGCGGGCGTGCTCGTGCTCTTCCAGCACGAACATCCAGGCGCCCTCGGCCAGCACAAAGCCGTCGCGGTCGGCGGAAAAGGGGCGAGAGGCGCGCTCGGGGGCGTCGTTCCACTTGGCGGTGAGCGCCCGCAGCATCATGTAGCCCTTCATGATGCCGGGCTTGATGGGCGCATCCACGCCGCCCACCAAAATGGCTGAGTGGACACCCGCCTGGATGTGGCGCAGGGCATAACCCAGGGCGTCGGTTGAAGAGGTGCAGCCGCTGGTGACCACGTGGCTCATGCCGCGGAAACCAAAGCGCATGCTGATTTCGCTGGACTGCGTGCCCATGGTGCCGCTGGGAATGGAGAAGATGCTGACCTGCTTGATCTGGCCGCTGTGCCACAGCCGGTACTGCTCTTCGGAGAATTCCTGGGCTCCGCCGCCGGTGCCCAGCACCACGCCGAAGTCGCGCTTCTCCTCGAGCGACATGTGCTCGGGTTCGAAGCGGGCGTCGCACAAGGCTTCCGTGGAGGCGGCCAGGGCCAGCGGTATGATCCGGGAAACGTGCTTGCGCTCGTGCGCCGCTACCCAGTCCAATTCCTTGAAGTCGCGCACCTCGCCGGCGATCTGCACCGGCTGCTGGCCGGGGTCGAAGCTGGCGATGCGGGCAACCCCGCTCTTGCCTGCCAGCACGGCCCGGCAGAAGGCTTCCCGGCCAATGCCATTGGGGCTGACCACGCCCATTCCGGTGATGACTACTCGCGCCATGACTTACTCAGATGTGAGCTTTCGTGCTTCGGTTACAGACCGCTGCACAATTCCCGCGGGCCAGAAATGGGATAATCAAACAGTACTGGCCCGCTATGCCGTTGGGATTGTACATTTCCGTCCCCTTCTGCCGCACCAAATGCAGCTACTGCAACTTTGCTTCCGGCGTGTTTTCCGGGGCGGTGTTTGCCCGCTATGTGGACCGCCTGTGCGAGGACCTGCGGCAGGCGCCGGGAACGGCAGCCGCGCTGGGCGGCCATTTCGAGCCGGAAGTGGAGTCTGTTTACCTGGGCGGAGGGACGCCGACCGTGCTGCCGGCGGAGGAATTGCGGCGGCTTTTTGCCGCCATTGGTGAGCGGTTTACGGTGGCTGCGGATGCGGAAATCACGGTGGAATGCGCGCCCGGCAGCCTGGATGAGCGCAGGTTCGAAACCCTGGCCGGTTGCGGCGTGAATCGCGTAAGCCTGGGCGTGCAGTCCATGGTGGATGGCGAAGCCGCCGCGGTGGGACGGCAGCACAAGCGGGCCACGGTGCTGGACGACATCGCCCGCCTGCGCGGGGCCGGAATTCACAACCTGAATCTTGACCTGATTGCCGGCCTGCCCCACCAGACGGCGGCAAGCTGGGAAACTTCCCTGGAGGAGGTGATTGCCACCGGCGTGCCCCACGTCAGCGTGTATATGCTGGAGGTGGATGAGGATTCGCGCCTGGGGCGGGAATTGATTGCCGGCGGCACCCGCTACCATGCCCACTTCGTGCCCGATGAGGATGCAATTGCCGACTTTTACGTGGAGGCGTGCCGGCGGCTGAATGGGGCGGGCATTGCCCAGTACGAGATTTCGAATTTTGCGCGCGCGGGCGCGGCTTCGCGGCATAACCTGAAGTATTGGACACGTCAGCCTTATCTGGGCTTTGGCGTGGATGCGCACTCCATGCTGGAGGCGCCGGCTGATGCCTACGCTCTGCTGCAGACGGCAGCGGGGCCGAAACTCGCTGCCGCTGATGCCGGCGGCTCGCGGCCCTGTGCGGTGTCGCAAGCCAATCTGGAGGCGGTGCGGTTTTCGACCTCGGATTCGCTCGAGGAGTACCTTGCCGGGGCTCCACTGAAGAGCACTGCGGTCTCCTGGCAAGACGCGCGCGAAGAGGCATTTTTTCTTGGGCTGCGCCTGAACCGCGGCGTGGACCTGCGCTACATTGCGTTGCGTTTTGGCCTGCCAGGGGAAGTGGAAGATGCCATTGCCCAGCTCTGCGCCGAAGGGCTAGTGGAGCGCGAAGGCAGCATCCTTTGTTTGAGCGAGCGCGGGCGGCTGTTATCAAATGAAGTGTTCCAGCGGTTCCTGGTGTGTGACAGCACGGCCAAGCCTTGATGTGCACAGCAATGAGGAGACGTAACAAGTTACGTCTCTACCAGGGTGTAACTTTTCAGGGGAGCATCGAGTGGATCGGTAGAGACGTTGCTGGCAACGTCTCAGAGAGTTGCGAAAAGTTTCGCCGGCGGGGCGCCCGCGCCACACGAGCTTTCTTCTTGGCGAAGAAAAAGCAGGTCCCTCGCTGACGCTCAGGATGACATCCATGCAGGAGTGGGGCAGCATACGACAAGTTTAAGCGCTCAAGCGAGTCAGCACGCCTTGCCGCGCAAGATGTTTCGCGGGCGGTTGGACGCCTCAATTTTGACCCTCTGCCGCTTTTTTCATTAGACTTTCCCTGGGGCCACAGCGTCGGCGCTGCATTGTCTGAATGCTGACCGGCGAGTGCTGATTGCTAAGCGCTGATTGCGTATGCCTTCCAAGACTACGACCGAATCCGCCATCGTTGACCTGCGCAGCGACACGGTCACGCGGCCTACGCCGGAGATGCGGCGCGCGATGGCCGAAGCCGAGGTAGGCGACGACGTTTACGGCGAAGACCCCACCATCAACCGGTTGGAGCAGAGGGCGGCGGAGATTTTCGAGCGCGAGGCCGCTATTTTTGTGCCCAGTGGCACCATGGGCAACCAGATCGCCATAAAGATCCACACCAGGCCGGGCCAGGAAATCATCTGCGAAGAGCGCGGCCACATTTTCAATTTTGAAATGGCCATGCTGTCACACTTCTCCGGCTGCCTGGCGCGCCCGGTGCCCGCGCCCGACGGCATTCTGAGCTGGGAGCGGATTGCGCGCGCGATCGCGCCCAAGATTTACTACCGGGCGCAGACCGGGCTCGTTTCGCTGGAGAACACCCACAACATG
>DASYWT010000119.1:0-12092 GCA_035935775.1 Terriglobales bacterium
GTGCTGGCGGCGTACACGGGCATGATCCGCATCAAGGGGTTCCCATCAGTCCGCAACCGGCTTCAGTGAGGTGGCAATGTTGCAATACACCTGACTCGGCTGCAAATGGGCCGGGCGAAGGCGCTGGCCATTGTACGAGCCCGCATGCTAAGGGACAAAGAAATCTCGGTGCGAATCCGACGCCAAAATGCCAGCCGAACGCCTATTGCCGGCCAGAGAACCAGGCAGGAAATCTTTCAACTGTGGCCAGTAGAACGCATAGAGCCACACCCTCCGCCGCCTGCGTCACTTCCGCCAATTCGGGAAAAGTAGGAGCAATGCGAATGGTACGGTCTTCTGGATCGTTGCCTTGGGGATGGGTGGCGCCGGCGGGGGTGAGCTCCAGGCCTGCCTCTTTGGCCAGCGCGACCACACGGCGGGCGCAACCCCGGGGAACGTCCAGGGTGATGAAGTAACCCCCTTTGGGCCGGGTCCAAGTCACTTCGGGCAAATGGGCAAGCCTCTTGTCGAAGACGTCGAGTACAGTGTGGAATTTGGGCGCGAGCAGGGCTCTGTGCTTGTCCATGAGCTGCAGGATCCCGGCCTCATTCTTCAGGAAAAGCACATGGCGGAGCTGGTTGATTTTGTCAGGGCCAATCGTCCGCGGCGTAAACCGGGCCAGCAGCCATTTCACGTTTTCCCTGGAGGCGGCGAACAGGGAGAGTCCAGCTCCCGCGAACGTGATCTTCGAGGTAGAAGCAAAGACCAGAGGCCGGTTGGCATGCCCGCGCTGTGCGCACCGTTCTAAGACATTGGCGATCTCAATACGCTCCGGCGTCAAATGGTGCACGGCGTAGGCATTGTCCCAGTAGAGCCGGAAGTCGGGCGCGGCAGTCTTCATGGCTGCCAGGCGCTCGACCACCGCCTCCGTATAGACGGCGCCCGTGGGGTTGCTGTACTTAGGCACGCACCACATCCCCTTGATGGAGGGATCCTGCCCTGCCAGACCTTCGACCTCATCCATGTCGGGGCCGTCTTCCCGCAGCGTGACCGGGATCATGCGAATTCCGTAGTCGGCGCAAATCCTGAAATGCCGGTCGTAGCCGGGAACGGGGCACAAGAACGCGATTTCCCCTTGCGACCAGGGCAGGGCGCTGTTGCAGGTGCCCTTGAGCAGGGAATAGACCACGGTGTCGTGCATCAGGGCGAGGCTGGAGTTATTGCCCACCACCACCTGCTCCGGCGGCGCGCCCAGGATCCCGGAGAATAATCGGCGTGCCTCCGGAAGACCCTGAAGGTCGCCGTAATTGCGACAATCGGTGCTGCTTTCGGCAAGCCAGTTTCCCCGGCGGGGCAAGGACAGCAGTTCCGCGCTCAGGTCGAGCTGGGCGGGTGAAGGCTTACCGCGGGTAAGGTTGAGTTTGAGGCCCCTGGCCTGGAAGGCGTGGTAGGAATCCTGCAGCTTTTCCCGGGTATCCGGCGAGGCAGTTTGAACCTCTGATCGCACGTGAAAGTCCTGTATTTTTGAGTTTGCCGGTCAAGCAAGCGGCATCACCGATGATGCATGAGCCTTGCCTGCCTGCGCAAGGCTTATCCCGATGGTGTGCGGGCGCGGCCCGCCGGGCGGTCCGGAGCGCGGTTTGCAAATTATGAGCTGGGGCTGAGTTGCTGAGTTGCCAAGAGAGAACATATCGTGGCACGATAGAAGGTCAGTTGCGAGCTTGCATTCAGCCGGTCTGAATGTGATATAGATATAAATAAATTCTTTTCTGCTGAAGCGGCGGGCGCCGAGCCGCATCGCGGCTGCTCGGCCTGACAATGCTGCTCTCAGCCTTTGTGGGATGCCATGTTGGAAGTGGAACACCTGACTCGCCGCTACGGACCGATCACGGCCGTGGATGACATCAGCTTTCAAACCCGCTCTGGAGAAATCCTGGGATTCCTCGGCCCCAACGGCGCCGGCAAGACCACCACCATGCGCATGATCACCGGCTATCTTCCGCCCACCGCGGGCGAGGTGCGTGTCGAGGGCGTGGGACTGCGCCGCGATCCCCTGGCCGCCAAGCGCAAGATCGGCTACTTGCCGGAACTACCTCCGCTTTATCCCGAGCTGACGGTGCGCGATTACCTGCTTTTCGTTTCCCGTCTGCGGCAGGTGCCGGCGCGAGACCGCAGGTCCGTGGTGGAGCGCGCCATCGAGCGCTGCGCCCTCAGCGAGGTGCGCGGGCGCGTGATCGGGCGCCTCTCCAAGGGCTATCGCCAGAGGGTGGGAATTGCGCAGGCCATCCTGCACAACCCGCGCCTGCTGATATTCGACGAACCCACCGCCGGGCTTGATCCGCGCCAGATTCTGGAGACGCGTCAGCTTATCCGCGGCCTGGCTGGCGATCACACAGTGATTCTGAGCACCCACATTCTCTCCGAGGCGGCCAATACCTGCCAGCGGGTAATCATCATCAATCGCGGCAAACTGGTGGCCGTGGATTCGCCGGAGAACCTCACCCGCCGGGTCAAGCAGACCGACACGCTGCTCATCGCACTCCGCGGCGCGGGATTGGCGGCGCAGGCGGCCGTAGCGCAACTTCCCGGTGTAAGCAAAGCCGAATTGCTCAGCGAGCAGGACGGCATCGCCAAATTGCGTGTGGAGGCCAAAGATCTGGCCAGCCGCGAGGCCATCGCTCGCACCCTGGTCGAGGGCGGCTATGGCTTGCTCGAATTGAAGGAAGTGGAACTGACGCTGGAAGAAATATTCCTGTCGCTGACCGGCAGCGGTCTGCCCGCGGCGCCAGCGCGTGAGGCTTTATGACTGGAATGTGGGCCATAATCCGCAAGGAATGGAAGTCGTACTTCGTGACCCCGGCAGCTTACGTGGTGCTGGCCTTGTTTGCCGTGATCGCCGGCTTTTTCTTCTACAGCATGCTGGCCATGTTTGTCATGCAGAGCCTGGGCGGAGGAATGATGTTTGGACGCGGCAGCCTGGACGCCCAAACCATGCTGTTGCAGCCTTTCTTTTTTGATGTCGCCATCCTGCTGCTCTTCCTGTTGCCCATGATCACCATGCGTTCCTACGCCGAGGAGGCGCGCAATGGAACCCTGGAACTGCTGAAGACCGCGCCGGTACGGCGCCTGGAAGTAGTTCTGGGAAAATTTCTCGCGGCCTTCGGGCTGCTGATTCTGCTGCTGGTCATCACCGGCCTGTACGTAGGTCTGGTGGCGCACTACGGCAAGCTGGGCTTCAAACCGGTGAGCGCCGGCTTCCTCGGTCTGGCCATGCTGGGGGCAGCCTTCCTGGCGCTGGGCCTGTTCATTTCCAGCCTGACGCGCAATCAGATTGTGGCCGCCGTGGGCACCTTCAGCCTTTTTCTGCTTCTCTGGGTGGCGGACTGGGTCACCTCTTACGGCAGCGGTCGCTTTACGGAACTCTTCTCATACCTTTCCATCACCTCTCATTTCCGCAACTTCGCCCAGGGCGTGCTGGATACCAAGGACATTGTTTATTACCTGAGCCTGATCGTCGGCGGCCTGTTCTTGACGGCGCGCCGCATGGAACTGGCGGAGTAGGGGCAACGAGGGAGACGTTTCATGGCTGACGAAAAAATCAATTCCCCGGCGGAAGCCAAGCCCAGCACTCGCGGTGGCCTGCGCCGCTGGGCGGACCGCGGCCCCCTGCTGCTCTATTCCCTGGTGGTGATCGCCATCCTGGTGGCGGTGAATTACATCGCGCGCGACCACAGCCACAACTGGGACCTGACCCTGAACCAGATCCACAGTTTGAGCCCGGAATCGGTGAAGGTGGTGCGCGGACTGAAAGCGCCCCTGCACCTCATATATTTCGACCGCTCCGAGGAGTTTGGGCGCGCCCGCGAATTTCTGAGCAAGTACCAGCGGCAGTCGAATGAAGTCGAAGTGCAGTACATTGAGCCTGACCGCCACCCCGACCAGGCGCGGCAATACGGTATTCAGAGCTACGGCACGCTCGTGGTCGAGTCCGGGGGCCGCAAGCAACTGGTCAACAGCCTGCGCGAAGAGGACGTCACCAACGCGCTGGTCCGCCTGCTCAAGGGCGGGCGCAAGGTGGTCTACTTCGCCCAGGGCGAAGGCGAGTACGATCCCGAAGATTCAGGCCGTAAAGGTTATAGCCAGGTCAAGCAGGCGCTGCAGGACGATAATTTCACGGTGAAGACTCTGGTGCTGGCGCAATCGCCGCAGGTTCCGGCGGACGCCGCCGTGTTGGTAGTGGGCGGCCCCACCCATGAACTGCTTGAGCCGGAGGTGAACGCAATCTCCGATTATTTGTCCAAAGGTGGGCGGGTGCTCTTCCTGGTGGGCCCGGAAAGCAAGGGGTCGCTCGTGGACTACCTCGGATCCAAGCTGAATGTGAAGCTCACGCCCGACATTGTGGTGGACACCAGCGGTGTTGGCCGGTTGTTTGGCGCCAGCCAGTTGATGCCGATCGTCGCCCACTACGACGACCACCAAATTACCAAGGAAATGAGCCACCTCGCGACTTTGTTCCCTTATGCGCGCACGGTGGAACCGGGCGACCAAAAGGATTCGAAGGCCAGCGTGAGCCCGCTGCTGGAGACTTCGTCGGCCAGCTTCGCGGCCACCAACTTCAGTCTGCGGGAAGTGAGCGTGGACCCGAAGACAGCGCGCCGTGGGCCCCTGACGCTGGCCGTGGCGGGCACGCTCCCGGGAGCGAGAGCCGGAGATGAAGGACGGTTCGCCGTCATTGGCAGCCCCGACTTTATCGTGAATGCCATCGTCGGCTTCAACGGCAACCAGGACCTGTTTCTGAACAGCATCAACTGGCTGGCTTCGCAGGAAGCCTTCATCAGCATCCGGCCGAAGCCGCCCAACAACACGCCTATCAATCTTTCGCAAACGCAGATGCGCGCTGTGTTCTGGTCCTCGCTGGTGGGTTTGCCTCTGATCATCGTGCTGGGCGGCCTGGGTGTGTGGTGGAAGCGCCGGCGGGCGTAAGGGTAGAGATGAAAGGCTTGATTCGTCTGGCGATTGCCGTCGTTATCCTGGCGGGCTTGGGCGGCCTGTACTTCTGGCTGGGCAAGCACAACAAACCAGCCGAAGCGGCCACGCCACCGCTGGCCACGTTCGATTCCGGCTCGGTGCAGCAAATCTCCATTCAGGACGGTTCCAACCCGCAAGTTATGCTCGCCAAGCAGGGCGGAAACTGGCGTCTGCTTCAGCCCTACGCCTACGCCGCCGACAACGGCGAAGTGAGTACGCTTCTGAGCACGCTTTCCGGCGCGCATGCCTCCGAGCAACTGGGCACACAAAAGGACTTGACCATCTTTGGGCTGGATAAGCCCAGTACCGTGCAGTTGCAGTTGGCCCAGGGCAAGAAACTGCGATTTGATTTTGGTTCCGACGTGCCCGCAGGCGGCGGAGTTTACCTGCGCACCGCAGATTCCCCCGGCGTGGTCACCGTGCCCGCCTACATCAAGACCGACGCGGTGAAGACCGCATTCGACCTGCAGGACCGTACGGTGCTGCATTTTTCTTCCGACAGTCTGATCGGGCTCACGTTCCAGGAACGAGGCAAAAAGGCGAGCTTCGAGCGCAAGGATGGAAACTGGCCGGACGCGAAGAAGACCGACATCCAGAACCTGCTCGATACACTCCAGGCCGCGCGTATGGACGCTCTGACCGATATCCAGGGCAAGGATGCCGGCCAATACGGACTGGCCAAGCCCGATGGCGTACTGACCCTGACCTGGAAGGGCGGACAGGGGCGGGTGGAAATCGGCGCCAAAAAAGGTACTGATTATTACGCGCGCTCATCGGACGGTCCGGCCATCTTCACTCTGGCGGGTTACATCGTCACCGACATGCAGGCGCTACTGAAGCCGCCGGCCAAGAGCGCGCCGGCAGAGAAGCCGGCTAAAAAACTTTCCAGTAAGAAGCCAGCCAAGAAATAAGAATCCCACTCCTGAAGCAAAAAGGGCGCTGGGGAACGTCATCGAAATCTGCAAGGAACCCTGATGTAGTCTGAAGTTGGATCTGGTTCAATCGAGTGTCGTTTCCTGACATCCTTCGGGGTTGAACTAGACGAGCGAACGCGCCTAAAATTTTTTAGAGCACCGTTCTCCAGGAGGACGTCATGCCTGTTTACGAGTTTCAATGCAAGGCCTGCCAAAAGACGTTTTCCAAGATACTCACCATCGCCGACCACGACAAAGCAGAAAAGATCGTCTGTCCCCATTGCGGCAGCGGCAATGTGGAACAGCGCTGGGCTGATTTTTACGCCATAACCTCGAAAAAGAGCGTTGCCTGAAGATCGCAACTCGGGTGCCTCCTGCCTGCAGCACAGTTGCACCAGGTTGAGGCATTGACCGCGCCCCGGTTAGCGGACTAACGTGGTTTTATCCCAGATAAAACCAAGGCCAATTCCGGCCTGCAAGGAGGTAGCTATGAGTCGCCGTTCGACCTCCGACCCTGCTCCCAGCAAAAGCCAAGCGCAATCCCACGACCGCGATGAACGAATCCGCAGCCGCGCCTACGCTCTGTATGAAGAGCGCGGCCGGACGGATGGACACGAGGTGGATGACTGGCTGCAAGCCGAAGCGGAAGTAGGCGGCAAGTCCAGGACTACTGCGGCTTGAGCGAGCGACATTCAGTCAAATAGCAGACGGCGCTTTTGGTGTACCTGGCCGTCCTGCGGGAAGTTCCGTCCCCATGCCGGTATATACTGGCGCGCCTGGCGCACGCGCCAGTCTGCATGCCGCTTGTGGGAGAAATGATGCGCTCAGTCCTTCTGCTGTGCCTGCTGTCCTCTGCCACCCTTGCGCAAAACGCCAATACTGCGGGCCAGTCCGCTGCCAGTCCGCAGGAGTACGTCCTGAAAGCCACCCCCAAGACGGTGGCCTGGGGCTACTACGACGCCGCTGCTGTCCCCGTGCTGCGCATTCATTCCGGCGACACTGTGCAGTTCGAGACCCTCATCACCAACAGCCCCACGGGGCTGGAAAAGGCCGGTGTGCCTCCCGACCAGGTGCAGCAAAGCCTGCGAGACATCTACAAAGAGGTCACAAACAAAGGCCCGGGCGGCCATATTCTTGACGGCCCGGTATATGTGGAGGGCGCCGAACCCGGCGACACCCTGGAAGTGCGCATCCAGAAAATCGAGTTGGCCATTCCTTACGCCTACAACGCGTTTGGTCCTACCCGCGGCTTTCTGCCGGAGGATTTCCCTTATCGCAGAATGAAGATCATCCCACTGGACCAGGAGCGCATGGTGGCGAGGTTTGCGCCGGGCATTCAGATTCCGTTGCGGCCTTTCTTCGGCAGCATGGGAGTGGCGCCTCCGCCTGATTACGGCCGCATTGACAGCGCGCCGCCTGGGATTCATGCCGGCAATATGGACAACAAGGAACTGGTGGCCGGCAGCACCTTATACCTGCCGGTCTGGGCGCCGGGAGCGCTGTTCGAGATAGGGGACGGCCACGTGGGCCAGGGCAACGGCGAAGTGGACATCACTGCCCTGGAAACCTCACTGGTAGGCACGCTGCAGTTCATCGTGCACAAAGGCACGCACCAGAAGTATCCGCGCGCTGAAACTCCCACCCATTACATCAGCATGGGTTTTCATCCTGAGCTCTACCAGGCGACCCGTATCGCGGTGCGGCAGATGATTGATTTCATGGTCGAGGAAAAACATATGAGCCGCGACGACGCCTATATGCTGACCAGCGTGGCCGGCGACGTGGATATAACCGAGTTGGTGGACGGGAGCGTGGGCGTCCATGTCATGCTGCCGAAAGCGATCTTCAGCAAGTAATCGTACCCGCGAACGTACAATCAAAGGGAAAGCCGGACGTCCAGCTCAGATTCGGAGTGCCCCGTGAATTTCGACGCTCTTCGCTCGCCCCTCTCGTTCTTGCAGGAGATGATAGGTCCCACGCCCTATGACTCCGTTCTGCGGGATTACGAGCAATGGTGGGAGCAGGAAGGGCGCGCCATCTCCGACAGCATTGACCGTGGCGGAACGCCCTGGGTGCGAATGTTCGATGCTGCCGGAAAAAGAGTAGATGAGATTCTCTATCCGCCCGGCTACTGGCGGATGCTGAAGAACGGTTATAAAGCCGGAGTGCTATGGCGGGCCTTTGGGCAGGATTCGTTGCTGCCGGCGTTTCTTCTCATTTACTTGACCTCGTTTTATGACAGTGGACTGTCCTGCCCGTACACCGTGTCACTTTCCACGGCGCTGCCTCTCGCCAAGTACGGCGATCCCGGGCTGAAAGAGAAATTTCTTCGCCAGCTCCTGCGCGCCGATGACGAGGTCTGGCAAGGCGCAACCTGGATGACGGAGATCAAAGGCGGCTCCGACCTGGGAGCAGGCGTGGAATCGGTAGCGGTACGCGACGGCAATATCTGGCGCCTCACAGGTGATAAGTATTTCGCCAGCAATGCGGGAGCGGAGCTGGCGGTGGCAGCGGCGCGCCCTGAAGGCGCGCCGGGCGGGGTGCGCGGGCTGGCGCTGTTCCTTTTGCCCCGGCTGCGCGCAGACGGGGCTCTCAACTACACCATTCGCCGGCTCAAGGACAAAATTGCTACGCGCTCGGTTCCGACTGGCGAAGTCGAACTCCGGGACAGCGAGGCGTATCTGCTGGGCAACAAGGATGAGGGAATTTATCTCATCCTGGAAGTCTTGAACGTCTCCCGCGTGGCCAACAGCCTGGGCAGCGTGGCCCTGGCTCAGCGCGCCATGGCAGATGCGCTGGGCTTTGCGCAAAGCCGCACCGCATTTGGCAAGCACATCTTCGACCATCCTCTGCTGCACCGGCAATTTGAAGAGCGCCTTCAGAACTTACGCCAGTGTTTTGCCCTGGCCTGGCAGGCGTCACAGCTTCTGAACGAGGTTTGGAGAGAGCGCCGTCCGTATTCAGAACGCTATCATCTCTTCCGGCTGCTGGCTCATCTCGCCAAGTACTGGACCGCGGAGTTCGCGGCGCAGACCGCCAAATGGTGCATGGAGGTGCATGGCGGCCTGGGCGTGCTGCAGGAATTCCGCGTGGAGCGCTGGCTGCGCGAAGCCATGATCCTGGCTATCTGGGAGGGCACAGCCCATCGCCAGTTGCTCGATGCTCTGGAAGTAATCGAACGCAAACAAGCTCACCATGCTCTTGTTGCGTATTCGGAGCAAGGTAGCCGGTCCGGCTTGCAGAAGCTTGCAGAGGAGGTTGACGTCCACCTGAAGCTTCCTGCAGGAGAGCGTGAGTACAGGTGGGAGCCACTCGGCGCCCGGTTGGCTCAGCTAACCGCGGAAGCCTTGCTGGCGAAAATGTCGGAGCGGCACAACTATGTCCGGGGCTGAACCCGCGATTTCAGGATGAATAAGGCCTTTTCAATCTTCGCTGGCGAGAAAGTACCGGCGGATCATGTCAATCATCAGGGCGCGCGTGGGCCGGCTGCACATCTCGCAGTAGCGGGCGATGGCCTTGCGCTGGCTCTCACCCAATGCCAGAAATTCCAGCCCGTAGTTAGGATATTGGCTGTGCCGCACCGTCGCGCGCACCCGAACCGTATCTTCAGAATTGGGCAGGTGGAGTTCCAGGGCCACAACGTCTCCCAGGGGAATGCGGCCGGACAGGACCGCGCCTAAGCCGCCTTCGGAAACCACGATGCAGCGTCCTGACAGGGCGGACACATCGCGGTCGCCAACCACCGTTGCCACCATGGGCATGTCAGCCGGAAATCTTGGAAAATGTCGCCTCATCACCGTGTGTTCCGAGAACGCAATCATCGCTGGAACAATTATCCCCCGAGCAGGCACGGCGGGTAGTGCACGAAAGGACCATGGTCCGGAGGACATAGCACCACCGCTGTTGCCTGCATGGACAACACGCGGAGGCCCGTTCCAGACTCGCCCAACTTCTAATATCTCATCGTGACTAAGAGTTGGTCGCTGTAACTGCCTGGGCTTACATACTTTTGCTGGCCCGGAATGCGGCCGTAAACCGTGTAGGTTCGGGTTACCGGTTCGTTGGTAATGGTCACCGAATCATGGATTACCACGGTACCGTTCGTTCCGTCGCCCCATATCTGAGTCCGGCTGATGTCAGTGAAGAGGTTGTACTGCATGCTGGAAGTGCCGTTGCCCGCCCGGCGGTTGGCGAGCGTGCCCGCCCCGGCGTTGGCCATGATGTCAAAGGTCACGGATTCATTCGAGCCTGAGCAACTTACCTGGATAGTCGCGCTGCTATCCCTCGGCTGCGAAGAGAACTGATCATAGGTGCCAAAGGCGGCGCTGCCATCGCTCACACTGCAAGCGGCGGCGTTGGCGTGGGTTGGGATGGCCAGCAATGCCGTGAGCAGCAAAATCCACGCGATGTTTGGTATTTTCATTTTGTAGTGCATGTCACTGGACCAACCCGCGGAAGCGGACGTTCATAAGCAATCGCTGGGACGTTTGCGCGGCACGCGAACTCAGGTCCCTGCACATTCAAGACCGCGGGGGAATCAATTTTTTCCAGATAGACTTCTCCATCAAAGCCGACGGTCGCGGCCACGTCCGCGCCCTCGACCCGCGCCTCGGCCCCCGCCGGAACCGGCTTGCCATCCGGCAACTGCAGCACGATGATGACCCCACGATTGCGAGCGGCTTTGAATTGCACCAGCACGCCGGTGCGGGTCATGGGCACCACCGTCCGTTCTTCCAGGTCCATATTCATTTCCACTGGGATGCCCTGGTCATCCAGCCGAACCGCATTGGCGTCGTAGGCGACCATGGGAACCACCGCCAGACCTCGCCCATTGGTTTTCGTGATGTATTGATTGTTGGCGAAGACTCGGACTCCCTTGGTATCGGGAACTTCCACCAGCGCGAAGCTGTCGTTGAGCCAGCGTGTAGGTATCAGGCGGTTCTGCACCCAGGCATAGCCGCTCTTCTCTCCCAGGCGAAAACTCGTGCCCGCGTTATCGCGGCCCGCTTCAACGGTGTAGGCTCCCACGCGGTTCTGATAATCAAATCCGCCTTCCGCCAGAGCACGGTCAGAGGAGATTCGTGCCCGGTAGCCAAAGCCATCGCCGATGGGCGGCGATTGCATCATGGAAACCGTCGCCGAGGGGTTGGCGCCTCCGTGGCTGCCGCTCAGCGACGTGCTGCGACGCTGGCCCAGAGGAATGGTAAACACCGCGAACCCCGTAGTGCGCGGTGTGGAGGTGGGGGAATAATTCACCGTCCAGGACAGGTATCCCAGACGCCCGACCTTCACACTCAGCGAACCGCTGAGCGCGCGAAACGCAGTGTTGGGGGTCAAAGGCGTCCAGTAGTTCTGCCTCACCACGTAAGCCAGCCCGGCGGTAATGCTGGAAGCGAACGCGTAAGAAACCTGGGCTTGTGCCTGCAGCCGGGGCGTGCCCTCCGCCTCCCCCAGCCCCAGCTGCCGGAATGGCCGGGTCGCGAATTGCACCCCGCCCCCCAGTCCTAACTTAGGTTCGCGGTGCGCCAACTCAGCGTGCAGCAGGCCTCCTGCGCCGTGGTTACTATGGCTGACGGCGGCTCCGGTTGAGAGCAGTCCCAGCGGCAGCAGGCCCCAGGTGCCGCTCACCCCCATGGCCTGGCTGACCCCGGCCAACTCGCCTTCCATGCCCAGTGTGAAGCGGTCGCTGAGTCCGAAACGGTGGCTGCCGGCGGCAAATCCCGTGTGGTAATTATCGGCGGGGCTGGCAATGCCCCAGCGCAGCACGCCCGCCTCGTAGCCGAAGTCGTGTACCCCTTTGCGCAACAGTTGCGGCGTGGCAATGTAGGAAGTCGTTATCACCTGCTGGCGCCCCAGCGCGTCTGTCAGCACCATCTGGATATTGCCCTGGGAGGTGATGGTGGGAATATTGTCAATCGTGAACGGCCCGGCGTTCACCGGCCGGCTCACCGTGCGCACGTTGTTGACATACAGGTCGAGCGTCGAAGGTTCGGCTGCCTGACCCTGCAGGCCGGGCAGGGCGAAGGGCACAAAGGATGGCTGAAGGCTGAAGTTGCTTCCCCAGCGCGCCCCCAAAAAATGAAGCTGGCGGTTCCACGCTCCGCCCGAGGTCAGCGCGTCTCCCACGGTAAGCACGCGCATGCGGTCGGGGAATTCGCGCATGAATTGGGT
>DASYWT010000120.1:0-1832 GCA_035935775.1 Terriglobales bacterium
CGACTGGCCCTTGGCGCCTCTCGCAGCGATTTGCTGCGAATGATTGTCATCCAGGCTGCGAGGCTGATTTTGTTCGGCGGAGTTGTCGGAATTGGGTTTGCCTGGCTGCTGAGCGGCTTCCTGGCCAGCACGCTTGTAGGGGTCAGCTCTCACGACACTTTGTCGTTCTCTCTGGCTTGGGCGCTAATGACGGTCATCGCGCTAATCGCAAGCGTCATGCCTGCGGTGAGTGCCGCCCGAACCGATCTTATATCCGTTCTTCACCAGGAATAGAAAGGCGTTCGGCTTTGGGGGAACAAACAGCTACACGATTTCGAGCTGCACTGGTCGGTAATGAAGCGTTAGGTCGGACTGAAAAATACTTTACCAAAGCCGACCCAAAGACTAACGGCTAATAGCTAGAGCATTTTAGTAAATAGTGTAGACTATTTGTGGCGACAGTCTGCGGCGAAAGAGATATGGGGCGACCCGATGGAGATGATTTGCGCCGTAAGTTTCTTTCGGCCTACGACGAAGGGGAGGAGACTCTGGAAGAGCTGGCGGAGCGCTTCCTGGTGAGCGTGGGCTGGGGGAAGAAGATCTCGGCGCAGCGAAATCGTACCGGGCAAGCCGAGCGAGTGCCTCATCGCGCTGGGCGCAAGCCGCACGCGGGACCCGAGGTTCGACAGCAAGTTCTGGACTGGGTTGCGGCCAAGCCGGACCTGACCCTGGCCGAAATTCAAGGCAAGCTGTTGAGCCAAGCCGGGGTGACACTGAGCATTCCGCAAGTCTGGCACCTGCTGCGCAAAATGGGACTGCGGCTGAAAAAAAGTCACTCCACGCCAGCGAACGCGACTCGGAAGCCAACCGCAAAAGACGAGCGGAGTTTGCCGCGCGGGTACGTACGATCGCGCCGGAGCGGCTGATTTTTCTGGATGAGAGTGGCGTCACAACTTCCATGACGCGGTTGCGTGCCCGCTCGACCGGCGGCGGGCGCATTCACGAGGCGGCGCCGGGTGGTCACTGGAAAATCATGACCATCCTGGGCGCCATGAGCCTTCGCGGCGTGGTCGCCGCCATGACCATCGAAGAAGCCACCGACGGCGACATCTTTCTGGCCTTCGTCCAGCAGGTGCTCTGTGCGGCCTTGAAACCTGGCGACGTGGTGGTGATGGACAATCTCAGCTCGCACAAGGCTGCCGCGGTGCGCGCCAGCATAGAGCAAGCCGGTGCGGAACTGCTCTATCTGCCGCCCTATTCGCCGGACTTCAATCCCATAGAGAAGGCTTGGGCAAAGCTCAAGGAACTGCTCCGCGCGGCCCAGGCGCGCACCCGAGATGCACTCGAACAAGCCATCGGCGAGGCCCTCAAACGGATTACGCCGGAAAACGCCAGGGCCTGGTTCAGGCTCTGCAATGCAGTCTACGGCATTTCCTAAAATGCTCTAGCGCAGCGTTTTAACGCTGGGAAAGCTGCCGTGAAATTCCCCGGAGCCCCGTCGGGGCGGCGCAGGAAGTCAAGGGGGATCGGAACTGCCCGTTTAGGCGATTGCCCTGCGGTAAACCGCCCGGCACCCATGCTCGCACGCCCACCGCGGTCCAGCCGCGGCGCCTGCTGAACAAACTGAAAACAAAAAAAATGGCGTTTTTTGCCTGTATAACTGTAAACGCCCCAAACGCACTGAGCCGCAGCGACTTAAGCGGCATACAGCCATACAGTCACAGTCTCAGTATCCCTGTATGGCGAATGACCTTCTACAAATCGCGCCGCGTTCACGCCGCAATAAGCGCAGGCACTCGAAGGACTTTCGCGGAACAGAACCCGTGGCAACCGGCTGATATCCTACTTGCACA
>DASYWT010000121.1:0-9524 GCA_035935775.1 Terriglobales bacterium
GCCGCAGCCGCTTTTCACCGCCGCGATATCGCTGCCCCACGGCATCTTGGGCATAACATCATTGACACCGTCTACCAGGTGCACCGAACCATCCACCGCCGCCAGCGCCCATAGCACATACTGGTCGCGCGGCAATCCGGCAGCCGAAAAGAAAGGCACAAATGTGTTCTGCTTGCCGATCCCCGGCGCCACGACTCCGGTGAAGAAATTCCGTGCCGGCGAATAAAAGCCGCGCACCTGCGAGTAGCCCGCGCCCAGGGGCCAGGGATCGTCCGCTTCATGGCACGCCATGCTCAGCGGTGAACTCAGCACCGCCCCGCACACCACTCCCGGCAGATAAACATCGAACAGGTGCTCGCGGTTGAACACAATGCGCCCGCGCAGGTCGCGCGGCCACGGGCGCGCATGCGTAATGGGGAACGTCTGCTCCGGCCGCCATTGCCCGCCCTGGCCGCTGAACAGGGTTATTTTGGCGGGATCCAGAACCAGCAGGTGCTCCGGATTTCCCCCCGGCAGCACCGTAGCGTCCAGAATGCGAGCATCCTGTGACCACAACAAGGTACGGTGAATGCTCAGTGGCGTAGTCGGGCCAAAGCTGCCGGCGGCGGGTGCGCCCGGAACTGAAACCATCAGCACCTTTTCGTCGCTCGCTCCCTCCCGTACCTGGGCAATCCACAAGTAACTCTGGGCATTTTCTGAAAAGGTGACGCGCACGGTTGTCGCCTGTCCGCTCTCCACTACCTGGACACCGAGCGTCCCCAGCTCCGTCACCAGCGCTGCGCGCGCCTGCTCCACCTCCGCCGGCTTGAGCGAGGAGTGGTTGCTGATCTCCAGCGCCGCCGCTCCCGGACCGGTTACTGCCGCGATCTTTTGCGCCAGCGAGCGGGCGGCAGCGCCCCAATCCGCGCCCAGCGCCGCCGGCACCATAAGGAACAGTCCTAGAGCCGCGCCGAGCATCAGGGGCTTGCCGTTTCGCAGGAACATGTATGGATACTGCGAATTATAAGCTGCCACGCTCCCTCTCCCCCTTCCCTCGCTGGGCACCTCGGTCTTGAGCGAGCCGGTCGGCGGCCCCTTCGGCATTGCGCTATTGAGGCCGCCCGGCAAAACTTTTACTGGTTGGGCGGATCGTCCGCCGGCGCCGGTGTGGCGTGGCTGCCCATGCTCAGCCCGCGCAACAGGTCGTTGGCGAACATGAACTTTCCGTCGGCGGGCACCACCATGATCTGCAGCTTGTCCGAGAGTTTTTCCGCGATGATCTTGTTGATCAGCAGCGGATTCTGCTTCAGCACCGCGCCTTCGCTCTGCATCCGCTGCGTGTCCGCGGCGGCGGTCACTCGAATGCGGTCCGCTTCCGCCTCCGCCAGCAGCTTGCGCCGCTCCATCTCCGCCTTGCTGTCAATCACCTTGGCCTGCGCGTTCGCCTCCGCGCCCTGCACCGTGGCTTCCTTGCGCGCCTGCGACTCCAGCCGGGTCTGCTCGATCTGCTGCTTCTTTAGCGGCAGCAGGTATTTCATGGCGTCGGCTTCGCCCTTGGCCTGCAGCACCCGCACTTGCGCCTGGCCCTCCGCCTGCTTCACCTGTTGCGCCTTGATCGCCTCCGCTTCCAGTTCCGCGATCCGCACCTGCTTCTGCTGGATTTCGGTCTCCACCCCCATGCGGTCGTTCTGCTGTTCCTTCAGCAGCAGGTCTTCCAGACCCTTGGCATATTCCGGCGGCAACTGGATATCGCGCAGCATCACTTCCTTCACCACGATTCCATCTGCCTGCAGCTTGCGCGTAATCGCCTCCGCCGCCCGCCGGCGCACTTCCTCCCGCTTGCTGGCGAATACCTCGCGCACGGTGTAGTTGGGTACCAGTTCGCGCCAGACACTGGCCACGACCGGCGGCACCAGTTCCCTCTCCACCGGTTGCGGAAGGTTGTTGAGGACGTAATCCAGCCGGTTCGAGTCCAGGCGATAGCGCACCGTGATGGCCAGCCCTAACGTCAGCCCTTCCCTGGCCTGCACCTTCATCAGTTCGGGCGAAGCCGCGGCGGCCACTGGTTTGGCCGCTGTCGCGTGGTCCTCGACCATCCCCGTGGTGAACAACTGATCGCGCGTGTCGAAAAGCACCACCTTGTCCACGAAAGGCCGCACCACGTGCACTCCGGGATAAAGCGTTCCCGGCAGCGTCCCTGAAACCTGGCTGACCCGCACGCCGCCCATGCCTGCCGGCACCACTACCAGGCTCATCGCCACCAGGATGGGCGCCCAGGCCAGCAGCACCAGCGCTACCCCCACCCTCCACCGCACTTCGCGTTCTTCCGGCGCTGTCTGCCCCGGCTGCAACTGGGCGACTGCGCGACGAACCATCGCCATCAGGTAAAGGTCATATCCCAGGACCGCAGCCGCCGAGCCGAACATCGCAATCCCAACCGCCATCAAAAAATACTTAATCAGCAACATACCCTGCCTCCTTGCGCCTCTGTTCTGACCTCTGCGCCTGGGCCCGCGCGAACATCAGGCGGAACATCCCGCCCACCACCACCTCTTCCACCAGCAGCGCGATAGCTACCGAGAAGGTCACTCCCGCCACCGCGAACGCCGCCATCATTGCGTTTTCCATTTGCGCCCTCGCTTACTGACCAACCGCCGGCTGCGCCGCGGCTGAAGCCGCCATCGTCGCCGGTTCACTGCCAAACACCCGTGCCGTGTCGGCATCCCGTTCGGCGTGGATCTCAACCAAGTCTCCGATCCGCACCAGCTCGAAAAATTGCGCGATATCGCGATTGCTCATGCGTATGCACCCGTGCGACGCGGCGCGCCCGATAGAACGCGGCTCATTGGTCCCATGGATTCCGTAGCCGTTGCGGTTCAGGCCCACCCAGCGCGTGCCAATGGGACTTTCTTTACTTGCCGGAATCACCACATGCGGGTGGTAGTAGGTGGGATTGGTGACGCGGTTGACAATCTGGAATTCGCCGCTCGGGCTGGGGCTGACCTCGGCTCCCACGGCCACGCGATAAACCTTCACCACCTTGCCGTCTTCCAGCAGCGCCAGCTTGCGGTCGGCAATACTGACCAGCACCACCCGCTTGTGCCCTGGCGTTGCCTTTGCCGCGGGCAGTGCCGGGACGGTTTGCGACGAGCCTGGCACCATCATCAGCGCCATCAAACCTAAGAACAGAAGTACTTTTTCCGCTGCTTTCTTCAGTTGTCGCCGGGTACCCTCGCGCATTGTCGCCACCTCGCCGCTGACCTGCGCCAACCCGAAGGGCAAGAGCGCTGCCGAATGCATCCTATTGATAACGAATAACTTAGACGGGAGGTCTTACCCGAAAATGTGGGCCTGCCAACACACCGTGTCAGGCCAGCCACGCTCCGAGGGGATTACCTGACTGGTCGAACTCGCGTCTATCGTGGGACGGTTTGTGTCGCACTACTTCTTTCGACTGCCATTCTGACGCTCGCGCAAGCGCAACAAAGATGGTGTCACATGACTGCTCTTGATTCCTGAACGCCGCGCAATCGAGCGCAGCGAAGAAGCGCAGCCGAGGACGTGTCGCAAGACTCCTTTCGATTGTCATCCTGAGCGCAATGACGGACTGTCGACCACTCTTTCGATTGTCATCCTGAGCGTCGCACGGACCGCCGAACACTCTCTCGATTGTCATCCTGAGCGCAGCGAAGGACCGCCGACCACTCTCTCGATTGTCATCCTGAGCGTCGCGCTGACCGAGCGTAGCGAAGAAGCGCAGCGAAGGACCTGCTTTTTCTCAACTTTCATCTCAGCAACCTCACCCGAACCCGCGAGGCGTGGGCAGACCAAGAGTTGTGTGCGTCCACCCACACCGTATCGCGGTGTCCACGCTGCCCCAATCTTGCAATCCCCTAAGCTGCTTGTAATCAACGCCCCCTTTTCTGGCCGCCGCCGTGCCCTTCCAGCAGCGGACCCAAGGAGGGGACCAAACATGAAGCCAGCAACCAAGAATTTTCGCAATCGCCGCGCAGTCATTCTGCTCGGCACGCTCGCCGCCCTGGTGGCAACGCTCGCTTGCTCCAGCAAACCGAGCAAGCAGGCGGTGAGTTCGCCCGTTTCTTCCAGCGCAACCGTAAAACCGGTCGCGCTTTCCACCGTGGTGCCGGTTGTGTCACAGCCGTCATCTGAAGTCGTAAAACCTAAGAAGTCGGAAACCGTCAAGTCCGGCAACTTCATGAGCCGGGACTACGGAGTTTCCTTCCACTACCCCTGGCAGTACGCCTTTCTGAACGCCCGGGCCGTGGCACACGCTGACTCGTCGCTCAAGCCCAAGTCCGATGGCCATGACGGGCAGTTCACCCTCGCCCGCATAGAGATCCCGCAGGGTTTCTATCCCGACACCGACTTCGAGAGCGGTTACTTCCTTCTCAGCCTGAACGAGAACCTGGACGAGCAGGGATGCCAGCAGACGCTCAGCCCCGCCAAAGATGCCAAGCTGGATACCGTTTCCATTCAGGGACAGGATTTTCACTGGATCGAGACTTCCAGCGCCGGCCACGGCGAAACCTCTGTGGTGCGCAACTACGTCAGTTTCGAGAACGGAACCTGCTATGAAATCGAAATGGGCGTAAAGACAGCAAATAAGGATGGCATGGCCCGGGAGCTCAATCCTGACCTGGTGATGAGCCGCCTGGATTCCATTCTGCAGACGGTGAAGATTGTACCGGCAACCGAGCAGCCCGCTTCAGTCGTGGAAAACTCTGCTGCCGCCGCTTCGTCCTCGGACTCACCCAAGTAGGGCCGAGTTCCCCCGCAGCTGTGCCCCTGTTGAGCGCTCTGCTCAGTGGGGGCACGCTGTCGCCGCGCTGCGGTTCTCTAACGGGTGCCACGGGGGCTGAACAGTTGCGCCACCGCGGGATCAGCTTCAGCGGTAAACTTCGCGACCCGCGCGGAGGTGGCGCCGGCTTCCCGTTCATTGGCAGGCTGGCCGCACACTTCCACCAGCAATGCGCTCTCGTCGCGGCCGCTGAGGGTCGTCGCTACGTGCCGCAACCATTGATGAACCGGATTGTCATCGCCGATGATTTCCGTTCTTGACCTCCAGTAATAAGAGCACACCGCCAGCCCCGAGGAAGGCGAGACTGCGGTGATTTCGGCAAACTTGAACTGGGGAGAACGGGGCGAAGAGCCGCCTCGATGGTTGGTGATCACCCATCCACTGGCTCGAAGACAGAAGTCGGGACTATGTACCCCCACGGTCGCTGGGACGATAAACAGCTGCAGAGGATCGCCGCCGTTGCCGGAATACTCGCGGCAAACTACCCTGGACCTGCCGTATCCCGAGCGCGCAGTCTCGCAATCGGCCGTGACCGCTTCCCTCCCCCAATATTCACCGATCTTATAAGGCAACCTGGCGAGACTGTCTGTACCGAATGTAGAAGCCTGGTTGGAAAAGGGGCTCGGCTTGAACACGCGCTGCACGACGATCCCGGAGAGCATAATTACTGCCAGCGCCACGTAGCTCTGCACCCACCTGCGGTCCAGACTGGCGTTCTGTGGAAGAGGACCTGCCGCTGCGGAAATGGGTTCGCCTGCGTCCCGGAACCTGCTGCACTTCATCACCTTCGCCAGAAAAAACAGCAAGCTGATGGGTATCAGGAAGATGAGAAAACCCGTCATGTAATCCCAGGCTTGCTCGTACTTCCAGAAACCCATGCCAAAGGTAAGGACAGCGCAAACATCCCCCAGCAGCCGAATGAAGTTTCCCAGGTACGCCAAAGGAACAGCCGCCACCAGCAATAGCGCTTTTTTCCGCCAGCCACCAGAAAGCAGGTACACGTACAAGATCGCAATAAAGAGCATGGCCAGGGACGACCGTACTCCGTCGCAGGCGGGCGCCACGTTCACCACTAGGGATGGCACTCCCAACAGAATCATGGTTCCCGATCGCTGCACGTGAAACCCTGCCACATTCACTGCGAAAACCGTTACCTTCGCGCACATCTCCTGCAGGGGAAAATCAATGCTGGCCAGCAAGAGCGGAGGTATCGGTATCAGGAGCAGCAGGAACGTCAGCGGAAACGCCAGGAGTCGCAGCATGGCCGGGCCATAGAGCCCCAGCACGACACCACATACCGTAGCGGCAATGAGTAGCGGGGTAAGGGACGCGAACCCAATGTGGCCGACGTCCAGCAGGGCGGTTGCCGCAGTCGCACATGCCACGAGGAATAATCCGGTGCGGCAGGCTCGCCGCGCCGGAGCCCCAGTGCGCTTCAATTTTGAATAGGCAATAGCCAGGCTGACGAACGGCACGAGCGCAAACAGTGAATAGGTGCCGTCCTCCACCCACAGCCGGATCATGGATGCAAGCCGCACCCAGAACAGAGCAAGCAACAAGCTTGTTAGTACGCAACTGAAAAGCAAGACCTTCAGGCGCGAGATGTACTCGAACTTCCCGCTGAAGGCCATTGTGTTACCTGGCTGTACGGGAGCGGACATATTGCCAAAAAAGGGAAGCTCCCCCCAGCAGACCCAACACCAGGGTGGGATTTTCCGGCGAATGCCGTCCGTGCGCAAACACGGCTATCGGTAACAAGCAAATAACGCCGAGCACCCATGCCCCTCTGACCAAAATCAGGCGGGGGTTCGGTAAATCCACCATACACCTCTCAATCTGTAGGGCTTTTACCTACAAAGCTTCTCCTTTCCCAGATAAAGCGCAATTGCTTAGTTGGGGTCCGGTTACATGAAGGGTAAATACCCCTCGCGCGTTCAATTTCGCGCATGAAACCAGTCAGCCAGTTGGTCAGACAGACGTCACAGGTTGTACATTCTGAAAGGAAGGCGCGGAGTGCTCCTGGGGCGACCTGACCCTAAGATCATTTAAACCAGGAACATCGCAACCCGGGGCAAACTCGGACGTCTTTAAACTGGCGCCGGAAGCCTCGCTCCGCTGAGAAGGAGTTCCGTGACAATTGCTTTGCAACCGCCCAGGAGAGATCAACGATGGATGCGAAAGAGTTTCGGGACTTAGGCCACCAGGTTGTGGACTTGTTGTCCGACTACTTCGGCCAGATCGAGGAAAAACGGGTTTTTCCTGACGTCGAGCCGCGAACAGTTAACCGGCTGTTCGACGAGCCCTTGCCCCAGGATCCGAGTTCAGCGGCAAAGGTGCTGCAGGAGCTCGAAGAAAAGCTGCTTCCCTACTGCACCCACGTCGGCCACCCCGGATACATGGGACTGATTACTCCCTCTCCGAATCCGGTGGGTGTCATTGGCGACTTCATCTGCTCGGCCCTTAACCAGAATATCGGCGCCTACTCAATCGGGCCGTCGGCGGTAGCCATGGAGCGTCGGGTGGTGCGCTGGCTCACCGACCTGTGCGGCTACGACGCCAAGGCAGGTGGCAACCTCACCAGCGGCGGCATGATGGCCAACTTTATCGCCCTTAAGGTGGGGCGTGATGCGGTGACTCGCGACGTGGCGCAGCACGAAGGCATCCATGAAGGCTGGGCGGTCTACGCTTCCGAGGAGCGCCATGTTTCCGTTGACAAGGCGGTAGATGCCGTTGGTCTGGGACGGAAGGCATTACGCGCCCTGCCCACCGATGCCAATTTCCAGGTGCGGCTCGACGCCCTGGAGCAGGCCATCGCTCACGACAAAGCCAACGGCATTCGTCCCATGTGTATTGTGGGGATTTTCGGCACTACCAATACGGGCGCCGTGGACGACATTCGCGAACTGCGGCACATTGCCGACCGGGAAGGCATGTGGTTGCATGTGGATGCCGCCTACGGCGGCGGCATGCTGCTGTCTCACGAGTGGTCCGCGCGGGATCGCGGGCTTGAGCTCGCCGACTCTATCACCATTGACCCGCACAAGTGGTTTTACGCTCCCCTCGACGCCGGGGCTGTGCTGGTCAAAGACCACGCGCGCCTTACCGCTTCGTTCGGGATGAAACCCTCCTATCTGACCGACGAACTCGACCAGGCCAACGAGCGCTACCAGTATTACGTCCACGGCTTCGAGCAGTCGCGGCGTTTTCGCAGCCTCAAAGTCTGGATGAGCTTCAAGCGTTACGGAGCGCGCCAGATCGGAGAATGGGTTGACAACAATGTGCGCCAGGCCAATCACCTTTATGCCCTGGCCTCCGGCGACCCGGAGTTCGAACCAGCCAGCCGTCCGCCTATGTCAGCTATTTGCATTCGCTTCAAGAATTCAGGTCTGAATGAAGCCGAGTCCAGGAAGCTGCATGCGGAAGTGGCTCAACGCGTGGAGCAGAGCGGGCGTTTCTGGATCTCCACCACCGAACTCAAAGGCAAAAGCTGGTTTCGCATTAATCCCGTGAACTTCCGTACCCGGCAACAGCATATGGAGGAGCTGTTCGCACTGCTGCAGCAGGAGTGCCACGCCGTGCTGCGGGAAAAAGCCGCCTTAAGCCGGGCGAGCGACTAAAGTTTTCCGTCCGCCAGAACTGAGGAGCGCGGTCGCCGCAATCGCTGTGTCACCTTGCCCAGGCCAGCCCATCCACTCCGTGCCCGGCGCTGATCAGCTTCACACTCCATTCGCCGATCCGGATCGCCGCCACCTGATGGCTGCGGTCGCACGAGACGTAAGCAACTTTGCCATCCGGGCGGATCAGCACTTCTTGCGGAGCGGCGGGGACGCTGATCGTCTTGACCACCTTCAGAGTTGCCAGGTCAACGACCGCGACCCCATTCGCGTCCGGCATCGCCACCAGCAGCCACTTGCCGTCCGCTGTGGACGCCGTGCCATATCCCTTGCCGGGCAAAGCAATCCAGCCATTCACCTTCCTGCTCGCAGTGTCAATCACCGCCAGGCGCGGCTTCGTAGTATCAGATGTAAACACCCAGCGGTCGTCCGGAGAGACCGAAACTCTCTGCACGTGTGCCGCTACCTGAATCACGGTCAGGGTCTTTCGCCCTCCGAGGTCGAGCACCGACACCGTTCCCGGACCCACATTAGCCGTATATCCATGGCTTCCGTCGTGGCTGATGGCCAGCATGTGCGATTCAGCCTGCCCGGTAGGAATGCTGCCCACAATCCTGAAAGTCTTTGGGTCAATGACGCTGACTGCCTTCTCCAGTTCGGTCGTGACGTAGAGCAGGCCGTCCTTTGGCCCGAATACGGCGCAATGCGGCCGCACGCCGTGTCCGAAGTCAATGCTGTGCGCCACCTTGCGGCTGCCCAGTTCGACTACGTCAATCTTGCTTCCGTCTGTGCCCGGCATGCCGACCCCGGAGTCTCCATATATGGGCACGAACGCCCGCTGCCCATCCGGCGACGCCGCCACTTCGTGCCCGGTTATCCCGCCTTCAGGGATGATGGCAATTTGCCGCTCCGCATTCGGATCAATAAGACCCAGGGTGTGGTCGGCCTTGTTTGCCACCAGCAACAGGCCACTCCCCGTCGTGGAATCTGGGGTGAAAGCTGTCATCAAAGGCGCCACTAGAAGCAGGATTAGGATAAGGAACCGAGAGAGCGTCATGTTGGTTGTCTCCTGCCCGTCATTTCGGCAAATTATCGCACCGGAACCCGAACCT
>DASYWT010000122.1:0-6068 GCA_035935775.1 Terriglobales bacterium
CAGCCATCAGCAACAGCCTTATGAATGTGTACAAGGAATATGGGCGGCCGGATGTGCACATCGGCGCCAGCGAAGAGGAATCGCCCTACGTACCGTTTGTGGAGAACGTCTTCATTCGCCACCTGGCCTTCGACGTGCGCCACAACTCGTTTGCCAACATTCTGTGGGTGAAGAAGGGCGGAATCCTCGGCCGGCACCGGCATCGCGGCCCGGTATTCGCCTGCACGCTGGAGGGCAGCTGGCGCTACCTGGAATACGACTGGGTGGCGCAGCCCGGCAGTTACGTCCAGGAGAGCCCGGGAGTGATCCATACGCTCGTGTCCGACCATGGAATGAAGACCTTCTTCTGGCTGAACGGCTCGCTCGAGTTCTACGACGACCACGATAACTTGCTCGACACCCTGGACGTCTTCTGGATGATGGACCACTACCTGAGCTACTGCCGCGAGCACGGTCTCAAGATCAACCAGAAGCTGTTCGTTTAACGCTACACGGCCACGGCTTGCCCGGCCAGGACTAAGCGGCAATGGCGCTTCCTCCGCAGGCGTGAACTGGCCTGACTTTCAGCACAGGCACAAAGCCGTGGCAGTATTTATCCATTTGACCCGGCTGTCAACCGCACGCGGTTGGACAATGCCGGAATTCCAACTACAATAGCGCCTCGAATCAGGGTCAGACGAGGGAACAAGGAGCGACCATGCCCGCCCAATATCGCGCCGACCACGTCGGCAGCTTTTTGCGTCCTGCCGAACTGCTGGAAGCCAGGGGCAACGGCGCGCAAGATCCGCAACGGCTGTGCGAAATGGAGGACCGCCACATCGCGCGCGTACTGGCCAAGCAAAAAGAACTGGGATTTGAGATTTTCACCGACGGCGAGCTGCGGCGACGGAATTTCATGAGCGACTTTACCGACGCGGTGGAAGGCTTCGATCTGGCGGACGCGGTAGCACGCTCCTGGGCCGGGCAGGCCAAGGCTCCGGTGAGCAATGTGACCGGCATTGTCGGCGCCAAGCTGCGCGCGGTACGCCCGCTGACCGGACATGAGCTGGCGTTCCTTAAACAACACAGCCCCGGAGCCATCAAGATGACGCTGCCCAGCGCCACGCAGTTTCCCGCTATCTCCTTCAAGCGCGGCATCACCGACGCGGTGTATCCCGACCACTCCGCCCTGCTCTGGGACATTGTGGAAATCATGAAGACGGAGCTGGCGCGACTGGCGCGTGAGGGCGTGAACTACATTCAGATTGACGCGCCGCGTTACAGCTACTTCATGGATCCGAAATGGCGGGAGTGGATTCGCGCGGAGATGAAGATCGAACCGGACGCGCTGCTGGATGAATCCATACGCGCCGACAACGCCTGCCTGGCGGCGGCGCGAAAACCAGGAGTGACGTTGGCGATGCATCTGTGCCGCGGCAACAACCGCAGCCACTGGTATGCCGAAGGCGGCTACGATGCCATCGCGGAAAAACTTTTTACCACCATGGGCGTGGACCGCTTTCTGCTGGAGTATGACGACCAGCGCTCGGGCACCTTCGAGCCGCTGCGCTTCATCCCCAAGGGCAAAGCGGTGGTGCTGGGCCTGGTCAGTTCCAAGCGGCCGCAACTGGAGGAGGCCGAACAATTGGCGCGCCGCATAGACGAGGCCGCGCGCTATGTTCCGCTGGAAAGCCTGGCGCTCAGCCCACAGTGCGGATTTGCTTCCACCGCGGAAGGGAACCTGCTGAGCGAGGAAGATCAGTGGGCCAAGCTGCGCCTGGTGGCGGAAACCGCCCGCCGGGTGTGGCAAATGAGCAGCGCGGCGTAATAAGCATTCAGCAATCAGCATTCAGCCTGTCAACTTCGGCGTGGACTCCCATTGGACGCCTGAGCTATTTTTTCGGGGACGCCGCGTCCATCTCGGCGAACACCTGCTCGGCGTGGCGGAAGGCGCTGTTGGCGGCGGGGACGCCGCAATAGATGGCGCATTGCAACAGCACTTCCTGAATCTGCTCGCGGGTAACGCCGTTATTGAAGGCGGAGCGGATGTGGAGGCGCAGTTCCTCGCCGCGATTGAGCGCCACCAGCAGGGCTACGGTCAACAGGCTGCGGGTGTGGCGTGGCAGGGCAGGGCGCGTCCAGATTTCGCCCCAGGCGTAGCGGGTGAGCAAGTCCTGGAAGGGAGCATTGAAGTCGTTTCGATTCTGCAACGCACGGTCCACGTGGGAACTGCCGTGAACCGCCCGCCGCACCGATAGTCCCTGCTCATAGCGTTCGCGTTCGTCCATTGCTCCTCCTCAGGCGCTCAGGAATTCGCTGAGAGCGGCGTTGAATTCGGCCGCCGCCTCGATGTTGGAAAGGTGCGCCGCGGGCAGCTCCACATACTTTGCTCCCGGAATGTGGTCCCGCAGTTCTTGTCCCAGAGCCGGCGGAGTCGCGTTGTCCTTGCTTCCAGCGATCACCAGGGTAGGGACATGAATGCTGCTAATGCGGTCGCGCAGGTCGGCATCGCGCAGCGCGGAACAGCAGCCGATATAGCCCTCGGTGGAGATTTCCCGCAGCACGGCTTGCGCAGTCGAAACTGCCTGCGGGCAGCGGGCGCGGAACTCGGGAGAAAAGAAGCGCTCGACCACGGCCGGCGCGAGGGATTTGGTTCCACCCTGGCGGACACTCTCGATGCGCGCATTCCACATCTCCACGGTGCCGATGCGGGCGCCGGTATTGCAAAGCACCAGCTTATGCAGGCGCTGAGGAGCGTGAATTCCCAGCCACATGCCGGTAAGGCCGCCGATGGAAAGCCCGCAGAAATGCACGCGATCTATTCGCAGGCCGTCGAGAAGTCCGAGCACATCGCATCCCAACTGCTCGACCTTGTAGGGAGGAGGGGGCACGGAAGACTGTCCGTGGCCGCGCTTGTCGTACCGCAAAATGCGAAACTGCTTGTCCAGGGCGGCGCGCTGAGCTTCCCACATGCCGAGGTTAGTTCCCAGCGAATTGGAAAAGAGCAGCACCGGCGCGCCGGCCTTGCCGCTCAGCTCATAATGCAAACGTACTTCATCCAGCATGAGGAAGGGCATCAGCTACTCGCTTTCCGTGAGGATCGCACGCGCAGGGCGGAGTGGGCCGCCAGCACGCGGTCTACCAACTCGCCGGCCACGCCCAGATAACCGGCGGGATCGAACAGGCGCTGCAGATCTTTGTTGTTCAGATGCTGTTTGAGCTTGGGATCGCCGGCCAGCACGTCGCGCAAGTGCCGCTGCTGCCTCTGAGCCGTCTTGCACGCGGCCTCCACCAGTTCATGAGCCGCCTGGCGTCCCATTTGCTCGGCCAGCACCATCTGCACCGCCTCGGCGAATATCAGGCCTTGCGTAACTTCAAGATTGGCGTGCATCTTTTCGGCGTCAATGTCGAGGCGCTCCACCGTGTCCGCCAGATGATGCAAGGCGCCCGCGGTGAGCCCAATGATCTCCGGCAGCGCTTCCCATTCGGCATGCCAGCCACCCAGGCCACGTTCCTGCTCCTGCGCCATAGCGGTGAGCATGGTGGCAACCAACGCCGGCGCGCGGGTGGCGGCGGCAAGCACAACCGCCGCTGTCACCGGATTGCGCTTGTGCGGCATGGTGGAGGATCCGCCACGACTCTGCGCCGCGGGCTCGAAGATTTCAGCGACTTCGGTTTGCGAATGCAGCGCGAGATCGCGGGCGATTTTTCCTAAGGTGCCGGCGCAGAGGCCGAGCGTGGTAGCAATTTCCGCAACGCGGTCGCGATGCGCGTGCCAGGGCAACGCCGGAAGGGCGAGCTTCAGCTCTTCCCCAAGCGCCGAAGCGACCGCCATGCCTTTGTCGCCCAGGGCGGCGAGGGTGCCCACGGCGCCGCCGAATTGCAGCACCAGCGCCCGAGTTTGAGTTTCGACGAGGCGCATGCGGTGGCGGTCCACGGCATCCAGCCAGCCGGCCACACGCAGGCCAAGCGTGGTGGGCAGGGCCTGCTGCATCCAGGTGCGCCCAACCATGGTGGTGGCGCGATGCTTTTGCGCCAACTGCGCAAGGATTTCTGAGAAGCGGTCGAGTTCTGCAGACATCAACTCCAGCGCCGGGCGTGCCTGCAGCACAAAGCCGGTATCAATGGCGTCCTGGCTGGTGGCGCCCCAGTGGACGAAGCGGGCTGCTTTTTTATCTTCAGCGGCAACCGCCGCTGTGAGCTGTTTCACAAGCGGAATGGCGAGATTGCCGGCCAGGGCCGCTGCCTGAGCTAGCGCCTCAAAGTCGTACAATTCAGCGCGGCATTTGGCCGCGATGGGTGCCGCCGCGGCTGCAGGAATCACGCCGGCGCGGACCTCGGCGCGCGCGAGCGCGGCTTCGAAGTCGAGCATGGATTGAATCCGCGCGCGGTCGGAAAAAATGTCTTCCACCGCTTGCCAGCAGAACAACGGTTCGAGCAGGCGCATGGCGGCAGTGTACTCAGCCTCAGCAGTCGAAGAAAACTGTTTCCTGGGGACCTTGCAGGCGAACGTCCCAGGCAAGCGTGCCTTCCCGCCCGGGGATTTTCCCGGCGATCAGGGTGGGCCGCCGCTCCGCCGGCAGCAGGTTCAGGGCAAAATCGTCGCCATTGGCGCGCTCATCGGGAAAATAAATGCGCGTCACCAGGCGTCGCAGCAGGCCGCGGGCAAACACGCTGACCACGATGTGCGGCGCCTGCGGCTTGTTTTCGGGCCCGGGCACCGGTCCCGGCTTGATGGTGGTGAAACGGAAGCAGCCATTGGCGTCCGTGGCTATACGGCCGAAGCCGGAAAATTCAGCATCCAGGGGTTTATTCTGCCGGTCATCAGGGTGGGCGTACTTGCCCTTGGAGTTCGCCTGCCAGAGTTCGAGAATTGCATCCGGCACCGGTTGGCCATCGCCGTCGAGCACCCGGCCTTCGATGGTCACTCGTTCCCCGGAGACCCGGGGGCCAACCAGGCTGTCGCACCGGAGCCGAGTGAGACCGATAGAAAAGAACGGGCCCACGGTTTGCGACGTGGTGGCCTGAAGGCTCTTGCTTAACTCTCCCACGGTGTCGCCTCGCGCCCGCTCAGGATGATGTCGAACTTATAGCCCAGGGACTGTTCCGGAACCGTAGTGTCCCAGTCAAACACCGAAATGAGGCGCAGGCGCGCTTCCTCGTCGGCGGTGCAATTGAAGATGGGGTCGTAGGGCAGAAGAGGATCTCCGGGAAAATACATCTGCGTGACCAGCCGGGTAGCAAATGCCGGTCCGAACAGCGAAAAGTGAATGTGGGCCGGGCGCCAAGCGTTGTAGTGGTTGCGCCAGGGATATTCGCCGGGCCGAATGGTGAGGAAGCGATAGCGGCCGTCGGCATCCGTAAAGGCATGGCCGCAGCCGGTGAAGTTCGGGTCCAGGGGGGCGTCGTGCTGGTCGCTATCATGCAGGTAACGGCCGGCGGCGTTGGCCTGCCAGATTTCCACGAGCGTGTGCGGCACCGATCGGCCGTCCTCATCCAGCACCCGCCCGCTGACCACGATACGTTCGCCCAGGGGTTCGCCGCGATGCTGCCGAGTGAGGTCGCACGCCTTCACATCCGCGACCTCCGGCGGAAACAACGGCCCGGTGACTTCCGAAAGCGTATGCGGCAAATAGACCAGCGGCTGCAGCGGCGCGCGCTTCACGGAAGAGACGTAAGGGGGATGCAGGTGAGGCGGCTGCGTGCCGGGAGCCGGACGCCGGTAGGGCACTATGCTTCCCGCCTTCTGCCGAGCGCCGGGGACGGCTCGCTGCGGTGAGGCTTTCCCCATGGCCATGTCGCAGGGGAATCTATGCGGGGGAGAATTTCTTGTCAAGCCGATTATCGAAATTATGTGCGTATATCGCCCGCAATCGTGTAGTATGTCGCGGCTCGAGGGGGTGGCCATGGGGCGAGTGGGCGCTCTCAATTCTTCCAACTGGCAGAACCGAACCCCGGTTGCTGAGGTTCAGCTCGGCGTGCCCGCGCGCACACCGGCGGATGACATCGCGGCCCTGGGCGGCGATCCGAACTTCATGACCTCGCTGGCCCGGGGCCTGGCGGTGATCCAGGCTTTCTCCGAGCCCAGG
>DASYWT010000123.1:0-3349 GCA_035935775.1 Terriglobales bacterium
CGAACCCCGGTTGCTGAGGTTCAGCTCGGCGTGCCCGCGCGCACACCGGCGGATGACATCGCGGCCCTGGGCGGCGATCCGAACTTCATGACCTCGCTGGCCCGGGGCCTGGCGGTGATCCAGGCTTTCTCCGAGCCCAGGCAGCGGCTCACCATTTCCCATCTGAGCTCGAGGACCGGGCTGTCGCGCGCCGCCGTGCGCCGCTGCCTGTATACGCTGACCAAACTCGGGCTGACGGGCTGCGACGATACGTATCATTTTTTTCTGCGGCCGCGGGTGCTGGCTCTGGGCTACTCCTACATCTCTTCGACTCCGCTGGCCACGGCCGCACAGCCGGTCCTGGAGCACATCAGCCATCTGCTGCACGAGTCCTGCTCCATCGCCACGCTCGACGGTTTCGATATTGTCTACATCGCCCGCTTTAACGTGACCCGCATCATGTCGGTTGACCTGGGCATCGGCAGCCGCCTGCCGGCCTTCTGCACCTCCATGGGCCGTGTGTTGCTGGCCCATTTGCCCGAGCCGGAACTGGATTCCTTCCTGGGACGGGTGCCGTTCACCCGCTACACCGATCGGACCGTGGTGGAGGCCAGCCGGTTGCGGGAATTGCTGCAGGTAGTGCGGCGCGCCGGCTATGCCATCGTGGACCAGGAATTGGAGCTGGGCTTGCGTTCCCTGGCGGTGCCGATTCAAACCCACGCCGGCAATGTGGCGGCCGCGCTCAATATCGGCACGCACGCGCAGCGGATCACGCTCAATGAATTGCAAACCCGTTTCCTTCCGCAACTGCGCCTGGCGGCTCAGGAACTGGGAATGCTGTTGCGTTGACGGCCAGGCGGTGGAGGCAAAGTGGAACAGTCCCGGCGCTATGAAAGCCTGCTGATCAGCATCCTGTTCCTGGCCTGGGGAACGGTATTTCTGGACCGGATGTCGGAGCTGTATCTGGCGCCCTACATCGTTCCCGAATTTCACCTGAGCGACGAGCAGGTGGGCCTGCTGGCTTCGGCTCTGGCCATCACCTGGGCCATTTCCACGCTGCTGTTTGGCGCGCTTTCCGACCGACTGGGGCGGCGAAAGATTCTGCTGCCCGCGGTATTTGCCTTTTCGCTTCTGTCCTGGCTTTCCGGCCTGGCGCGCTCGTTTGAGGAGCTGCTGCTGTTGCGCGCCCTGATGGGCATGGCTGAGGGGCCCACGTGGTCCATCATGACCGCGCTGATCGAAGAGTCGTCTCCGCCGGAGCGGCGCGGGCGCAATGTCGGCATCGTGGTCAGCGCGGCGGCCCTGGTGGGGCTGGCCGTCGCCCCGGTCCTGAGCACGCAGGTGGCTTCCCGCTGGGGCTGGCGCTGGGCCTTCTTTGTGGCCGGCGTTCCCGGTGTCATCATTGGTGTACTCATCTGGAAGTTCGTGAAGGAGCCGCCGCCGAAACCGACGCTGGATGGCCACGCCCGCCCGACCTTCCGGGATTATTTCTCCATTTTGCGCTATCGGAATATGTGGTTGTGCTGCCTGGCGTCTGCCGGCTTCATCTCCTGGCTTTTCCTGATGAATGTTTTTGCTCCCCTTTACATCACCCAGGCGGCGCACCAGGCGGCAACTACCGCGGGATTTCTTCTGGGAGCAGGCGGCCTGGGCAGTTTTTTTCTTGGCCTGATTCTGCCCGGTTGGTCTGACCGCGTGGGGCGTAAACCGGTCCTGCTCCTGATGGCGGTGATGTGCACCGTGGTGCCCCTGGCCCTGCTGGTTCCGGCTCTGTACGCCGTTCCCTGGGTGCTGGCCGCGATTCTGTTTCTGACCAATGCCGGGCAGGGCGTGGCCTCGCTGGTGATGGTGCTGGTGCCCACGGAGAGCGTGCCGCCGCAGTTTGCCGCCACATCAATCGGGCTGGCGACGCTGGTGGGGGAGGTTTTTGGCGCCACGGCAGCGCCTACGATTGGAGGAGCGCTGGCGGAGCGCCATGGGCTTGCGACCCCGCTCTGGATGTCGGCGCTGGGCAGCGCTGTCATCTTTGTGGTTGCGCTCCTGTTGCGGGAGACGGTGCATCTCCGCGCGGGCACAGTGAAGGCACAGACCGTAGAGGTACGTTGAGTTTTTCAGCAGTTTGTCGCTCAACGCGCGTCAGGAAGCGTCGCGTGTTTCGGTCTGCGGGAAAAAAGAAAACATGTGCCGATATTCGCACAACCAGACGATTAAAGGCTTGACAACCATACCACTAGAGCGGTACACCTGCTCACCGTTTTGCCATTGTGGGTTCTCCTGACTCTTCGATCCGCAAGCCCAAAAAGGGGTGATCTTATGAGGGGACGTTCCGCTCTTCTGCCTGCCTTTGTCTTAGGTGTCGTTGCTATTTTTGTCAGCCCGCTGTTCGCGCAAGTTGGCGCCAACGTCGCCCTTTTGAACGGAACCGTGCGAGACCCCAGCGGCGGCGTGGTGGTAGGGGCCGCCATCACAGTGCGGAATATAGATACCAATCGAGTCTACCAGGCCACCACCAACCCTTCCGGCTTCTACGTGGTACCCAGCCTGCCGCCTGGACGCTATGAGTTGAAGATTACCTACGCCGGTTTTGCTCCCTATGTGCAAAGCCCCATTCCTATGACGGTAGGCCAGACGGCGACCCAGGACGTGAGCCTGAAGATCGCAACCAAGGGGGAGGAAGTTGAGGTCACGACCGAGGTGCCGCCCATCGAACCCACGCGCACCGAAATCAGCCAGGTGATTGACACCGAGCAGGTGCAGTCGCTGCCCATCAGCGGGCGCCTGTTCACCGATTTCGCTTTGCTGACGCCGGGCGTAGCCACGGGCCGCACCAGTCTGCAATCCACCATCACCGAATTCGAGGTGACGCGCGTTTCCTTCGCCGGCATGCGCGACCTGAGCAACGAGGTGACCGTGGATGGCGCCGACAACGTCAACACCGCCACTGGTTCGCAGCGGGCCACGCCGCCGCAGGATTCGGTGCAGGAATTCCGCGTGGTCAATAACAGCTTTGGCGCCGAGTATGGGCGGGCGCTGGGCGGAATTGTCAACATCGTCACCAAGTCCGGCACCAACACGCTGCATGGCTCGGCTTACGACTACCTGCAGAACAACTCTGCTGATGCGCGCTCGCTGCTGCAACCCTCACCTCAACCCAACGTGTTACGGCAAAACCAGTTTGGCGGCAGCCTGGGCGGCCCCATCCGCAAGGACAGGACGTTCTTTTTCATGAACTATGAAGGGCAGCGGCGCGGCGAGTCGCCCACCTTCCCCCAGACTTTCATCGGCGACCTGGGGCTTATCAATCAGGCTAAAGCCATCCTGGGGCTGCCCCCGGAGAACCCCAACCTCCTCAAGACCAAGGACAACGACT
>DASYWT010000124.1:0-5933 GCA_035935775.1 Terriglobales bacterium
AAGGCCTCGACTACTTTCAGGCGCTTGGCATATTTCAAGCGCTTCTGCATCGAGGTCTCATGCTTCATCTTCTCGCGCAGCTCGCTGGAGAGCTCCTCTACCTCCACGCGCTTGAGCAGTTCCTTGATGGCTTCGGCGCCCATCATGGCCTTGAAGCCGGTGGCGCGGAACTGCTGGTCCAGTTCGCGGAACTTGGCCTCGTCCTTGATGACCTCGCCTTCCTTCACCCCGGCATCGCCGGTATCCACCACCACGTAGGCCTCGAAGTAGAGCACGGACTCGAGGTCGCGCAGGGAGATGTCGAGCAGGTGCCCGATGCGGCTGGGGAGGCCCTTAAAGAACCACACGTGCGAGCAGGGCGAAGCCAGCTCGATGTGGCCCAGGCGCTCGCGCCGCACCTTGGAGAGCGTGACCTCCACGCCGCACTTGTCGCAGATCACGCCCCGGTGCTTCATGCGCTTGTACTTGCCGCACAAGCATTCCCAGTCCGTTACCGGCCCGAAAATGCGGGCGCAGAACAAGCCGTCGCGCTCCGGTTTGAAGGTCCGGTAATTGATGGTCTCCGGCTTGGTCACTTCGCCGTGCGACCAGCTGCGGATCTTTTCCGGGGACGCGATGCTGATTTTGATGGCGTCGAAGTCCGCCACCGGGTTCGCCAGGTCAAATGGGCTTGAACGATACAAGGTGCTCCTCCGTGTGCGATGTTTGCGCCACCGCCAGCGGCCTTCCCTGAGTTGCCAGTTGCCAGTGGTCAGTTCCCAGTGGCAACCACCTGTTCCCGATCCGTCTGCAGGAAAGCACAGACAAACGAATCACGTTCCTTCAAAATCCCTCGCCGGTGATCAGCCGATACTGGCAACTGACAACTGACCACCGGCAACTGCGCGGCTACGCCGCGCTAATCCGCCGCCGCGCTGACCACCTGCTTGCGTTCGCCCACCTTGATGAGCTCCACGTCCAGGCAGAGTGACTGCAATTCGCGGATCAACACGTTGAACGATTCGGGCACGCCCGGCTCGATGGCGGCTTCGCCCTTGACGATGGCCTCGTAAATCTTGGTCCGGCCGTATACGTCATCGGACTTCGCCGTCAGCAGCTCCTGCAGGATGTAGGCGGCGCCGTAAGCCTCCAGCGCCCACACTTCCATTTCGCCGAAGCGCTGGCCGCCAAACTGCGCCTTACCGCCCAGCGGCTGCTGGGTGATGAGCGAGTAGGGGCCAATGGAGCGGGCGTGGATCTTGTCGTCCACCAGGTGCGACAGTTTGAGCATGTAGATATAACCCACCGTGACCGGCTGTTCGAACTTGTCGCCGGTCATGCCGTCATAGAGCTCGGTCTTGCCTGATTCCGGCAGGCCGGCCTGCTTCAGCAGCGACTTGATTTCGGTCTCACGCGAGCCGTCAAACACCGGCGAAGCAAAGAACGCGCCTTCCTTCATGCCTTGCGCCGCCGCCAGCAGGGTGTCCTCATCCCACTCCGCTACTTTTTCGGCCAGCGGCGTGTCCTTGAAGATCGCCTTCAGTTCGCGGCGCAGCATTTCCTCGCGCGAGTTCTGCGCCAGCAGTTCGGTGATTTTCTGGCCCAGTTCATGGCCGGCCCAGCCCAGGTGGGTCTCCAGAATCTGGCCCACGTTCATGCGGCTGGGTACGCCCAGGGGGTTGAGCACGATTTCCACCGGCGTGCCCTCGTTGATGTAGGGCATGTCCTCCTCGGGAAGAATGCGGGCAATCACGCCCTTGTTCCCGTGGCGGCCTGCCATCTTGTCGCCCACGCTCAGCTTGCGCTTCATGGCGATGTAAACCTTCACCAGCTTGATTACGCCCGGCGGCAGTTCATCGCCCTTCTGCAGCTTGTCCTCTTTGTCTTTCACGATCTTCTTGAGGACGTCAATCTGGCGCGAGGTCATTTCCTCGATTTCGTCAATCTGCTCGTTGACCCGCGGGTCCTTGTCCGCGTACTTGATGCGCTTCAGGTTGCGGGTAGAGATGCGCTCGATGGTGTCGCGATCAAGGATCACGCCTTTGGTCAGCAGGCGCTTGTTGGTGCGCTCGTCGTGCAGATCAGCCTGCACTTCCTTGCCGCCCAGGATGTTCTCCAGGCGCTTCAGGCGCTCGTCGGTAAGAATGCGGATCTCGTCGGAGAGGTTCTTTTCCAACTTGGCGATCTGCATGCCCTCTATCTGCTTGGCGCGCTCATCTTTCTCCTGGCCCTTGCGGGAGAAGATCTTCACATCCACCACCGTGCCTTCAATGCCGGGAGGGCAGGTGAGGGAAGCGTCGCGCACGTCGCCGGCCTTTTCCCCGAAGATGGCCCGCAGCAGCTTTTCCTCCGGGGTGAGCTGGGTTTCGCCCTTGGGCGTCACCTTGCCCACCAGGATGTCTCCCGGCTTGACCGTCGCCCCGATGCGAATAATGCCGCTCTCGTCCAGGTCGCGCAGGGCAGACTCGCTCACGTTGGGGATGTCGCGGGTGATCTCTTCCGGCCCCAGCTTGGTGTCACGCGCCTCGATCTCGAACTCCTCGATGTGGACCGAGGTGTAATAGTCGTCCTTCACCAGCTTCTCGGAGACCAGGATGGCGTCCTCAAAGTTGTAGCCGCGCCAGGGCATGAAGGCCACCAGCACGTTGCGTCCCAGGGCCAGTTCGCCCTGGTCGGTGCAGGGGCCGTCGGCAATCACCTGGCCCTTCAGCACCCGCTGGCCCCTCTTGACGATGGGCTTCTGGTTGATGCAGGTGTTCTGGTTGGAGCGCTTGAACTTGATGAGCTGATAGATGTCGCTGCCCACCTCGCGCGAGAGCTGCGTGGGATGGTGCTCGCCCTCCACGCGCACGATGATGCGCTCCGAGTCCACCGAGTCCACCACACCGTTGCGCCGCGCCAGGATGACGGCCCCGGAATCGCGCGCCGTCACGCCTTCCATACCCGTGCCCACCAGCGGAGCCTGCGCCCGCAGCAGGGGCACCGACTGGCGCTGCATGTTGGCGCCCATCAGGGCGCGGTTGGCGTCGTCGTGCTCCAGGAATGGCACCAGCGAGGCGGCCACAGAAACCAGCTGTTTGGGGCTGACGTCTATGTAGTCCACCTCTTCCCGGTTAACCAGTACGAAGTTGCCGGCCTTACGGGCGTTCACCAGTTCGGCCACGATGCGGCCCTTGTCGTCCAGTTCGACGTTGGCCTGCGCGATCACGTGCCGGTCCTCTTCCCAGGCCGAGAGATAGAAGGAGAAAGGCTCGAATTCCACCGGCCGCTTGCGCCGCTCCTTCAGGTCGGCGTTGGCCTTCTCCACCTCGTGCTTCTCCACGTGGTCGCCGACGCGGTAATCGCTGTCGCCGGCGTTCACCACGGTGACGAAGTCCAGCACCTTGCCCGAGCGCACGCGGCGGTACGGCGATTCGATAAAGCCGTAGTCGTTGATGCGCGCGTAGCAGCTCAGTGAAGAAATAAGGCCGATGTTCGGACCTTCCGGGGTCTCAATCGGGCAAATGCGGCCGTAGTGCGTAGGGTGAACGTCGCGCACTTCGAACCCGGCGCGCTCGCGCGAGAGGCCGCCCGGCCCCAGCGCCGAAAGGCGCCGCTTGTGGGTGATTTCCGAAAGCGGGTTGGTCTGGTCCATGAACTGCGAAAGCTGCGAGGACCCGAAGAACTCGCGGATGGCGGCCATCACCGGCTTGGCGTTGACCAGGTCGTGCGGCATGGCCGTGGACATCTCCTGGTACACGCTCATCTTTTCCTTGATGGCTCGTTCCATGCGCACCAGGCCGATGCGGAACTGGTTCTCCAGCAACTCGCCTACTGCGCGCACGCGCCGGTTGCCCAGGTGATCAATGTCGTCCACCGAGCCAATGTTCTTGCGCAGCTTCAGCAGGTAGCGGATGGTGGCGTAAAAATCCTCCGGCTCCAGGGTACGGTTGTCGAGGCTGGTGGCGTCACCCTTCTCAAACAGCTTGATGTTGAACTTCAGCCGGCCCACGCGCGAGAAGTCGTACTTGCGCGGGTCGAAGAACATGCCGTGGAACAGCGCCGTGGCGGTGTCCAGGGTCGGCGGGTCGCCGGGCCGCAGCTTGCGGTAGATCTCGATCAGCGCTTCCTGCGGCGTCTTCACCGAGTCGCGCTTCAGGGTCTGGCTGACGACCGTGCCCACATCGTCGCGCTCGGGGAAGAAGATGTGCAGTTCGACCACGGCGGAATCCAGCACCTTGCTCAGAATTTCCGGCGTGATCTCGTTGTTGGCCTCGAGCAACACTTCGCCCGTAGTGGTGTCCACGATGTCGCTGGCCGCCCACGCCCCTTCCAGGTCGTTGGTTTCGACCTCGATCTCGCTGATCTTGGCCTTGTGGATTTCCTTCAGGATGGCGGGTGTGATCTTGCGGCCGGCGTGCGCGATTTCTTCGCCGCCCTTGCCCGCGATGCGGTGCGTCAGCTTCAGGCCCAGCAGGTTGGTGGGCCGCTCGATGCCCGGCTCCAGGGTCCAGTAGAGCTTCTTCTCGCGAATCGCCAGCCGGTCAACCGTGTAGAAGGTGCGCAGAATGTCTTCGCTGGAGCGCAGGCCCAGGGCGCGCAGGAAGATGGTGCCCAGGAACTTGCGCTTGCGGTCAATGCGCACATAGAGCACGTTCTTCTGGTCATATTCAAATTCCACCCAGGAACCGCGGTAGGGAATGATCTTGCCCAGGAAGTAGGTGCGGTTGTTGGCTGTTTCGAAGAAAACGCCCGGGGAGCGGTGCAACTGGCTGACGATTACGCGTTCCGTGCCGTTGATGATGAAAGTGCCGTTCTGGGTCATCAGGGGCACGTCGCCGAAGAAGACTTCCTGCTCCTTAATGTCGCGGATGCTCTTGTTGCCCGACTCCGGATCCTTCTCGAAGATGGTGAGGCGCATGGTGACCTTCAGCGGAGCCGAATAGGTCATGCCGCGCTCTTCGCACTCGTTCACGTCGTACTTCAGCTGCAGCCCGACCGGGTCGCCGCACTTGTTGCAGAAATCGGGGGTGTTGGCGTTGTACGTGCCACACTTGGAGCAGAGCACGTCGCCGGGATGGAACGGGTCGGTGACAATGGTGAAGCCGCAGTTCTTGCAGGTCGAGCGCAGGTGGTGCAGACCCTTCAGGTGGCCGCACTTGCACTCCCAGTTGCCGATGCCGTAGTCCACGAACTCCAGCTTGGAGACTTCGCGGAAGTCGGTAATGGGGAACACCGACTGGAACACGGCCTGCAATCCGGTATCGTCGCGCTCGCTGGGCAGACGGTCCATCTGCAGGAAGCGGTCGTAGGAGCGCTTCTGCACCTCGATGAGGTTCGGGATCTGGATGGTGGTTGGAATCTTGGAAAAATCAAAACGGGGGCGAAAAGCGTTGTTTTTGTTCGGCATCTACGAACTCCGGAATCTCGAGCGCAGCCCGCCAGGACCGCGCGCTGACAACGAATTGGTAAGTGGCCAGCGTTGCCGCCGGTCACGAAAAGCTTCTAATCTCCGAAAAGCACGAGCACCCGCAGGGACAAGCTGTCCCCCGGGCGCCATTTGCGGCACTGACGGTTTGCTGAATTGTGTTTTTCCCGCGCCAGTTGTGTTGGCCTGCCATGCCCAGTGGCCGCCCGGCCGCTCTGCTTTTTCCGGACTGCCGCTGGTGCTCGCCGCTTCGCGCGATGTCTGCTGGATCGCGCTTGCTCGTGAACGGGGAGCAGTACCAGATTAGATGAGCTAAGCCGCTCCCCGGCTTCACGGAAATCGTTCGCCCGCCACCCGGCTTCTGGGCCCAGACGCCCGAGCGCCGCCATGGCGAACAACGTTAAAAACCCTGTCATTTCCCGGTAGCGCGAGCATCTTGCCGGCTGTTCCGGCGGGCCTACCGCCTGCCTATTCCGCCTGAAAAGGGCGGCGCTACCAGCACAAAACCTACTTCACCTCGACGACTGCGCCCGCCTCGGTGAACTTC
>DASYWT010000125.1:0-6436 GCA_035935775.1 Terriglobales bacterium
CCCCAGGTCGGCCGACCTCAGGGTCACATGCGAAATTCCCACAACCGCCGGCCGGCGCGCGCTCTGGGCCATCACTGGTGCCGCCATTCCCAGCATCAGCACGGTTGCCAGTTTCGCCTTCATAAGCGACCCTTCAAGCGATACACGAACTTCAGCCCCGACCACGTCTCATCCACGGCGCACACCTTCACGTCCACCAACCCCAGTCCCAGTCCGATCTCCCGCACCACGTTCTCATTCAAATCGGTCGCCACCCGCGACGCTTTCTTCGGCCAGGAAATCCATAGCGAGCCATCTGTGGCCAGGCACCGCTTGGCCTGACTGAAGGATCGCTTTAACTCTGCTTGGGTGGTAGCAAACACCTGGATGAAATCCAGCTGCCCGCTCAGTTGCTCGTCGCAATTCACCTTTTCCGGCAGCTTCCCGAGAGTTTTGCGATACCCCGGCGGCCCACTCAGCAGGGCGATGCGTTGCCCTGCCTTGATGCCCAGCTTTTTGACCAGCGGTGTCCCTGAATATCCGGCCATGACGCGCTATTGTACTCAACTATCCCCGCTCCCGACCGCAGGACACAGGGAAGGCTGGGTGGCATCGGAGGGAGCCTCGGCCGACGTGCCGAGCGAAGCCAAGTCGCGGGGCCCGAATCAATCTGGGACGATCCACTGACCGCGCTCGGTTGAGAACGGCTTCGGTGGTGAGACTAGACTTTCGGCGTGCTTGTTGGCCGCAGCAGGTTCGGCAGCTCTTTCACCACGTACGCCATCAGTGCCGATACCAGCGATCCCACCGCGGTCATCAGCAATGAACTGGTGTACTTTACGTACCACGCCGGCGCGGAATCGGCCATCATGGTGCTCATTCCCTGCCAGCTCATGTCGAGATCACCGCTGCGGCGCAGGCTCACCTGCAGGTTCACTTGGCTCTCCTGCGGAAAGTCGCCCGTAATGCTGCCGGTATTGTCGTAGCCGTCGTCGGAGGTCACCCGCACCTTCACCGTGTGCCGGCCGGCCGAAACCTGCAGCAGGCGCGAGAAGTTCCCCCCGATGCCTGCTGGCAACAGGCCAAACCGGCGCCGTTCCGAGCCGGTAATGTGCTCCGAGCATGCCAGGCTCCCGTCGAGCCACACTGACACCTGGGCAGAGCGGAAGCTGTGCTGCATCTGTACCCTTACGATGGCGCCACTGCCGGCGACATGCGCCGCCAACGCAATTGCGAAGATGGCGGCGGCCGTTACCCCCACAAATCTCAGTGGATGCTTGCGAATAAGCGCGATAGCCTGTTGCAGGATGGCCCGGGCGGAAGCCTGCCGCGACATGTCAGCTGCGGTGGGTGGAGTGGTGGGCTCAGAGCTCATCGCAATTTCAATTTTGCCGCGATTGCCGTTCCTCGCTCCAGTTACTGAAGTGCTAACTTCCCCGCTCGCTTCCAACCCTTACCCCAACCTTTTTCTGTTGTCATCATTACGGTTGTCATCCTGAGCGCAGCGAAGGACCCGCTTAAGGTTGTCATCCTGAGCGCAGCGAAGGACCCGCTTACGGTTGTCATCCTGAGCGTAGCGAAGGATCCGCTTACGGTTGTCATCCTGAGCGCAGCGAAGGACCCGTCCTGAGAGCAGCGAAGGACCCGCTTTTGACAAATTACTTACAGTTCTCCCCGAAGCAGTCGTCCATCGTAAATCCGCAATCTTCAATTTCCTGTCCCTGCCGCGCCCACTGCGGCCTTTCCCAAATCCCCCAGCAGACGCCGGTGCAGAATTTCTGTGATCGTTTCCGGATCGGTGGGCCGGGCAAAGAAATATCCCTGCGCCAGCTCGCATCCCAGTGCCCTCAGTTGCCCGGCCTGCTCCGCCGTCTCCACCCCTTCGGCCACCACCTTCAGCCCGAGATTGTGGGCCAGCATGATGATGATGCGGACGATGTCGCGCGCTTCCTTGTCGCTGTCCATGCCAGAAATAAAGCTGCGGTCAATCTTGAGCGAGTCCACCGGCAAGCGCTGCAGCCGGCTCAGCGAGGAGTAGCCGGTTCCGAAATCGTCAATGCTCAAACCAACCCCCAGCGCCTTGAATTTTCCCAGCACGCCCGCGGCTTCGGCGTCGCCCATGGCGATGGTCTCCATCACCTCCAGTTGCAGGCTGGCAGGCTGCAGCCCGCTCTGCTGCAGGGTGGAGCGGATTGCCACCGCCAGCTCTGGGCGCGCGAACTCCGGTGGTGAGATATTTACGCTCATCAGCAGGGGCGGCTGCGCCGGAAACTGCTCCTGCCACGAACGCAACTGCTCGCAGGCCTGCCGCAGCAGCACCTTGTTCATGGCGTTGATCAGTCCGGTTTCGCAGGCTACCGGCAGGAATTCCCCGGGCGGCACCAGACCCTGCGGCCGCCGCCAGCGCGCCAGCGCCTCGAACCCGCAGATAGCGCCGCTCTGCAGCCATACAATCGGCTGGTAGTGGTTGATCAGTTCACCCCGGGCCAACGCCTTGCGCAGGTCGGTTTCCAGCCGCAGGCGCTGCACCGCCGTGGCGTACATGGCGGTATCGAACACTTCACAACGTGCCTTGCCCGCCCGCTTGGCCCGGTACATGGCAATCTCCGCGTCGCGCAGCACTTCTTCCGCCGCCGTGCGCGGCGTGGTGCTCAACGCAATGCCGATGCTGGCCGAAACCACCACCTCCTCCTTGTTGATCAGGAATGGAACCGCCAGGCGACCCTGAATTCGTTCCGCTACCCGCACCGCGTCGCTGGGACTGCCAAGGTCGTCCAGCACCACCGTGAATTCGTCGCCGCCGATGCGCGCCAGGCTCTCCTCGGACGTGCCCGCGCCCTCCTTGGCCCGGCTGCGCGCTACTGTATCTTCACGGCGCAGCGACTTGTTCAGGCGCTGCCCGATCTGAATCAGCAATTCGTCCCCGGCGGTGTGCCCCAGGCTGTCGTTCACCACCTTGAATTCGTCCAGGTCAATGAACAGCACCGCGAATTTGTATGCGGCGTGCCGCTTGGCCATGTCCAGCGCGTGTTGCAGCCGGCTCAGGAACAGCGCCCGGTTGGGCAGGTTGGTCAGCCCGTCATAGAAAGCGTTGTGGGCCAGCATCTCCTCCGCCCGCTTGCGCTCGGTGATGTCGCGGTTCACGATCACCAGCTGCTCAATCTCGCCTTTGGGATTTCGAATCGCGCTGGCCGTGGACTCCAGAATTCGCCAGCTCCCATCCTTGTGCCGCATCCGGTATTCCAGTTGCTGTCCCCGCCCGGTGCTGCTCGCCTTCTCCGCCGCCTCCAGCACCCGCGCCCGGTCTTCCGGATGGACCTGCTCCAGCGAGGACGTGGTCTGCAACTCGTCCAGCGAATAGCCCAGCACCTTGCTATAGGCGGGGCTGTTGTAGAGCCGGTGCCCGGCCTTATCCACCAGCGCTATCATGTCGGCGGCGTTCTCGCTGATCAGACCAGTTGCTCACGCTCCGCCAGTTCCCGCCGCATGCGCTGTAACTGCAGATGCTGGTAGATCGTGTACAGGTCGAACATCAGCACCAGCGCCGCCAGCGCTCGCACCCAGTCGCGCAGGTCGGACCAGTAACTCGTGTAAGGCTGAAAAGGAAACCAGGGGAAAGTAAAGGAGATGATGGCCGCGGTCAGCAGCAGGGTGACGCCCACGGCCAGCAGCCACAGCCACCACTCCCGGCCTTCAATGCGCCGCATGTCCCCGGGCAGGACGCGGGACGGGCTGAAGGTCGCGGTGCGTGCTGGGTCCTTGGCCATGCTGACCGGCTGGGTGTGGCTAGGCCGATTGTAGGTGGGGAAACGAATCGAAGGGGGTTACGAAGGTACCTCGCACCCCTTCGTCAATCTCAAATCCGGAATCGTGAGCCAGGATGTCGCTGACGGACCGGCTCGAGCACCGGGACGCCGGCTTCGTAAAAAATCAGGGGACGCCGCCCTCGCCCGCTTCCGAGAACTGCGAGGCAAAAACGTGGCCCTGCAAAACCTCCCGCACCGCCGGAACCACATCGCTGGCAAGATGGGGCTTCGACACGTAGCCGAGCGCCCCGGCCGAAAATGCCGCCTCCACGAAGCCTGGGTCTTCGGCCACGGTGAGAAATATCACCTTGGCTCGGGAACCGGACTCCTTCAGGCGCCATGCGGCTTCAATTCCGTTGAGCACCGGCATGGAAATGTCGAGCACCACCAGATCGGGGTCGAGCCGGGACACCGCATCCAGCATGCTTTCCCCGTTGTCCACTTTCGCCACGATCTCACACTGCCCCTCCAGCAATCGCTCCACCGTCTCGAGGATTTCCGGTTGATCATCGGCCAGCAAAACCTTCGGGCGTCCCATCGCTCCCGTAACTACCGAAAACTCCGCCTGACTGTCCTCCATGCCCACCTCCACGGGAATGCTGACCATGATCTCGGTTCCCTCCATCGGCTTCGACGCAATGGAAATCGTGCCCTTTACCAGGCTGACTCGTTCCCGCATGCTGATCAGGCCCAGCCCTCGGCTGTTCATCGCCGTTCCAGGATCGAAACCCACGCCTTGATCCCGGATGGTGAGCCGGATCGTGCCCTGCGCACACGAAAGTTGCGCCTCGAAATGCTGCGCTCCACTGTGCTTCACCGCATTGATCAAGCCTTCCTGCAGAATGCGGAAAAGGCAGAGTGAAACCTCGTTATTCAAGGTGCCGGGAACATCGCCGTGCGTGAAGGTGATCTGCACCTCCTGCTGTTCGGCAAGTTCCGCGCAAAAACCCTTCATGGCCGGCGCGATGCCCAGGTATTCCAGCTTCGAAGAGTGCAGCCGGTGTGAGAGCCCCTGAATGTCGGCCGAAATTTCGGATGTGCGGTTGAAAAGTTGTGTCGCTCGCTCGCGAAGCTCGGCGGAACGAAGCCGAGTGCTCTTTAGTTGTTCGAGGTCCATGGCCAGGAGCGCCAGGCGCTGGTTGATGTCGTCGTGCAGCTCCCTCGCAATCCGCGTCCGTTCCAGTTCCTGCGCTTCGATCAACCTGCCGCTGACGCTCGATAGCGCTTCTGATGCCGCCTTGCGCTCCGTTATGTCAACGCACGAGCCAATGTAACCGCTGAAGCAGCCATCCGGAGCGAATCGCGGCACTCCCCGGTCTTCCACCCAGCGGTATTCTCCATCGTGGCGCCGGAGCCGGTATTCCATCCGGTATTCTTCTCGCCGCTCAAAAGCCTGCGTATAGATGTGAAAGCAAAGAGGCAAGTCCTCCGGATGCACATCTTCCATCCAGCCGTCCCCGAGTTCCTTTTCCATCGGGCGTCCGGTGAAATCCAGCCAGGGATCATTGAAGTACGTACACAGCCGGTCGGGCCCGGCCATCCAGATGAGGACCGGTGCCCGGTTGGCCACCAGGCGAAACCGCTCCTCTCCCTCGCGCAGGATGCCCTCTGCCGCCCTCAGTTCCCGGACGCTGGCGTGCAGTGCCTCGGTCGCGGATTTTCGCTCTAACGCGTTCGAGAATATCTCGGCCACCACCCTGAGCTGCTTGACCAGATCTTCTGTCCAGGAAACTCGGGTGTTGGTACTGGAAAAAGACAAGGTCCCTATCACGTGGCCGCCAACCTCCAGCGGAATCGTTGCCGCCGACAAGACCTTCTGGTTATGCAGATACTCTTTTTCCGGCCCCGCTTCCTCCGGCAGATCGCTCACCTCTGATATCAGCAAAGCCTGCCCACGGCGCAGGCGGTCTGCCGACCACCGGCACCGTTCCGTGTGGATATCGGGATGCGAAGGCTGGCTTACTTCGCTATTCCAGGAAAGCTGGGTCTTCAGCTCTTTTCCGTCCCGGGAAAATTCGCGCAGGGTAATTCGCTGCACTCCCAGGAATTTCCCAATTCGCTCCAGGCTCTTCTCTAAATGTAGATTGACTTCCTTTTCCGGCAGGTGGATGAAGGTGGTCGAAAGATCGGAGATGAGACTTTCAAATGTCAGGCGCTCGACCAGGGATTTTTCCACCTTCTTTCTCTTCTTGCGCTGCCACAACAACCCGACAATCAGCAGTGTCTGCGCCAGGGTAAGAGAAATGCCTCCCATAATGTATGGCCTGTGAGCCTCCCAGAGATTCGGTTCCCGGTTTACCACGATACTGCCGGGCGGGAGGTTGGCCTCTTTGAATCTCCACTGTCGCAGTGCCCGCCAATCAAACGTGTAGGTATGGATGCCTCTCTCGATGGGGATGTCCTGCGGCCTTTCCCCTTCGAGGATCCGCAAAGCGATGCCCACGGCAATCCGACCCTGAGCGGCATAACTAGTCAAATAGCGCCCAACCGATCGGCTCAGACCGTCGTCGTACATTACAAGGGCAAGGCCACCAGGGTAGATGGCAAACACTGGGGCGTTGGCGGCACGTACAACCATCGGCAATGCCTGACTCGCATCAATGAATTTCTCTCCGGCGGCGTCCTGGCTGAAGGATGTGTACACGATGATG
>DASYWT010000126.1:0-14477 GCA_035935775.1 Terriglobales bacterium
CAAGGCGGGCGCATTCTAATTATGGGGATTTGGGGAGTGGCGTCGTTTGTGCTGGCGCTGAAATGGTTCCGCTGGGTGTGAAAAACCGGTAGTCAGGGCTCAGAAGTCAGGAGTCAGCGTGTGCGAGACGTTGCAAGCAATAGCAATGTACTTGCTTCCACTACACACAACTGCTTGTCATGCTGAGCGCAGCGAAGCACCTGCTTCTCGCGTGCGTAACAGCAGGTCCTTCGGTCGCGCTTAACTCGCAGCGCTCGTTTCGCGCTCACTCAGGATGACAATTGCTAAACTCCACGCCCTGCTACCGTCCGGGCGGCGCGAAGCCGCGGATCATGCAGTGCACCAACGAATCAATCTGCGCCGAGGTTAACTGCTCGCCGAACGCGGGCATGCCGCCCTGTGTGCCGCTGGTGACCGCGCCCAAAAGGTCCTTGTCAATGCGCGACTGCTGCCACGAGGCATCGTTGAAATCGGGAGTATGGCGGGAAGAAATACCCTTGCCATCGCCGCCGTGACACAGGGCGCAGTGCTCGGCGAACACCTGGTTGGTTTCGCCGCACTGCGGAACAGCGGCGCTGGACGGACGGACTGCGGGAGCGGTGGCGGTCGTGGGAGTTTCCGAAACTGGAGCTGCATACGTCCATGTTTTTGCCGGTGGTGCGCCGGGCGGCCGTACCGCAAAGGCGTACACCGTGCCATCGTGGGTGGTGGCGAACACCTTGCCGTCTCCCACCGCCAGACCAGAAAAATGGGTCCAGCCGCTCATGGCGCCGCCGCTAGACCAGAGCTCCCGCCCGGTGCGCGCGTTCAGCGCGTAGAGGATGGCGTGGCCGGTGTTGAGGTCCTCACGGTTGTGCAGAATCTTGGAAATATCGCCATTCTGCACTTGCTGCGGTTTTTCGCCGGTACCGACCACGAAAACGATCTCGCCGGCAATGGCCACCGGATCGGGCACGGCAATGTCTTCTGAAATCCACACCGGCTGCAGCGCCGGGCCGCCATCCTTCGCGCTCACCACCCTGAGCGCCATCACGCTGCCCGACTTCACCGGTCCGTAACTCTGAGGGAATTCCGCTTCCGTCGTCGGTTCGCCCCAGGAGGGTACGTAAAGCCACGTCTCACCCTCAGGGCCGTGCCACACGCTCATGGCGCCCCAAATGCCGTTCGCCTCAAACGTCTGTTGCTTGTTGGTAAAGCGCGGCGAAATAAAGGCCGCAATGCGGTGCTGGGTGCTCGACATGGTAGCCGTGTCCACGAGGTAGACGGCGCCTTCCTTGCCGCCGATGGCGGCGAGCACGCGATTGTGCCAGCGGAAAATAGCGGGCGTGGTAGTCCCCATGTCGAGGTCTTTGCGGGTGAGGTATTCCCAATCGGCAGGCGTGTAGTAGCCGGCCAGGTCGAGAGTGCCGGGTGAAAGCTTGAGCAGGGTATCGCCAAATAGATTGGCGGCGGAGTCAAAGGGAGCGTCCCCGGTGGCGCCGTACACAAAGCCGCTGAAATCCACTGCCGGGCCACCGCGGCCCCAGATACCGGCGCCGCAGAACGATTCGCTACAGGCGCCGGTAGTGCTGAAAAACACCACCGGCTTTCCGGGCGCATCAGGATTCATGGCCGCGATGCCGGAGCGAGTGTCGTTGCAGTCCTGGGAAAGGCTGGTGTAAAGCACCCCGCCGGAGTAGTTCAGGCTCCACATCTTGGAATATGCAGGCACGAAACGGGCGGGCGGCATGAGTTGATGGCCATCCGCGAGCGCCAGGGTGAGCAGGCGCCCGTCGCTGGTGATGACAAACAGCCGCCCCTTAGAGGGGTCAATTACGGGCGTGTCATTGAGCGCGTTGGGGCAGAGCCAGTCGGGTGGATCATGGGGCTTGGTTTCGGCCGGTGCGTCGAGTTTCCAGACCAGCTCGCCGCTGTCCGCATCGAGCGCAAAGATGTGGTTCGAGCTTCCCGCCACCAGCACCAGGTTCCGCCTGCCGGAAGAAGTTGCCACGCCATCTACAACCAGCGGAGCAGTGAGCCCGTTGATGGCCAGCGGCTGGTTGGGCACAACGGTTTTCCAAACCAGGCCCATGCGTGAAACGTTCGCGGAGGTGAAGGCGTGCTCATCCTCGGCTACGCCGGAGCGCTGCGAATCGTGGCCGTAGGTGAGCCACTGGCCGGACTGGGCGAAGGCAAGCGAACAGCAAGAGCACGCGAGAATGAATACGTAGAAATGCTTCGACATATCCGTTACACAGTGATCAACACAGCAATCGGCATTCAGCCCCTGAGTTGATGCCGCTAAAGGTTAGCCGCGGCGGCGGCTGCGACGCTTGGGCGCAGGTGCCTCAGTCGGTGCGGGCTGAGCCGGAGGTGCTTGCAGTGGAGCAGCCAGAATCTGCTGCACGCTCGCGGGCAGCTTGTCCGCATTGGCCAGTAATAAGCTCACTTGCCAAAGCTGAGTAGTGGAAAGCGACTTGCCAAATCCGGGCATGCCCGTCAGGCGCAGGCCATTCTCCGCTTTCCAGTAGGTTTCACCCGCAGGATCATCGGTAACGCCTTTGCCCTGGAAAAGCTGGGGCGGCGGGGGGAATTCGCCGCTGGCAATGGCGCCTTTGGGCTGGTTGGGAAGGCCGTGGCAAACGGCGCAATTGTCGCGGTAAATCTGGGCGCCTGCGGTGTAACTCGCGTCGTCAGCAGTGACGGGCACGGTCTTCGGCATCTCTTTGTCAATCCGCGCATGCTGGGCTTTTTTGGCCAGCATTCTTTCAAAGGGCATGGCTTGGGCGGAGGTTGCTACCGGAGCAGTGCCGGTATCGAAGTAAAAGTAAACTCCAGCCGCAATCGCAATGACCGCGACGATGATTCCAAAGATGAACGCTTTCACGCGCACTCTCCCCTCTAGGCCGATGCGGCCGCTACGGAACAGCGAGGTTTCGTTTCGGGACACTATATCGGGAGAGCGGCTCCAGACACAACCGGAATAGCCCCTCACAGCTCTGTTTTGGCGCTAACATAGGTGTTTCCTTTTGTGAGCGCGCTCCTGGGAGGCGTCCATGGCCGCCATCGTTTTACTGGTAAACGGAAGCGAACACCGTCTGGAGCTTCCGCCTGATCTTCCCCTGCTTTACGCTCTGCGCGAGCACCTGCAAATGACCGGAACCAAGTATGGCTGCGGCGAGGGCCAGTGCGGGGCCTGCACCGTGTTGCTGGATGGGCGGCCGGTACGCTCCTGCCGCACCCCGGTTTCGCAAGCGGCGGGAAAAAAGATAACCACCATTGAAGGGCTAGCACAAGGCGGGAAACTTAATCCCGTGCAGCAAGCCTTCCTGGAGCAGGAAGCCTTCCAGTGCGGGTACTGCACCCCCGGGATGATCATGTCTGCGGTAGGGCTGCTGAATTCCAATCCGCGGCCCAGCGACGAGGAAGTTGTGCGCTTCATGAACGGAAACATGTGCCGTTGCGGCACCTATGGGCGGGCGTTGGATGCTATCCGGCAGGCAGCCCGTGAGTGGAAGGCAGAACGGTCATGAAAAAGGAAGCGATCGCACCGGCTGACCTGGAAGTAACGCAACACGAGACCATCGAGCGGGCGCGCTACGCCTTCGACCTGGACCGTCGGCAATTTTTCAAGCTGTTGGGAGGCGGGGTACTGGTGTGCGCTTGCGCCCCCTCCCTGGCGGGTCAGGAGTCTGGGCGGGCGCGACGCTGGGACCATGAGTTGCCCAGGGAGATCTCCGCCTGGCTGCACGTCGGAGAAAACGGCGTGGTCACGGTTTACACCGGCAAAGCGGAGATGGGCCAGAACATTCGCACCTCGCTGGCGCAGCAGGTGGCGGAAGAGCTGCGGGTTCCCGTCTCCGCCATCAAGATGGTCATGGGCGACACCGATTTGACACCGTGGGACATGGGCACCTTTGGCAGCCGCACCACGCCCACCATGGGACCGCGCTTGCGGGAGGTGGCGTCTACTGCCCGCGACGTGCTGGTAACTATGGCCGCAGAGCGCTGGCACGTGGATGCCGGAACCCTGGTGGCGGCCGATGGCAAGGTAAGAGATCCGAAGACCAGACAATCTCTGACCTATGGCGAACTCACTCGCGGACAGCAGATCACCAAGTTGCTCCCCGAAGATCCGTCCCTGACGCCAGCGACGGAATGGCGTGTCGCTGGCACTCCTGTCGCTAAAGTTGAAGGCCAAGCATTTGTAACCGGCGAGCACAAGTACGCCGCCGACATGATTCGTCCGGGAATGATGTACGGAAAGGTCCTGCGGCCAACGGCGTTTAATGCCACCCTGGCATCTCTGGACACAACCGCCGCGGAGAGGGTCCCGGGGGTCAAGGTAGTCCGCGACGGCAACTTCATAGGCGCGGCCGGCCCCGACCAGGACACGGCGGAGCAGGCCATCCATGCCATGAGGGCGCAGTGGAAAGCCCCAGCGCAGCCTTCTAACAGAGAGCTGTTTGATTACCTGCGCAAGAACCCGGACACGAGCGAGGAGGGTTTCCGCCACGAGGTGGGCTCGGTAAGGCTCAACCTGCCTGCGTCGGCCAAGACAGTCTCCGAAACCTACACGCTGCAGTACATCGCCCATGCGCCCCTGGAGCCAAGGGCAGCAATGGCGGAGTGGAACGGCGACAAGCTTACCGTCTGGACAGGATCGCAGCGCCCGTTCGCCGTGGCTGACCAGTTGGCGGAGGAGTTGCGTATCCCGCGCAAGCAGGTGCGTGTGATCATCCCCGATACCGGCTCGGCCTATGGGGGCAAGCACACCGGCGAATGCGCCGTAGAAGCAGCCCGCCTGGCTAAGGCGGCAGGCAAAACCGTCCGCCTGGTGTGGACGCGGGAAGAAGAGTTCACCTGGGCTTACTTCCGGCCCGCGGGCGTGATTGACATCAAGGCCAGCGTCGGTGAGGACGGAAAAGTACTGGCGTGGGAACACGACAACTACAACTCCGGCCCGGCCGCGATTGCCACCCCCTATGACATTCCCAACCAGCGCATTGAATTCCATCCCGTGAATTCGCCTTTGCGCCAGGGTTCGTACCGCGGGCTGGCGGCGCCGGCAAACTTCTTCGCGCGCGAGTCGGCGATGGATGAGCTGGGCGACCTGGCGGGCGTGGATCAGCTGGCGTTTCGCTTGATGAACACGTCCGATCCACGATTGCGCGCAGTGCTCCAGGCGGCAGCCGGCAAATTTGGCTGGGGCAAACAGAAGAACACGCCACAACGCGGCTTCGGTATTGCCGGCGGGTTGGAAAAGGGAAGCTACGTCGCGACCTGTGCCGAAGTCGAGATTGCCCGCCCGGGGGCTCCGGTAAGGATTACGCGTGTCGTGGAGGCGTTCGACTGCGGGGCGGTGGTCAACCCCAACGGATTGCGCAACCAGATTGAGGGAGCCATCACGCAAGGCATCGGGGGAGCAATGTTTGAGGCGATTCGCTTCGAAAACGGCAAGATTCTCAACCCCCATTTCTACGAGTACCGGGTGCCGCGCTTCCGCGATTTGCCGCAGATAGAATTGGTGCTGGTAGACCGCAAGGACATTCCCTCAGCCGGGGCGGGAGAAACGCCCAACATGGGTTTGGCTCCCGCAGTTGCTAACGCCATCTTTGCCGCCACCGGAGCGCGCCTGCGCTCGCTGCCGCTATTGCCCCAGGGCAGCCTGCCCGTGAAGAGCTGATTTCTTCACCACGGAGACACCCAGTCACGGAAAAAACCTGGGATATCCATTCGCTTGGCCAGCGATTAGGACTTAACCAGGCGCTTTCAAACAGGCCAGCAGTACCAGCAGCTCAGAATCTGCATCTGAATCACGAGAATGAGGCGCGCACTCACGCTCCTGCTGGTTTTTTGCTTCCTGATCGCCGCCCGCCCTCTACGGGGGTATTCCGTCCTCTCCCATGAAGAGGTTATTGACCTTGCCTGGAACACCGATATTCTTCCCGCCCTGCTCAAGCGCTTTCCCACCGCCACGCCGGCGGAGCTGAAGCGGGCGCATTCCTTTGCCTATGGTGGTTCGGTCATTCAGGACGTCGGCTATTACCCGCTGGGCAACAAGAAGTTCACCAACATCCTGCACTACGTTCGCACTGGCGACTTCGTGGCCTGGATGCTGCGCGACGCCCGCAATGTCGAGGAGTACGCCTTCGCCCTGGGCGCGCTGAGCCATTACGCTGCTGACAGTTTTGGACACCCCGCCGTTAACCTTTCGGTGCCCGTGGAATATCCTCGGCTGCGCGCGCGCTTTGGCGACTGGATACCCTACGAAACCGACCACGATGCCCACCTGCGCACAGAATTCAGCTTCGACGTGCTGGAGGTCGCCAAACACCGCTACACGTCGCTGCAGTACCACGATTTCATCGGGTTTGACGTCTCCGAAGACCTGCTGGAGCGCGCCTTTGTGGATACCTACGGCATTTCCCTTGACCAACTGCTGCACTTTGACGATTTAACCCTGGAAACGTTCCGCTTTGCCGTCGGCACTGTGGTTCCGGAGATGACACAGGTGGCGCTGGCCACCCACCGTCCGGAAATTGAGCACGAATACAACAATCGCGCGAAGCAGGATTTCCTCTATCATCTTTCCCGCGCCGACTATAACCAGGAGTTCGGAACCCGCTACCGGCGCCCAGGCATTTTTGCCAGGATTCTGGGATTCCTGATCAAACTGCTGCCCTTTGGACCGGCAAAGGTGCTGGGCTATCGCAACCCTACTCCTCTCACAGAAGACCTTTATTTCCGCAGCATGGATCATGTTCTCCAGGAGTATCACCTGCTGGTCAGGCAGGTGAGCGCCGGCGATTTGAGGATTCCCAACCGCAACCTCGATACCGGCTTGCTCACCCGGGAAGGGGAGTACAAGTTGGCGGACCAGACCTACGCCGATCTGCTTCGGCGGTTGGACCGCGACCATTTCGCCCACCTCACCCCCGCCGTTCGAAGCGATATCCAGCAATTTTTTGCAGCTGGCCCGCCCGAAAACGGTTCCCTCAAGCCCTCGCAATGGAAGAAAACTGAACAGGCGTTGACCTTGTTACGCGTGGCCAGCGCTGGCGCTCCGGTCAGCCTCCAACCTCCTATTCATCCCCTAGTTGGTCCGCTTCCACCCAGACCGCCGGCACCCTCTCCAAGGTGCTGCGAGTAAGCGGGTTGTGAAGTGTGCAATCGCTTGCGGCTAAGAGCGTAGGAGTGGCCGATCAACACTGAAAACGAAGCGGTTCGGTCCGGTGCCGTTTGGAATTTCCTCGGCAGTTACGAAACCCTTTCCCCTGAGTCCACATCCTACCTGGCAGAAAATCGGTTGCGGACGCGCGCGGTTTCCTCTTCAGCGCGGTATGATACTGCGCGAAAGGCGGGCGTCTTCGTCCTCCGAAAGGCAGTCCGAACAACGGGTCCCATGCTGCAGTCGTTGCAAAAAGCCGGCCTGAACAAGGCAGGTTCCTGGCGCTTGACACTTTTCCTGGTCCTGCTCACCTCTATGCTTTCCGTTTCGGCCCTGGGGCAGGATACAAACGACGTCCATATCGCGCCGCGAGTTAAACCAGCAGCATCCACACACGTCCCCGATCCCGCGCTACGCACCGGACTCCCCATTCTGAAATCGGACGTCAATCTCGTCCTGGTGCCCGTGACCGTCACCGATCCCATGGACCGGTTGGTGACGGGCCTGGACAAAAGCAACTTCGCGGTCTATCAGGACAAGCAACAGGAAGAGATCCGAAATTTGTCCAGCGACGATGCGCCCATCTCTGTGGGTGTGATCCTCGATATCAGCGGCAGCATGAGCGACAAGATCCAGCGGGCCCGGGAAGCGGTTTCGCAATTTCTGGAAACTGCGAACCCGCAGGATGAGTTTTTCCTCATCGCATTTTCCGACGGCCCGCACCTGGTTGCGCCCTTCACCAACCGGGTGCAAGACGTCGAAAGCAGGTTGCCGACGGTGGAAGCCAAAGGCATGACGGCCCTGCTGGACGCGATTTATCTGGGCATGGACGAGATGCACCACGCCCAGTATCCGCGGAAAGCCCTGCTCATCATTTCTGATGGCGGCGATAATCACAGCCGCTACACCGAAGGCGAAGTCAAGGACATGGTGCAGGAAGCCGACGTGCAGATCTTTGCCATCGGTCTGTTTGACCAGTTTCCGCGAACCGTTGAGGAGCAGGAGGGGCCGGCCCTGTTGCACGAAGTTACCGATGCCACCGGCGGGCGCGCCTTCACCATTGATAATCCCAATGAACTCGCTGACGTTGCCACCAAGATTGGTATCGCGCTGCGCGATGAATACGTAATCGCCTACCAGCCCACCGTCCGGCCGCGTGACGGCAAATTCCACAAGATCACCGTCAAGCTGCGTCCCCCCAAGGGCCTGCCGCCCCTGCACGTTTCCGCCAAGCGCGGTTTCTACGCCCCCTCGCAATAGCAGACGCAAAGAGAAGCCGGGGCACAATTTATTGGGGTGGAGAATAAGCCTTCCAGCGGAAACTAAGACGTTGCAAGCAACGTCTCTACCCATGTGTATCTTCAGCGCACCAAGTAGTCCATCGCTAGAGATGTAACTTGTTTTCGTCAGACTCAAGGCGAATCGCGGGCGAGACACCGGCTCGGCCAGATCTGGCTCAGATTTGGTTCGTATCAGGGCACGTCTTCAGACGTGCCGAACAGAGCCCAAATTGAGTCCGGCTTTAGCCGCTGTGGAACATTAGCAGCCCTAACTTAGTTACGTTTCTCACCAAAGGTGCTTGCCGGCGGCGAGCCACGACGAGGCTACTTCACCGCTACCACCACCAGCGTGGCGTCATCCTGAGGACGTCCAGAGCAATGTTCCAGCACCGCGGAGATAAGCAGGCGGTGCAGATCGGCCGCGTCAAGCTTCCGGTTGTCGGCGGCAAGCTGCATCAGCCGCTCGTCTCCGAATTCGATGCCTTCCTCGTCGAATGCCTCAACCATGCCGTCGGTAAAGAGGACCAACCGGTCACCGGAGCGAAGCTCGATTGTCTGCTCGTGATAGCGCCAGTCGTCGAAGTAGCCCAGCACAGCGTCCTGGGTCTGAGGGCGCAACACCGTGCCGTCCTCCCGCACCAGGATGGGCGAATTGTGTCCGGCATTGCAGCACACCAGCCGACGGTCTTCTCCCAGCAGGCAGTAGAAGGAGGAAACAAATTTTCCGGCCGGGGCAATCTGGCACAGCACGCGGTTGAGTTCGGCGCAGACCAGCGCGGGAGCCTGACCGCGCAGGGAGCGCAACATGGCTTGCAGGCCGGACATCAGCAGAGCCGCGCCCACTCCCTTGCCGGCTACATCGGCAATGCAGATGGAGGCTTCATCCGGGCCGATTTTACTTACCTCGAAGTAATCACCACCCAAGGCTCGAGCGGGACGTGAGCTGGCACAAATCTCATAGCCGCTCAGATCCGGCACCGGCTGCGCCAGAAAGTGCTGTTGCACCTCCCGGGCGTCGGTCATTTCCTGCTTCCAGTCACCCGCCCGCCGCAGCGTCTTTTGGTGGTCGCTGATGTGCGCGCGCAAAGCTTCCAGCACCTGCTGGTTGTTCCAAGGCTTCTGGATGAAGTCGCGGGCGCCGCGCCGCATGGCCTCAATGGCCAGTTCCATGTTTCCCCATGCCGTCATCACCACCAGGGGAACATCCTTTTCCATGGTACGAATGCGCGTCAGCAGGTCCAGGCCTTCGCTGCCCGAGGTGGTGTCCTGTGTGTAGTTCAGGTCCATGAGCACCAGGTCATAGTCGCGTGCCCGAAGGGCAGAGAGTACTTCCGAGGGGCGACTGACCGCGTCGGCTTCGTAACCTTCCTGCTTCAGCAGCAGGCGCAGCGCTTCCAGAACCATGCCTTGATCGTCGGCTAGAAGGATCCGGGGCTTGTTGCCAATCACCGAGCTGCATTCAACCTGCTGCATATGTCCGCCTCGCACTTCGCAGGCAGAAATAGCATTCCCGCTGCCATAGTCGACAGTCCTCGTAAGTCGTTGAAAAAGAGGAATAAACTAGCCTGAAACCAACAAATGTTAGCTAGGACGATTGTCCGCTTCCGAACAGTGTTGTCCAGCCGCGAACAACCTCACCTCGTCCCCTCCTGAAGCGCCAGATCGCCTCAGTAGATCCCAATTTTGTTGCGGGCTAGCGCCCCGAGGTTTTTCCCTGCCGGGCGGATTCAACTTCACCCGCCAGCGAGTCGAGCAGTGCGGCTTCGTCGGCAATTACTTTGGCCACAACAGGGATGCCGGCGTCTGCCTCCTGATACTTCCTTTCCTCCAGCGGTTCCCGGATAGCGGGCAGCGTTTTCACGCCATAACCGGTGTAAGCCCCGGGAGCATAAATCTGGTGCTTGAACCAGGGACGCTCGCGGAGACCTTTTGCATCGGTGAGCACGCGTTCGCTGCGCAGAAGCTTGGCGTTGAGATCGGCCAGCGTCGCCTGTGGCAGATGCAAGCCGCCGGCTGAAGCGGCCACGATGGCGGTCTGGTAGCGCTGAGCGCTGCGAGTAAGTGCGGCGATGGCATTATCCAGAGGCGCGAAATTCAAATAGGGCACTGGTGGCAGGGCAGGAGGCGGGCCCAAGGGATTTTTGGGATCGCTTACTGCCTGGTACATGCTTTCTTTGAGCTCCTGTTGCCTTTCCACCGCCTCTTTTTGGCGTTCGGCCAGCAGTTTTTCCAGTTCGCCGGCATAGCGATGCACGGTATCTGCCAAGTCGCTGAACTCGTACGGCAGCAGGTCGGAGTCCGCCAGACGCATCACGGCGGTCCCACCAGTCTGCGCCAGGGCTTGGCCATAAACAAAAGTAGTGTCAGAAAAATGCGTATACCAGTAGAAATCGTCGTAGATGGAGTGGTAGATACCGCCCTCATCCTCGCCGCCAAATCCTAAATTGACGGATGCAATTCCCAGGTGATCGAGAAAGGGAGCGTAGTCGGAGCCATCTCCCAGCGCGCCGATGCGGTTGTCAGGACGCTTGCGCACTTCTTCGCGGTCCTCAGGTTTGGCGCGCTCCTGCAGGACCAGACGCCGCCTCTGCCACACCGACAGAGGCGCCTTTTCCGGGTCAGGAATGTCGTGGGTCACGCCATTGATGAAGTGCTCCAGGCTGTGCGAACCTGAGGCAAAGAAGAAGCCACGCCCATTGCTGTCGGAATTGATGTAGGCGACAGCGTGCTGCTTGAGTTCGTCGCCGTGCTCTTCCGCCCACTCGGTGGAGCCCAGCAGTCCGGGTTCTTCGCCGTCCCAGGATGCGTAGATAATCGTCCGCTTCGGCTTCCAGCCCTGCTTCAGCAGTTCACCCAGTGCGCGCGCTTCCTCCAGTTCCGCCACCTGGCCGGAGATGGGATCTTCGGCGCCATTCACCCAGGCATCGTGATGATTGCCGCGCAGTACCCATTCATCGGGATAAGTGGACCCGGGAATCTTTGCGATGACGTCGTATACAGGCTTGATGTCCCAGTTCTGCTTCACGATCAGGTGCACTTTGGCCGCTCCCGGCCCAATGTGGTAGGTGATGGGCAGCGAACCGCGCCACTCCGGGGGAGCCACTCGCCCGCTAATCGTGGCCAGCAGCGGCTGGGCATCGGCGTACGAAATGGGCAGCACGGGAATCTTCAAAATCGTCTGTGCCTCGTTGATTGCCAGGCGCTTTGCTCCCGCAACCGCGCCCACCCCGGGAGTGAGCGGGTCGCCGGGGTATTGGGTGTCCATTACCGAGCCGCGCTGCACACCTTCCGGGGGGCGCAGGCCGCCCTTGGGAAACACGTCGCCATCGGCGTAACCATCCTGCTGCGGGTCGGAGTAAATGATGCAGCCGACCGCCCCATGCTCCCAGGCCACTTTCGGCTTGATGCCGCGCCAGGAACGTCCGTAGCGGGCGATCACGATAGCGCCCTTTACTGAAATGCCCATGCGGTCGAGCACTTCATAGTCCTCGCGGAGGCCATAGTTGACGTAAACCAGGGGCCCGGTCACGTCGCCATCGCCGGAGTAGGCGTTGTAGGTGGGAAGCTGCTCGGATTGCTGATTTGAGGTGGGGTCCACTGCCACCGGCGGCTCCTGTAGTTTGGCCGTGAAGTGGGTCGGCTCGACCAGTTCTACCAGCCGCTCCTTGGGCGTAGGGAAGAGCACATCGAAGGTTTCGATGTGGGCGTCCCAGCCCCACTGCTTGTAGTGGGCGAGAATCCACTCCGCATTCTGCTTGTCGTAAGGCGAGCCCACATTGTGGGGGCGGGCGCTCAACAACTGCATATTGGCCCGCAAGACGCCTGGGTCGGGAATAGCGCGGAACTTGGTCTCCCACTGCTGCTCGGCGCGCGAGCCCGCTGCGGAATAGCCGTAGAAGGGCGCTGTTTGATCGTTCGTGTCAGCAGCAAAGAGCAGGGTGGAGCAGAGCACCAGAACGGCCCAGGAGTGCCGGGCAGCCATGAATCCTCCTCAGGGTAAGGGAAACAGAAGCGGGATCATATCGTAGCCCGAGAAGAATTCACAACCAACGTGCTCCTGCGTTCGTTGCCATCCGTCGCCAAAGGCCTGACCGGGGATGCTTTCCGCGCGGAGAGGTCTGCTCGCAACCCGGCATGAGACCACACGAAAGTACCCTAAAGGTAACTGTTCCTCACCTAGGGGACCGATGAAAACCCGTTGCGCATAAGGCCTCGGCGCTCTGCGCTCGTCCGAGCGGCATATCGGGTCCCGCTAACCTCCGATCCTACGACAGCTTGGAAAGCATGATTACACCGGTCACCTGGCCGAAGGTGGCGATCGAAAAACGGTAATCAAGGGAGCCATAACGGAAGGCACCGCAGCAGGATTACCGGGGGCAGATGCTCAATTGCGAAAGATTGCGTAGGCTGTGTTCCGTTTCGGGATCACTGTGCTGGCTTGGGCCAGGCACGGCGGGAGGGTTGCACATGTTGCATCGCACGCACTACCGGACGACGGTGGCTACGTGGATAGGTGTTTTGCTCTGCTTGCTCTTGGGGCAGGCCTTCGGCGTGAGCTTCAAGGCCTATGGCCCCGAGGTTTTCGTGCGGAGCAAGGGCGCTCCGAGTGTGCAGGATGGCTTGTTCTCGGTGAGGTACCCCAACACCCAATACACGCTCGTTGTGGTCAACGGAGCGAACCCGTACCGCGCCGTGGAGAGCGCCGTCATCCGCCTGAACGGCCAGGTGGTCCTGCGTGAACACGATTTCGATGACCACCGGCGTGCCATTTACAAGCCGGTGACGCCGCAGCAGGGTTCGAACGATCTCTCAGTAGAGCTGCGCGGCGAGCCGGGTGGCGCCATCACCGTAGAAATTCTGGGTATGGATAACGACCCGCCGACCATCTCCGCTTCTGTTTCGCCGCAGCCCAATGCGGCCGGCTGGAACAATACCCCAGTGACCGTGACCTTCACTTGCGCCGATGCATTCATGAATGTCACCTGCCCGGCGCCGGTGACGGTGGACACGCCGGGAGCGAATCAGATTGTCAGTGGCACGGCTACGGATGGCGCCGGCATGAGCGCCAGCACCAGCGTGAGCCTGAATATTGATTTGACGCCGCCCGTGATCAGCGCCGTACCCAGCCCAGCCCCCAATTCGGCGGGTTGGAACAACAGCAACGTGGTGGTCAGCTTCAGCTGCAGCGATTCGCTTTCCGGTGTAGCGGTTTGCCCTGCGCCAGTCACCGTTTCAGCGCAAGGGGTGACCCAGGTAACCCGCGCCGCCGTGGATAATGCGGGGAACTCCAGCCAGACGACGGCTTTTGTCAGCATTGATACGGTACCGCCGGTGCTCTCGATTTCTTCACCGGCTGACGGCAGTTCGGTATCGAACAGCCTGCTCGCGGTGAGCGGCTCGGTGAGCGACGTCTCCTCGGGTGTGTCCTCGGTGCTGTGCGATGGTGCCACGGCAACCTTCGGTGCAGGCGCATTCAGCTGCAATGTGACACTTAACAGTGGGAGCAACACGGTACAGGTGGTTGCGACCGATGCTGCTGGAAACAGCTCATCGGCCAACTTGAACGTCACGTTGAATGTGGCGCCGCCTCCGCCTCCACCTCCGCCGCCAGGCTTGAATCCGCCGCCCACTTCGATCCAGATCACGCCCACCACCATCACCATGGCGGTTGGGGAGCGGCGCTCGGTTTCGGCGACTGACAATCTGGGGCGCAACATCCCCGCGAGCTGGACCGGTAGTGACAGCTCCGTGCTGCAGGTGAACGCCGACGGCACCATGGTGGCGCTGGCGCCGGGTTCAGCGACTGTTACGGCCACTTATCAGGCCCTGACCGCGCAGGAGTCGGTCATGGTTGCCAGCCCTGGGCCCTTGGCAGTCGGGACGGAGCGCTGGGAGCTGCCGCCGTTAGATCTGACCAACAACTGGATCAACAATTTCGTGGCCGCCCAGCCAACTGCCCCAAGCGCGGCTGGCATGTATGTCCTCGAAGGTACGCCTACCGGCACGCTGGTGCGCGCCCTGGCCGGCGATGGCCACCAGTTGTGGAG
>DASYWT010000127.1:0-1914 GCA_035935775.1 Terriglobales bacterium
CTTGATGGCTGAGGGCATTCCGATGAGAAAGGTCACGGATTTGGCCACGCCAATGCCCATGAGCACTCCCAATACGCCGCCCACCAGCGCCATGGTCCCGGACTCGATCAGGAACTGCAGCAGAACGTCGCGGCGGCGTGCTCCCATAGCCTTGCGGATGCCCACCTCGCGCGTTCGTTCCGTCACCGAAACCAGCATGATGTTCATGATCACGATGCCGCCCACCACCAGCGAAATGGCGGCAATCGCCACCATGGCAATAAAGAAGGTGCCGCTCAGGTTCGCCCATATGCTGAGGAAATTCTGGTTGTTCTCCAAAGCAAAACTATCGGGCTGGCCGGGCATGTCGTGGCGGCGAGCGCGCAGAATGGCGCGGGCCTCGTCCATGGCCCCATCGAGCGCTGCACCCACGCCAGCAGCTTTGCCAGAAATGCGAATGCTGGTGTGATAGCCGTACTGACGCAGCCAGGTGGCAATGGGAATGATGACGTAGTTGTCGCGGCTCTGCCCCAGAGTTTTGCCTTCCTTCTCGCCCACCCCAATCACCAGGTATGGCTTGCCGTCCACACGAATTTCCTTGTTGATGGGATCAACGCCGGGCAGCAGCTTCTCCACAATGTCGTTGCCGATGATGGCGACGGCGGCGCCTCGCCCCAGGTCGCTTTCATTGAACATGCGCCCGGCCACCAGATTGAGATCCATGATGGGGGCCATCGAGGGAGTGAAGCCGCGCACCCAGGTGTCGGTACTCGACTGCTCGCTGTAGCGCACGTGGCCGTTGCCGTTAAAGGTGGTGGCGCCCACGTACTGGCAGCGCTTGCAACCCTCGAGTACCGCCTGGTAGTCATCGAGCGTCAGGTCCTTGCGCTTGTTCTGTTCCAGGTACTGGTCAATGTTGGTGATCACGCCGCTGGTTTTGCCGATGATAAAGACGTCCGCCCCCAGACGAAAGATACGCTCAGCCACATAGCCGTTGATGCCGCTCACGAAGGTGACCACCGCGATGACCGCAGCCACGCCGATCACCACCCCCAGCAGGGTGAGAACGGAGCGCAACTTATTGGCCCACAAGGACAACAGGGCGATGCGCATGGCTTCGGTGGAGTTCACGCTGAGTGGAGTGTACCAAAGGAGCGGACGAGCCTCCGTGACGGCGGGGCACAAGAAGGCAGTTGTCAGTTCTCAGTTGTCAGTTCTCAGTTTGTGAACTGTCAGCCATCAGCCATCAGCTCAGGACTGGCCGCTATCCACTGCCTTATAATCTAGCTGTTGGTAGCCGGACCGGACGGCCGCTCCTGCCGCCTTTCGGGGCGGGCAGGGGAGGAAAGTCCGAACTCCGCAGAGCAGTGTGCCGGATAACATCCGGGAGGCCGGGTTCAAGCTCGGCCGACGGAAAGTGCCACAGAAAACATACCGCCTCGACGGCAACGCCGGGGTAAGGGTGAAAAGGTGCGGTAAGAGCGCACCGCCGCGACAGTAATGCCGCGGGCAGGGCAAACCCCACACGGAGCAAGACCAAATAGGGGAGAAGAGCCGCTTTCGGGCGGCGCGCGTGCCGGCTCGGCGCGCCATAACTTCCGGGTAGGTCGCTAGAGCCGCACAGCAATGTGCGGCCCAGAGGAATGGCCGTCCTGCCGGGGCGACCCGGCAGACAGAATTCGGCTTACAGGTCCGGCTGCCAACACCGTGATTATAAGCTGCCAGCTCTCAGCTTTCAGCCATCAGCTCTCAGAGCCCCTGCTAGGGCGCCTCATTAGATGACCTCAAGCGGGGCAGGGTTCTGCAGGGAGGCTCCAGGGGCTGAAGCCACATAATCTAAGATCGCCGTAATCCTCGGACTGAAGTCCGGGGCTTCCACACTGGCACGGGTCCACAAACTGGCAACTGACAACTGACAACTGCCTTCTTGTGCCC
>DASYWT010000128.1:0-17663 GCA_035935775.1 Terriglobales bacterium
AACAGGTTGATCTGGGAGAGGAAATACATGAGCGCGCCGAATCCCATGTTGGCGAAAAGGATTTTGGCGGCCTTGGCGCCCTGCTGCCCGGCTTTATGAATTTCCGAGGCGGCCACCGATTCAGGGAAGGGCAACTCGGGATCTTCCACCATCACCCGCCGCAACAGGGTCACGAACAGAATGCCCAGCGTGCCGCCAATAATCATCAACGCAACTGATTGCCAGTATTTCCCCGCCAGGCTTGGCCACAGGCCGGCCAGCACGAACGCCGGGATGGTGAAAACGGCGCCGGCGGCCACGGATTCGCCGATGGAGCCGATGGTACGGGCGATGTTCTCTTCCAGCACCGAACCCTTCAGCAGGCGCAGCACCGCCATGCCGATCACGGCGGCGGGATAGGTAGCGGCAATGGTCATGCCCGCGCGCAGGCCCAGGTAGGCGTTGGCCGAGCCCAGGATGGCGGTCATGATCATGCCCAGGATCAGGGCGCGCAGCGAAAACTCACGCATCTGCATGCTGGGCGGAACAAAGGGCTGGTGCTTCTTACCACCGAGGGAGGGGGCTATGGTGGTGGTTTCGGCGCTCATAAGAACTCCTCGGGGGCTAGCTGAGATGCAGGCCCGACGAAACCGCGCAAGGTAGCACGGCCGGTGGCATCTTCACAAGGGCGGGCATCACGCCTAGGGTACCAGCTTCGAAGCCGGCTGGCGGTAAGTCCCGTACAGATGGATTATTCGTCAGAATCTGAAGCAAACGGGTGGCGCAGGCCTTTCAGGCCTGCATTAAGACTGCGGCACGAATGCGGGCTTTTAGCCTCTGAGGTACTCTCTGCAGGTTCTCGCGGTGTTTTCCGAAAGTACCCAGTGGCTAAGACCTTCACATCGTCTACAATGCTCATGCAGGGCCAAGGCCCTGCTCCATCCCCTTACCTTGCACAGGCTCATCAATAATCCAGCCTTACGGGATCAGCGCAACCTAGCCCTCCCATACGAAGGCGTCAAACACCCGGATGGTGGAAAAACCCAGGCGCTCATAGAGCAGGACGGCGCGTTCATTGCCTTGAGTCACGGTCAGCGAAAGGAGTTCAAAATTGCGCTGGCGCAGGGCGCGGGTGCTGGCCGCAATCAGCACTTCGCCGATGCCGTGGCCCCGCAGTTCGGGGACCACGCACACTTGCGTGACATGCCCCACGTCGTGCTTCACCCGCGAACAAAGAATAACCCCGACCAGCGAGCGTGATGGGCGGTGTACGGCTACAAACGATGCCTCGGCGTCGAAGATGCCGCATCCGGGGAAGCGCACGATATTGTTGAGGAAGCGCACTGAGCCGCTCAGGCTGCGGTACTGATCGTTAATCTCAGAATCAATGTGTCCGCGGTACGCGGCGGTGATCACGGCTGCCGCAGCCTGGTAGTCGTGCTCTGTCCAGGGGCGGATCTCGATGTCGGGCGGCAGCTTGGCGGCGGTTGCGGCCGTCGAGCGCAGCGGCAGCACCATGAACAGCCGGGGATGCCGGCGGAAGCCCTGGTCAAGAAAAGGGCGAGCTACCGCGCCGGTTTCGTGGACAAGCAACTGCGCCTCCACCCGGTGAATGCCGGGGGAACGCTGCAGGGTTTCAATGACGTGGGTGAGCAGTCGGACCTCGATCGCGTGCACGCCATTGCCTTCCGCGCGCATGTCGTTGGTGCTACCCACAAACAGATCGCCGATCACGCCCTTGCTGCCCTCATAAACAAAGAACGAATAGCCAAAAATTCGTCCCCGTTCAATGGCGGCGTAGCCGGGAAGGATCTTGGCGTCCACGTAACGCAGGATCATCTCCGCTGAGCCGCGGTAATCCCAGGAAAGCAGCCGCGACCACACCTGCGCCTCCCCGTCCAGCAGGGGACGCAGGTCGGTTGAAGAAAAATGTCTGAGGTCGAGAATCTCCACCGCGTCTGGCCTAAATGGATGCCAAGGTACGAACTACCAAGCTACCAATTACCAGCTAGCGGTTCAATGACGCATGTAGTACGCCGCCAGGAGCACGACGCCGGCGGCAATGAAAGCCGCTCCCATGCCCAGGAATAAGCCCGAACGGATTTTTGGCCCTTTGGCGTGCTCACCCGGAGGCAAGCGCTCCAGGTAACGGAAAATAGGAATTTCGCGGGCCAGGATGAAGATCCCGCCCAGAATCCAGAGGATGCCGAATAATGTGTTGCTCCAGGTCACCGACGGTATGCGACGAACGGATCTTCGTCCGCTCTTTCCGGCTAGATTCGCGCAAACCCAACGTGGTTGTTTAGAATAGACTCTTAGCCCGATGAACCTGCCTGCCATCCAGGAGGCGCTGCGCCAGCAAGGCATTGACGCGTGGCTCTTCTACGATCATCATCACCGCGACCCCATCGCCTACCGGGTGCTAGGCCTGCCCGACGGCACCATGGTGACGCGGCGATGGTATTACCTCATCCCGGCGCAGGGCGAACCGGCCAAGCTCACGCACCGCATTGAACCGCACCACCTGACCTCCCTGCCCGGCAAGGAAGAAAAGTATTCCGCCTGGCAGGAGCTTTTCGAGAAACTCAAGGGCATGCTGGCGCCCTACAAAAACGTGGCCATGCAGTACTCACCTGATAACCTGGTGTTTGTGGTTTCCATGGTGGATGCCGGCACCGTGGATCTGGTGCGCAGCTTTGGCAAGAACGTGGTGAGTTCGGGCGACCTGGTGGCGCGCTTCGAGGCCACCTGGACCGAGGAGCAGATTCGCAGCCACTTTGAGGCGCGCGACGCGATTGATTCCATCGTCACGGCGTTCTGGCCGGAGTTGGGCCGCCGCGCCCGCCAGGCGGGCGCCACCGAGTACGAAATGCAGCAGTGGCTGATGGAAGCCTTCCACCGCGAAGGCATTGTCACCGACGATCCGCCTAATGTCTCCGTGAATGCCAACAGCGGCGACCCGCACTACGAGCCCACGGCCGAGCGCTCGGCTGACATCAAGGCGGGCGACTTTGTTCTGCTCGACATCTGGGGCAAGAAGAACCGTCCCCATGCGGTCTATTACGACATTACCTGGACCGGGGTAATCGAACCCGCGCCTTCCGACCGCCAGCGCGAGATTTTCGAAGTGGTGCGCGGGGCGCGTGATGCCGGAATCGCCGCCGTGAAATCAGCCGTGTCCGCCGGGCGCAAGCTGCAGGGCTGGGAAGTAGACAAGGCCACCCGTGACCACATCGCTTCCCGTGGTTACGGGCAGTACTTCATCCATCGCACCGGGCACTCCATCGGCACCGAGGTGCATGCCAATGGCGCCAACATGGACAACCTGGAAGTGCACGACGAGCGCCAGGTCCTGCCCAATAGCTGTTTTTCCATCGAACCCGGCATCTACCTGCCCGAGTGGGGCGTGCGCAGCGAAATCAACATGCTGGTGCGCGAACGCTCGGCCGAAGTCACGGGTAAAATTCAAAACGAGATTGTGATTATCTGATGGCGAATTCCAGATCGAAATCTGCCGCCGCGGAACTGGAGCGGCCCAGCCCGCAACCCTTGACTGCCATGGCGGTAGTCGCGCCGGCCATAGGCTGGCTCATTCCCGGCGCCGGACACCTGGTACAAAAGCGCTGGATCCGGGGGGTGCTGCTCATGACCTGCATCACTGCCATGTACATTCTGGGCCTGGCGATGAGCGGGCACGTATACCAGCCCAACAGCGGCGAAGTGCTGGACATTTTGGGCTTCGTCGGAGATGTGGGTGCGGGCGGGCTCTACATTGTGAGCCGCGCCCTGGATTACGGCCAAGGCATGATCCAGCACGCCACTGCCGACTATGGCACGAAGTTCATCATCGTGGCCGGCCTGCTTAACTTCGTGAGCGCGGTGGACGCTTACCACATTGCCATAGGGAAAAAGAAATGACCGGGCTGGCTCTCTCCCACTTCACCGCCGCGCTGCTGTTCGCCGTGTTCGCTTCCGTGGTCTTCGGCATCACCCAGCGCGAAGGGGTGCGCGACCAGCTTCGTTACGGGGCTTACTGCTTCGCCATGTTTGTCGGCGGCGTCATTGCTGCGGGCTGGGTGATGTGGGTGATAAGGCACTAGGAAGATACCGCTTTGTGGCTTCTGGCCTTCAGTGTTTAGCCCTTGGCTCTTAGGTTTGGACCCTCCAAGTTCGTTGCTCGCCTCGGCCTCGAGATACATATCAACCCAATTGGGCTTCCACCTTGGTAACGGAAGCACCGTTGCGAACCAATGGGTTAGGCCGTTATACTGACACTACACTGTTCAGAATGGCTTTGTGGGCCATTCGCGGGCAGGGGAGGGTCGTCTTCAGCAGTAGCGGAGACCTAACTCGGGCTACCAGGGCTGAGTCCTCAGGAAGTCAGTCCTCGCTTTTCTCCCTATTGGGTGGGGCTGCGGAAAGCTTGTTCGCCACCCTTATCCCCAGCAATTGCCGTCTCTGCAGCGCCCCCCTGATCAAGATCTCGCGCCTGCCTGTATGCGACACCTGCCTGGCTGCCATGCGTCCCATTACCGGCCTGGTTTGCAGTGTTTGCGGAGAGCGACTGACCAGCCCTTATGCGGTTTCTGAGGGCATTGCCCGCTGCGGCGCGTGCCAGCGCATGGAGCCATTGTTTGATAAGGCAGTCGCCTATGGCAGTTACGAAGGCGGCCTGCGCGAGTTGATCCACCTGTTGAAGTACGAGCAGGTGCGTCCTGCTGCCGGCGTGCTGGGACGCATGCTGGGGGAGGCAATAGCCGCGGTGCTTCCGCGGTTGGATCAGTCTGTGCCGTTAGTCATTCCCGTGCCCTTGCATGCCGCCAAGCTGCGGCAACGCGGCTTCAACCAGTCAGAGCTGATTGCCCGCACCGCTCTCAAGTCGCCGGCGTTGAATGCGGCATCATGGCCGCTGGACAACGCGATATTGGAACGCGTCCGGGCCACCGAGTCACAGACCGGCCTGACTCGCCATCAGCGCCGGGAGAACGTTCGCGGCGCCTTCCAGGTGCGGAACGTGGAGGCGGTAGACGGTCGGACCATCCTGCTGGTAGATGATGTTTTCACCACTGGAACCACGGTTTCAGAATGTGCCCGCGTGCTGCGCAAGGCAGGAGCAGTGCGGGTGTGGGTAGCAACCGTGGCTCGCGTTTTGCGGCCGGAGCTCACCTTTGCTGTCCCGGAAGATGCATCCAAAGGGGAAGAGAGTACGCCAGAGCTGCGGGCCATGGCGGCCACGGTCTGAATTCCGATATGTCTTTGGAGCTCAACAGTTCGATGGGAATGCCGGGCCGGGAGATGATGCCCGCCCTGCAGGCGGCGCACACGGTGGGCGATGGCCATTCCATGCATGCTCCCGTGCTGGTGCTGAACGCTTCCTACGAACCCATCAACGTCTGTGCTGCGCGCCGCGCTATTGTGCTGGTGCTGAAGGGCGTAGCCATGGCCGAAGAGGAAAACGGCCATTATCTGCATGCGGCGCGATTTGCCATCCGCGTACCGTCGGTCATTCGCTTGCTGGAGTACCGCCGCATTCCTCACCAGAGCCGGGCTCTTTCCCGCAAGAACATTCTGCTGCGTGATCGCAATAGCTGCCAGTATTGCGGCACAGTGCTGCCGGCAGGAGATTTGACCCTCGATCACGTGGTGCCCCGTTCCCGCGGAGGAGCTTCCAGCTGGGAAAACCTGGTTACCTGCTGCCATTCCTGCAATCGCCGCAAGGGGAATCAACTGCCCGCGGAAGCCCACATGAAGTTGCTGCGCGAGCCGCGAGCTTTCAATCTGCATACCAGCCGCCACATCATGCGCCTGATGGGCCACTCCGACGCCAAGTGGCGCAAGTACCTTTTCTACTGATGGGGGCTGGCGGCTCCCGAACAATTGCCGAGTGATGATTTTCGATTGAACGATTCGGTCTGCCTTACTTCGGTAGCTTGTGATTTGCCGTTAGTCGTCAATTTTCTGTCTCAATCCATTGTGCTTCCAGCAACAAACCATGACCCTCCGCCTGCCCAAGGTTTCCATTCCGATGCCATATGCAGGAACTTAGCTGAGGCGCAGTCATTTGGGTCTGCGTAATCCCCTGTGTTTTCAATGAGATAAATTGTTGTCTCCTGCCGCCCGGCTGGAACCGAAACTGCACCATAGCAAAGGTCACACTGTTGCCGCGGACGCGGTGTTTCTCTGACGGCGGCGGGCACGTCCAGCAGTCGGCCTTTCGGCCTGCACCAGGAAGCTGCTGCGCAACACCCAGGATTACAACCGGAGAGATGATGCCTGAGAGCGTAATGGAACAGATCGTTATAGAACTGCGCGCCCATGGGGAGAAGTATTACCCCGGCCGGGGCGAGCCTCGCAATGTTCGGGTCGTAGGTCACACACCCAAACCGGACCATTACATCTACGACATGGTGCTTGACTTCGCGGACGGAAGCGAGCGCGTGGCTGCCAAGGTGTACCGCGCTAATCGTTGTGGCCCGAAGGGCGCGCATGCCATGGCGCGGCAGGAGCACGGCAACCTGCTGCATGTCTACCAGGCTTTTCAGAAGAGGAAGCTCGCCGGCGTTCCCCGGCCGCTGGGCGACTTCACGGCCTTGGGTGCCGTGGTGGCGGAAAAGTTCAGCGGTTTTCCGCTGCAGTCGCTGATCATGAAGGCGGCGTTGCTGCCGGGCTATGCCGATGGCGCCATGCTGAAAGCGGCGGCGCGCAAAGCCGGCGAGTGGCTGCGCAGCTATCATCGCGCGGTGGCCGATGGCGCCGCCTCCCTGGATTCTTCGTGCCTACTGGGCGAGTTGGAAAAGCTCTGCGAAAAGTGCCGCGGAGAAGGCCTGGACGACAATTCCATTCGCACCATCGTTGCCGGTTCCAGGGCGGCCCTGGCGCGGGCCCGTCGGGCTTTGCCCTGCTCGGCAGTGCTCAATGACTTCACGCCACTGAACGTGATTGTGGGCGAACAGGGGGTGGCCATTGCCGACTTCGCCAAAATGGTTCCCCACGGCATGTCCTTTAACGATGTGGCCAATTTCCTCGCAGCCGTGGAGGCGCTGGAAAAATACCCCTTCTGTAACCGCGCCATCACCAGCCAGGTACAGGCTGAATTCCTGGATGCCTATGGCATCAGCGCCGGCGAGATGGGCGTGCTGCGGGTGATGAAAATGCGTGCGCTGCTCGGCATGTTCGCACAGGGGCGGCGGGGCAAGGAGAGTGCGGTCCGCAAAAAGGTGATGTGGGCGACGGTAATGAAGCGCTTCATCCAGCAGGCGGCCGAGCGGTCGCTGGCGCCAGCAGCGTAAGAGCAGTTGCCAGTTCCCAGTTGCCATTTGAGTTGTCCTCTATGACGTGGGGGGCATCGCCCTGCCTTGCGTCAGCGAGTTGCTCACGGATTCCAGTCGCCTGTTGCTGGAGTGTGGAAGCGCACGGCTTTAGCCGTGCGATAACCAGGCTTTCGTGAAGAAACTGGGCTTCAGCCCCTGTGGGACAAAAACTGTCACCGGGGCTGAAGCCCTGATTTTCTGATGCTAGCGATTCGCGTGGCTAAAGCCACGCGCTCCCACACTTGCGTCACGCGCTTTCGCACTGCGCCAAGCGCTTTCCCACGTGCGCCACCGCTGCGACTGGCAACTGCCTCACTGCGGCTTTGCCGGTGGTTGTGGCTGCCCCTGCGGCGGATTGGGCTGCTGGGGCTGGCCTTGTTGCGAGCCCTGCTGACCCTGTCCCGGCAGCTCCTGGCCCTGGAAAGTGATTTTCACCTTCGATCCAAACCGCTTGTAATCCTCATACTTCACAATCTCGCGGATGTGCACGTCGCCGGTGCTGAAGTGCAGTACGTCATCGGCGCGGGTATAGACGGGAAACCAGTAAACATTATCAATCTGCTGCCGCCAGGTGGTGAATTGGGGGAACAAGTTCTCCTGGCCCTTCTTCGGACGGATATCGGGAACGCTCTTGCCGAAAGTTTTTACGATCTGGAAGTCGTGGTCGTCCACCCAGATGCGGCCCTGGAAATAGCGCTTGTTCTTTTCGATCCTCTTGGGCGCTATGTCGAAAACGTAGCAGTGCAATTCGTCTTGCCGCTGCGTGCCGCGGTAGAGAATGTCATACTCCGGAATCTCCTCGGTAGTGAGCACGAAGGGCATAAGGTGGCGGATGTCGTTCAGGTCCTGCTGGGTTATGGAAATGCCGCCGTTTTCCAGCGTGGACTGGGGAGCGAACTTGACCTGCTCGATGCGATTGCCCTTGTCGTCGAACAGCACGTCGAAGACTTCCTGGTATTCCCCGGTGATGGTGTCGCCGTCCACGGTCATCACCTTGACCGACTGGGTGTAGGTATAGCCATCGCGCGCTTCCTGGAACATTTTTTCCTTGGCCGCAAAGCGCTGGATGATCTGGTCTACGGTGATGCCCTGGGGCTGGGCTGGGTTTAGCGGCCCTTCGCCGCGCTGGGCCAAGGCTGGTAAAGCGGCAAAGGCAATGATGGCCAGGCCGGAGAGGGCCAGGCAATAAATGCGATGGAAGCTCATAACTACAATTCTACCGGGAATTTACTCTCTTAGATGCGTGCTCCGGGCCACGAGTACTGGATTTTGTCGTTTGTAAAGGGGGTGCCGGGGTGAAACGGTAGGTCGGGCGCCGCAAGGACCATCGCCGGCCAAATGCTAAGTGCCAACTGCTAATTGCTGACTATAATGTGCGGCTGCCATGCGCAAAGCCATTCTTGTCGCCGCCTTGCTTCTGCCTTGTCTCACTTGGGCGCAAGCTAACCCGACCGTCACCACGGTTCCTTTTGAAAGCCAGGCGTTGCACCAGCGCGCGCCCTTCAACGTCCTCCTGCCCGCTGGCTACGAAAACAGCGTGCGCCGCTACCCGGTGCTCTACCTGCTGCACGGGATCGGCGACCATTACGACACCTGGGTGAAGAACACCAACCTGGTGGAATATGCCCGGCCGTACCAGTTGATCATCGTCATGCCCGAGGGCGACAGCGCCTGGTACGTCAACGGCACCGGGCCCAACAGCCGCTGGGAAGACTACATCATGAAGGAAGTGATGCCTTATGTTGACAACCACTATCGCACCCTGCAGCAGCTGGGCATGCGGGCCACAGCCGGGCTCTCCATGGGCGGCTATGGCGCGCTCATGCTGGGGCTAAGGCACCGGGACCTGTTTTCCTTTGCCGCCTCCATGAGCGGCGCGCTGGATGTGACCGATTGGACGCCGCAAAACATGGGCCCGGACATGCTCGATTGGATCCGCCAATCCATAGTTGCGGCCTTCGGGCCGGCAGGCTCGCCGCAGCGCAAGGAGTACGACCTCAAGCAGCTCATCAATGCGCCAGTGGCGGAGCTGCCCTTCATTTATCTCGATTGTGGGACCGAAGATCATTTGCTGGTGCAGAGCCGCAACTTCTCCCAATTGCTCCAGGAGAAGAAGATTCCCCACGAGTACCGCGAGCGCCCCGGCATACATGAGTGGCCGGAGTGGGACCACCAGATTCAGGAAGTGCTGAAGGTGCTGTGGGAGCGGTGGGGGCTGAAAGCGGGCAGTTAATAGCTAGCGAGTTGCGACCACTCAGGAGGCAGTAGTCCGGCACTCAGCGGTCAGCACTCAGCATTCAGCAGTCAGCCACCCCACCTCGTATTGTCATCCTGAGCGCAGCGAAGGACCTGCTTTTGCGCGTCAAATCCTGTGAATCTGCAGTCAGTTCTCGCACGACGTCATTCGGCTCCAATATCTGTTCCTTGCTCATCCGCCATCTCGCGCCATTGCGCGCCGCACTCAGCGCACTTCCAGACATCTCGCGGCACCGGAAGCGGGAGACCGCCTACATAAAGGGCAGGAAGCGCAAATCGCTTGTCCGTTCCTGCTTCGTGGCTGATATCAATTGAGCCACAGCGTGGACAGCGAGGTTGCTGGTAACTCTCCGCTCCTTCGACATCGAAAGTCTCTGGAATGGGTTGCGACAGAATTTCGGCGGCGGGCTGAGCGTCTTCCGCATTGACCGCAAGCTTGATGCCGCCGATGCCGTTGGAGATAAACCAATTGAGGCGCACCAGATTATCATCCACAAGAAAGCATTCAATTCCCGCCGATTCCAGCAGTCCTTTCGCCAGGAGCGCCTCAGGCATATCTCGGAATTGTCGAACCACCGTCAACTGCCGCTGCTCCAATACATCCTGCGGCATGGCTGAGTCCGATAGCGGGAGGTTAAGGCCTCTGCGTTGAGCTTCTTGCATCAGCGCCTCCAGCGCAAGCTCGGTGAGGGAACCGGGAGATTCAGCAAGCTGCTGTAGTTCGGAGTCACTCATGCCCGCGTAGAGAGCCTGCAGGCGCTGGCGTTCGCGTTCCGAAGCCGGGATATCCATACGGGCTCGAATATTACCTCAGGCCAGCTATTGCGAAACAAGAGAATTGGAGCGGTTCGAGAAGCAGGTTCTTTGCTGCGCTCCGTGACGCAGCTCAGGATGACAATGAGTTTTTTGGCGCCTGAACACTGAGTGCCGCCAGCTCAACGCTGAGTGCTGATGCCTGAGTGCTGCTGGTGGTCCGTGCTTTCCGACCGTCGCCCGCCCACCATCCATTGCTGGGCAAATGCTAAGTGTTCCGGTGACCTCCCTCACAGACACGCCGCCTGCCCAATCCGCTACACTTGTCTGCTTTTCTGAGGAGATACCATGGGGCGCCGCATACTAATCGCCGTTTTCTTTCTGAGTTCATTCTGCCTGGCGCAGGCTAAGCGCCCATTCACCTTTGAGGACATGATGGCCTTGCAGCGGGTGGGTGAGCCGCAGGTTTCGCCCGACGGGCGCTGGGTGGCCTTCAGCGCGGTCAAAGTGGACTTGAAGGCCAACACGCGCACGCCGCACCTGTGGGTGGTCCCGCTGGCCGGCGGCGAGAGCAGGCAGATCACCACGGGAGTGGCCGGCGAGGACCGGCCGCGCTGGTCGCCGCATGGCAAGCACCTGGCCTACATCTCGTCCCAGGACGGCAGCTCTCAGGTCTGGGTAGCCGATTTCGACGGCAATACCGGTACGGTCAGCGGCCAGCCCCGCCGGGTCACCTCCATTTCCACCGAAGCGGATGGCGAGTTCTGGTCGCCCGAACGGGCAGAACATTCTGTTTGTCTCCTCCGTCTATCCCGATTGCAAAGATGACGCCTGCAACGGAGGCGGCGATCTGTATGCCTTTTCGCCCGACGGGAAGGAAGTGGCCTTTACCAGCAATATCAGCGAAGTGGAAGCCACCAGCACCAACAACGATCTTTTCGTGGTCCCCGTGTCCGGGGGCACGCCCAAGAAAATCACCGACAATCCGGCCAGCGATTCCACCCCGCGTTACTCTCCCGACGGGAAATACATCGCCTACCTGGCGCAGGTGCGGCCGGGCTACGAAAGCGACCGCTTCCGACTGATGCTCTATGACCGCGCCACGGGCCAGCGCCGCAGCCTGACGGAAAATTTCGACCGCTGGGTGGGTGGTTTCGTGTGGGCGCCGGACTCGAAATCCATTTACTTCGTGGCGGAAAACTCGGGGCAACAGCCGATTTACGTGGTGTCGCTATCCGGCGGAGATGTACACGAACTGGAACGGAACACCAACGATGATCTGACGATCACTCCGGACGGTAACACGCTGGTCTTTACCCGCATGTCCGTGCGCTCGCCCAATGAGGTTTACGCATTGACTCCGGATCTTCGCTCGAAGTGCTGGACTCAACTGCGTAATGAGATCCGAATTGTGCCTACCTTTCCTACGGCTCCGTGTCGGAATACGGCCAAGCCGCTCACGCATCTCAACGATGCCGTTCTGTCGCAGGTCGAAATGCCGTCCCTGCAACCCTTCTGGTTCACCGGCGCGGAGAAGAGCCGGGTTCAGGGCTTCCTGCTCAAGCCGCCCAGCTTCGATGCGCACAAGAAATATCCCGTGAAATTCCTCATTCACGGCGGGCCGCAGGGCGCCTGGGACGACGCCTGGAGCTATCGCTGGAATCCCGAGCTGTTTGCCGCCGATGGCTACGTGGTGGTGATGATCAACTTCCACGGCTCCACCGGCTACGGGCAGAAATTCATTGACGCCATCAACGGCGACTGGGGCGGGCGTCCCTACGTGGACCTGATGCGCGGCCTGGACTATGTGGAGGGCCGCTATCCGTTCGTGGACAAGGACCGCGAGTGCGCGCTGGGCGCCAGCTTTGGTGGCTACATGGTCAACTGGATTCTGGGCCACACTACGCGCTTCAAGTGCTTGGTCTCGCACGACGGCACGTTCAACACTGAATCCGCCTATGGCACCACTGAGGAGCTGTGGTTCCCGGAGTGGGAGTTCAAGGGCACGCCCTGGACCAACCGTGCCCTGTACCGGCGCTGGTCGCCCCACCTGTTCGCTGCGAATTTCAAAACGCCCACGCTGGTGGTGCACGGCCAGCTCGACTACCGCCTGGATCTCTCGGAAGGCCTGCAGCTTTTCACCACCCTGCAGCGGCTGGGCGTGCCGTCAAAGATGCTTTATTTCCCCGATGAAGGGCACTGGGTGCTCAAGCCGCAGAACAGCCAGCTCTGGTACAAGACCGTCAATCAGTGGGTTGATACCTGGGTGAAAAAGTAAACTGGCGCTGCTGGCGTTGCTGGTTGGCGAACGCCTTCTCAGCCGCATTCTGTGAAACCCATCCAGGCGGTGCCCACAGCCGCTGCAACTCGAATTGCAGCGGTAAACCACTCCCGGCAAAAGCAATCGTGTCGATCACCACGGCGCCGAAACGGGCATCGGCTGACGGCAGAATGGAAACCAAGCCGTTGGCATCGGAAAAGACTACCCGCTGAGCGGAACTGAGCACTGCCAGCGTCGGCGGCGGCGGAGGATTCGGGCCGCTGGAAACCGCCGTCGGTTGCCAGCGCAGCACGGCAGACAACACCGTAACCGGCGCCATCCGTACTGGGTTGGGCGGCGAAGCGGAATCGGCCACCCGCAGCATCACGGGGGAGAAGGTCTGCGCCGTATTAATGATCTGCTGTTCCCCTGCCACGTACTGCAGGCGCAGTTCAGCCGCCGGCAACACATAAACATAGAAATTACTGCATGGGGCCGCTGCCGGCATGACGCAGGCGCTGGCGTGAACCTCGGCCGCTACCGAGCTCAGAATAAGATTCACGCTCGTGTATCCGGCGGCATCGGTAGTCGCACTGGTCGAACTCAGGCTGGCATTCCCTTGGGTTATCCCATACTGCACAGTGCGCCCGGCAACCGGATGCCCGTTGGAGAGTACCCGGACTGCGAGGGGAAGGCTGCCGCTCGCCCCTTGTGCTACTCGGGCGGATTGCGACAAAGCCGAGATGTCGAGCGCCGACGAAGTTGCGGTGACGTCGGCGTGAACGTAGGCGGAGGTCGACATGGCTGCGGTGGCGGTGAATGTGCCCACGGCGGTCGGCGCCATGCGCGAAGAGGCCTCACCCTGTTCGTCGGTGAGCAGAGCGCAGGTAGCTGCTCCACAGCCGGAAAAGAGAATGCCGGCGGGGCTGGCGCTGAAATTGACGGTCGCGCCTGCTACGGGAGTAATGCCATCGGCTTCAACCACTCGCACGCGAATAGGATTGGGGGCTTCGCCGCCCACCGGGATAGCCGGATTGCCGACGCCCTGCAACAGCACAATCTGGTCGTCCGCCACAGCACCGTAAGTGAGCGCGTTAAGCAGGCTGCTGCTGGCGCCATCGAGCGCATGCAGGTCAACGCTGTAAACGCCGTCGGGCAACCTGGGGGCGTTGAGCACAATGCGGTCCGGCAGGGCGGCAACCACCGGCGTATCGCTGCCGTTGATTTTGGCTGTGGTGGCCGCATTCAGGCCAATGCCGCGAATGATCAAGCTGGCATTCGACTGCGCCGACACCCGCGCCGGCGCAACCGAGTCGCCGTAAAAAATCCGCCCACGGTAGTGGAAATCCGGCCGGCCGTCGCCGCGAAAATCCGCGATGCCCAGTTTTAAGTTTCCGCTCGCCAGAAACTGTGCGTTTAGAACCGTGGCCCCCGTCTCGGCGCTATTGAAGTAGGAAACAGCCACATCGGGCAGAGAATCCTTGGCCGCAGAGCTCTGCCATATGCCGATTACCGGTTGCGCCTTGCTCTGGGTTGCTTTCCCGGCTTCGTTCAGCGCCGTGATTTTCACCGTCATCGTGCGGTCGGCGTGCGCGGCGAGCGAGTAGTAATCAACGTTGCCATAGGGCGAAAGCGAACCCGTCCAGTTGCCGCCCGCAGGCAAACGGGCAGGCGAGGAAAATGTGCCTGCGCTCTCGCTCGCGGGAAGGGCGCTGCCCGCCATGATGAAGTCATGCGCGAGGTCGTCACCCTTATTGACCGTGATGGTGATGGCTGCTGCCGACCCTGAGGGCGCTACCTGGCCGCTGTGGTAGGGCCCGACCGCTGTCAAATCGGCGCAAGCAGGGTCCACAGCTTCGACGCTGACCTGGTACTGCGCCGTCGCCCGGCCGTCGGGAAACTCCAGCCCCGCCACGTCAAAGTAACCTTCCCACCTGGGATCATCGGAGCCAAATTTGTCGTAACGCTCGCCGCTCAGATCGGTAAGACCCGTAGCCGGATTTCCCGCATTCCCGCGGAAAAGGTAACCGGAAACCGAAGCGGCGGCATAGCGATGAGAAGGCAGCCCGCTGCCGGGATCAATCCAGCGCGCCACCACTTTGACCCCTTGCATGGGCTGGCCGGCCAATCCGTCGCGCCCGCGAAAATAAACGTTGCCGTGGATTCGCGCTGTGTTTTCGCGGAAAAACTGCTTGCCGGAAAAGTTGCCGATATTCTCGCTGGTTACCGGGTAGAGCCGGGAGATAGCCGCTCGGTCGTCCATTTTCAGCTGATCGCCGGCGGTTACGCACATGGTGGCATTTGGGCAGGCAGGGTCAAGAGCGTGCATCACAGGGAACCCGAGGTAATCATCAGGCGTGGGGAATGGCTTGCGGGTGAAGACATTGCTGTTGAGGTCAGCCCAGTCGAGGCCGAGCACGCGTCCCAACACGCGCATCAGGTGATACCTGAAGTCGGGCAAAGCAGCGGAGGTCTGGACGCAATTGCCGTTCAGCACCACCAGGGCGTGCGCCAGGTGAGCGTCGGAACTGTAATTGTCGGGCCCGCCGTAGGCGGCGTAGCTGCCGCACATGTCGGCCGCGCCGGCCCCCTGGCCAAGCAGCGCGTCCGTGACCTTGCCATCCAGGTCATAGACAATGGCCACCGGCTTGGCCAGCGCCGTAGGCTGGATGTCTGCGGGCATGTTCACCTGGCCGTAGTCAATAAAGACCACGTTGCCGCCATTTACATCCTCGTCGAGTTGGCCGGCCCGGGTGGCGCTCAGAGCTGCGGTTGCCACCGAAGTCCAACTCAGGAACGCGTTTGCTACAAACGCATTGGCTTGGTCCTGCGGCAGCACAGGGCTGAGATCTCCCTGGTCGGTGTAGTACTGCACCGCTCCCTGCGGCCAGGTAAGAGGAGTGCCTGCAGTGCCGGCATTGAACCCGCTTACCCCCGCTATCTTCAGCGGACCGCCGGCATGCAGCGGTCCGGCGAAAAGGCACAGCCCGGCAGCGAGCGTTAAGAAGAGGCCGATAATCGCACCCGGATGGTGGGCATCTCCTATGCCGGTTTGGCCTGGGCGCTTCATGGTTCCGCGCCCCGTCTTACACGGCCAGCAAAATCCCGGTAGCGGTATTTTGTGGGCGGGCGAGTGCCCATACGGGCGGAAGGATTCTCCTCTGGAGTCCCCAGCAAGCTTTGCTGGTCGCCTCGTAGCACGATGTTTCCACCCTCATCCAAATCAAACTGTCCCAGGCGGCCTCCCACCACGCTGGTTAGTCCGGACTGACTGCGGGGATAAAGAAAGAGGAGCAGACGCTGACCGGGTCGGTACTGAGGGCCGTCGTCCCAGGCGCCCGCCCACTGGGTTAACGTGAAGGTCTGGCCGCTACGAGTCCCGCGCAGGGCGCGCTCCACCTGGAAGGTCACCTGCACCACGGGCACTCGTCCCACCAGCGGAGCCGGGCGTTCTACGCGCAGCACGCGGCCCGCAAAGATGAATCCCGCCTTGCGGGTGAGTTGGGTCAGGCTGAGGGGAGCGGGGCTGGTGGCATGAGCCAACGAGCAACATCCCAGTCCTACCGCCAGCAGAGCCGCCCGAAGCGCGCGGGGGTGCAACTTGGGGCTCACAACTAAAACCTGAGAGGGCTTCAGTTCAAGTCTATTCTCCGTTCCTGCAGGAGGAGCCTGCTGTGGAGAAAATTCTGTAAGCCTACCTCCCAAAGCGGGAATGAGCCGGGTTAACAGCCTTCACCTATGTCGGGTGGGAATCGTGTGCGAGAGCGGAAAGGTAGGCGCCTGCCAGCAGCAGCAGGCCCATTAGGAAGGCCCAGATCATGAGCGTGACGGAGATGGAGAATGGTCCATAAGCTTCCTGGAAATTGAGCCGCGGCAGGGCCAGGATGTAGGCATACTTAAGCACTTCGGAGGCCAGGCCCGTCATGACGGCCGCCGGCAATACAGCCTGCACCGGCACGCGGCCATTGGGCAGCACCCAGTAGATGAGGAAGAAAATGGCGATACTGGCGGCAATGGCAAAAACCTTCATCACCAGGAAAGCGGCGGCTCGAAACACGAAATTTGCACTGTGCCCCAGGAACATGAATTGCAGCAATTGCTGGTTTCCGGCGGTCAAAAAGACGGAAAACAATGCCAAGCAACCGCAAGCAAACGCAAGTCCCAACGAAATCAGTTGGTTACCCAGATAGGAACGATTTTTGGGGAACCCCCAGACGCGGTTAAGGGCGACTTCCAGGGGCAGAAACACGCCGGTGGACGTGATCAGCAACATTACAAGGGAAAAGACTTGCACGCGGTGGCGGGCACCCACCAAAGCATTCAGGTTGCGTATGACGAATTCCTGCCCCGCCGGCAGATAATCGCGCAGCAACTGCAACACAACGTTGTACATAACGGGAGAGTGGAAAGCGCGCCGGATCAGCGTCATGAGCAGCACGACGAAGGGGAAGAAGGAGAGAATGGCGTTGGCAGCGACAGAAAAAGCGAAAGTATGCACGTCGGTGCGCATCAGATAGCGCAAAGTGGGCAACAACTGCCGCCTCCAGGAGGGCAGCTTTAGGCCGAAGAGAGGCGGGTTGGGGCTGGACGGCGAACCGGGAGCCGCGGAGAGCGAAGCAGAAAGCGGAGGTTTGGCAGCTTCCGGCATGTGCAGAAAATCGTACCAAAGTGTACGGGGTGCGACTGATTACCCCAGTACATCGCGCCAAGATACGTCAGGACACGCCAAGTCAAATCCCCAGTAAAAAACGTTTTAAGGACGGCTTGCAGCGTGATAAAAAACAATTAATTTGCTTTACAAGGGTGTGGGTTCCTGAATATTATCTTGTGCTCGCTGCACAATATTTGAGGGCAGCGAGTCTGGCCGTGAGGCCAGGAGATTTAATTAGATGTCCATTTTCCGCAGCAGAGTTATCACGCGTGACATGTTTGGGCTCCGGAGTCTGCGGCCGTGACCGGCACGGCGGTTGACTCGGGAGCCCTTTGTGTTGCACTCGGCAGCGGAAGCCGGGTACCAGATTTCTCCTACAGGTTTTGCCCCCTCCGAACCTGGAGTTCAAGGCGATAACCCGGAGAGCATACTTGACGAATGTCGAAAGGAGTTT
>DASYWT010000129.1:0-8779 GCA_035935775.1 Terriglobales bacterium
GGGGCTGCCCTTCGGCTCGGCGAAACGATTGGCAGCCGAGGTCCGGGAATGAGCGGACGAAGTAAAATTCGGTTTCGACGACGCGTCACTAACCGGCGGCTAAGGCGCTGGGCGCGGCTGAGGCTGAGGCCGGAGCCTTGGTCGGGCGTCGGGCAATAAGCGGCAACACCAGAGAAAGCAGCATAACCACCGCAATCACGTACACGGCGGTATCGAAGCGGCCGGTAGCCTGGTGCAGACGCGCGATCATGATGGGCGAAGGAATTGCCGCCGCCCCCCATGCCAGCAGAATGATGCCGTAGATCCCACCCATAAATTTGGCGCCAAAGAAGTCAGCGGTGAACGAAGGCATGGTGCCGAAGCCGCCGCCGTAGCAAAGGCCGATGAGGGCGAAGGCGGCGCTGAACCAGGTCAGGTTGTGAATCCGGGGCAACGAGAAAAAGATGATGACCTGTATGGCATACAGCAGGAAGTAAACGCGCGCCCGCCCCAGGTGATCGGATACCCAGGCCCAGAACACGCGACCGGTGCCGTTAAATATGGAAATCAGTCCTACCATGCCGGCGGCCGCTACCGGCGTCATGCCCACCAGTTGCTGGGCCATGGGCGATGCCTGGCTGATGATCATGATTCCGGCGGAAACGTTGAGGAACAGCATTGCCCACAGCAGCCAGAACTGCCAGGTAGCCATCGCTTCACGGACGGTGTAGTCGTAGGTGGTAGCTGCCTTGGCCACGGCAGAACGCGGCTCCCAGCCCGCCGGACGCCAGCCCTGCGGCGGATTGGCGTAGAACTGAGCCGCAGCGAAAACCAGCACCAGGTAGACGATGCCCAGGCTCCAGAAGGTAGCAGGCACGCCATAGGCGAGGATTTCACGGGCGGCGATGGGGCTCATAATGAGAGCGCCAGCCCCGTATCCGCACACTGCTACTCCGGTCATCAGCCCGCGACGTTCGGGAAACCACTTGACCAGCGTTGCCACCGGGCAGATGTATCCCATGCCCATGCCGATCCCAGTGAGCACTCCATAGGCGATGTAGAGACCATCAAGGGAATGGTGCGTGGCGGACACCCCGGCCAGCATGTAGCCAATCCCATAGATGAGGCCCGCAAGGCTGGCCACTTTGCGCGGGCCGACCTTGTCTTGCCATAAGCCACCGATAATCGTGCCCACGCCGAGGAAGAAAATGGCCAGCGTGAAGTTGAGCTGCACCTGCGTTTCAGACCAATGCTCCGCCCGCATCAGGGGGATTTTGAAAACGCTCCAACCGTAGACCGCGCCCAGACAGATCTGCATGATGACGGCTGCTACGGCAATGCCCCAGCGGTTGGGGAGGCGGTCCGAGGTCATCGAAGGCTCCTTCTCACGAATCGTGAAGTTAGTTGTGAAGCAGCTACGGACCCAACTGCGTTGTGTGCGAATTCACTACGAACTAGTCTGCTGCCTTGGCAACCGCCTGCCGATTAGCGGCGGTTACCAGTCCGACCGTCGCGTTGTAATCGGGCACGCCGCTGGGGTCGAGTCGCCCCGCCGGAATCAAGACGTTGGCTTCCGGCCAATGGGCCTGCAGGCATCCGGGCTTGATGCGATCAATTCTTACGCGTCCGCGCAGCTCACCCAATTCATTGCGAAGAGTGATGGCATCGCCGTTACGCAGGCGCAACCGTTGTGCATCCTCCCTCGAAATAAGAACTTCGTCACGAGTAGCGCCAGTGAGGGGGTCTTTTTCCGCCAGTACCATGCTGTTGAACTGCTTGCCGCGGCGGGTAGACAAGAGAAACTGGCCTTCCGGCACTCTCTCCTCAGGAAGGTTTACGGCGGTAAAGTGGCCTTTGCCGTCCGCGGTGAGAAAGCCGTCCGTGAGCAGATGGCGGCCGCCATACTGGAAAGTGTCGCCCTTCTTGCGCAGATTGGCGATGCCCTTATAGGTGGGGCATACACGGTCAATTTCCTCGCGAATGTCCTGCGTGTCTTTCCAGGGGAAGGCTCTATCCGCGCGCTCGGGGTGGAGCTTGCGCGCAACCAATACGGGGATTTCCCACTCGTCCCGGGCTTCGCCCGGCCGTGGCCCCGGAATTTCCGGGCTGTAAATGACGCGGCGTTCGGTGCTGGTTTCCGTTCCTCCGCCACGTGGCTCGTACCGGGTGCGTGCGGGGAGCAGGACCACGGTTTCCGCCGGGTCCACCAGCATGGTCGGATTGGGAACAATGTCCTGATGGATTCGCAGCTTGATGCGGCCCAGCGCCTGGTGAACCATTTCCGGCTCGGGCAGAGTCTGCTTGAAATTGCCGCCGCTTTGCCAGAGAGCGTCAATTTCTCCTCGCCCCGCGGCAAGGACCATCTCGGCGGCGCTCAAGCCCTTCCACGAAGGCGGTTCGAAGCCCCACATTTCCTGGGTAGCGAAGCGGCGGGCGTTTTCCTGGGTTGCGGCCGAGCCCATCACGTAGGCGCCCGGCATGCCGCCCATTTCCGCCCCTCCCTGTACTCCGCTGTGGCCGCGGATGGGCATCAGGCCGGTGTGCGGGCGGCCGACGTTGCCCCGCGCGAGCTGCAGGTTGACCAGGATGCGCACGTTATCGCTGCCATAGCGATGCTGGGTGATGCCCATGCTCCACACCACCACAGCGCTGCGCGCTTTGCCGAACGCCTCTGCAAAGCGCCGCATGTCGGCGCGGGTGAGGCCGGAGCCACGCTCCAGTTCTTCCCAGGAAAGGCTGCGCGCCTTGGCCTCCACTTCCTCCCATCCCAAGGTGCGTGCGGCAATGAACTCGCGGTCTACCCAGCCGTTCTCAATCAGGAATTTCAGGACGCCGTAGAAGAACGGGATATCTCCGCCCACATGGATAGGGAAAAAGTCGTCCGCGATCCGCGTGCCGAACAGCGCGCTGCGCACCACCGAAGGTACCCAGTAGCGCTCCAGCCCCGGCTCCAGGTAAGGATTGACGACGAAAACCTTTGTGCCTGCTTCTTTGGCGTAGTAGAGATACTTGGTAGTCACCGGCTGGTTGTTCGCCGGGTTGCTGCCCACAAAAACGATCAAATCGCTTCCGATCCAGTCGCTGTAGGAACAGGTGGTGGCGGCGCAGCCCACGGTCGCGTTGAGCGCCGCGGTGCTGGGCGCGTGGCAGATGCGGGCGCTGGTATCCACATGATTGGTGCCGAGAAAACGCGCGACTTTCTGGTGAGCGTAGTAAGCCTCATTGGTCAGGCCGCGCGAGGTGATGTACCAGGCAATGCGACGCGGGTCCAGACCGCGCAAACCGTCGGCGGCGGTCGTAATGGCCTCGTCCCAGGAAACGCGGTGGAAGCCCGTTTCGCCGCGGCGGCGGATCATGGGCACCGCCAGGCGGCCGAGCTTGCGCAACTGCTTCTCTGAGAGTCCGCGCAGACTCTCCACATTTTCCAGTTGGTGCCAGTCCATGGCCGGCATGGTGTTGAGCCGCAACAGTTGCAGACGCACGGCGCATAGGTGGATTCCCTTCATGGTCCAGTCGTGCATGCCGGTAGTGCCGAGGGAACATCCGTCACAGCAACCGTTGTTTAAAATGCGCCAGGCATAGCCCAGGTTGTCGCGGTTTTCCCAGATGGTGGCTGCGATGTCCTTGTAGGCGTTGGGATGCTGCTCGGTAACGCCATAAGGAATCAGGCTGACCCACTGCCGCTGCTTGCGACCGGCGACGTCCATGCTCACCCCGTTCTCCCGAGTACCGTGCAACCTGAACAGCCGATGCGCAACCCGCTGGTGAAGCGGTTTGCAGCGGCGCTTCCCACGCAAGCCCGCTGGCGAGTGACGCAAAAGATAGCTCTTACGGCGGATGTTTGCAACCACGTGCGATGTTAACATCTCTGTAACATTCCCGATGGCCCCGCACCGCTTGTGACGCGCTTGCATCGTGCCCTTGGAGAGGGTTATTGTTTCCGCCGGACACCGTGGATCAGGAGTGCAAAGATGCCACTGGAATTGACGACTCGGAGCGTGGCAGGGAGCAGCGTAATAGGCTGCAGCGGCCGCATCGTTTTAGGCGAGGAATCAGCAAAGCTGCGTCACGTTGTGAAAGAGGCGATCGCCGAGTGTAACCAGATAGTCCTCGACCTCGGCGGAGTCACTCACATTGACAGTACCGGGCTCGGCGTGCTGGTTGGCTTGTATGCCTCAGCTCGGCAGGCGGGAGGCGGCATCAAGCTGGCCAATCTGAATCCCCATTTGCGCGACGTGCTCGGCATCACCCGTCTGCTCACGATTTTCGAAGCCTTCGACACCGCCGAAGACGCGGCCGGAACGTTCAACCCGTTGGCGGGACAGGTGACGCCGGGGGAATATTAGTTCTCGAACTTCCGCGCTGGCTGCGGTCCTGTACTTTATTCCGGCGTGATTTCCGCGTCAGGATGCCGATTTGCGCTTTAAGCTTGCCTTAACCTGGGTGGCAATATTTTCTATCCTGCCCGGCAGCGCTGCGGGGCCAGCCGGACGCAATTAGAAAACAGGGCAATATAGTGTCACCGTTCCCGGGAGGAAGACGATGAGCCAAGAGAAAAGCAATACCCCTGGCTGGACACGCCGCGAACTGCTTGGCGGAGCGTCGCTGGCGGCGGCGGGAATAGCTGCTGCGACTCTCGCCGCGCCCGCTCCCGCGCAAGCCGCTCCGCGCAGCGGGGCCAAGCACGCTCCTCTGCAAAATTTCAAATACGACATCGAGAGCTCCAAGGGCTGGTTTGGGCCCGGCGGCTCCGCCAAGGAAGCCAACGTCGAAGAGTTCCCCATTTCGGAGAGCATGGCCGGAGTCTCCATGCGTCTGAAGCCGGGAGGACTGCGCGAACTGCATTGGCACGCTGTCGCCGCGGAATGGGCCTATGTTATCAATGGCAATGTTCGCGCCACAGTCATTGCTCCGAATGGACAGGCGGAGTCGGCTGATTTCGGCCCGGGAGACGTGTGGTACTTCCCCAAGGGTCATGGGCATGCGCTGCAATGCCTGGGGCCGGAGGAGGCGCACTTCATCCTCGTGTTCGATGACGGGAACTTCTCTGAGTTTGGAACATTCAGCATCACTGACTGGATCGCCCGCACCCCGCCGAACGTCCTGGCCCGCAACCTGGGATTGCCGCAAGCGGTTTACGCATCCATGCCCAGGGAGGAGGCCTACATCGTCCCCGGCAAAGTGCCTCCTGCCGTTCCAGAACAACTGCGGAACGGCGACCCCAACGAAAATCAGTTTCCACATAAGTACCGTCTTCTCGCTTCTAAACCTTACGTCTTTCCGGGGGGTGAAGAGCGCATCGTCTCCTCCAAGGAATTCCCCATTCAGACCACTCTCACGGGCGTCATCCAGGACCTGAAGCCAGGGGCGCTGCGGGAAATGCATTGGCACCCGAATGCCGACGAGTGGCAGTTCTACATATCCGGGAAGTCGCGAGTCACGATTTTTGGCGCCCACGGACGCACAGCCACCGAGGATTTCGCACCCGGCCAGATCGCATTCATCAAGCAGGGATTTGGGCACTTCGTGGAACAGGTCGGCGACGAGCCCACGCGAATCCTGATCTTATTCAACAGCCCGGTGTACCAGGAAATTTCTATTTCCGAATGGCTGGCGGCCAACCCGCCATCGCTGATCGCCGACAATTTCGGTCTGTCGCAAACGCAAGTGGCGCAATTGCCCAAGGGAGCTCTCGGCATTATCGCCTGAGCGCCCGCCGCCACCGCATGAAGGTTGCTGTCCGCCGTACCTGGCCGGCCGCCCTGCCGATTAGAAAAAAAGCCTGCCATCTGTCATCATCAAAGTTCACCTACATTCCTTGTGGGAGAACTAATTTGAGCGAGCCATTGGCAAGAAAGCGCCTGGCAGTGCTGGGCGCCGGCAAGATGGGCGGCATTCTGCTGCAGGCTTTTATGAAGAGCGGCGTGGTTGCTGCCGAGAAACTATGTGCCACCGTGGCGCACGAAGATCGGGCCAAGGAACTGGCCCGGAGATGGGATATTCCGGTTACGTGCGATGATCGGGAGGCGGCCAAAGCAGCGGACATCATTCTGTTGTGCGTCAAGCCGCAGGCGGTCAGCGAGGTACTGCAGGAAATCCGGCCGGACATCGGTCCGGAACAGCTTGTGATTTCGGTGGCCGCCTCTGTGCCCACGGGCTATATCGAGGAGCGATTGCCGGCAAAGGCGCCGGTGGTGCGCGCCATGCCCAATACGCCGGCCATGGTGGGCGCGGGCATTACCGGGGTCTGCGCCGGGTCGCATGCCACCAGCCAGCATGTCCACATGGCCTGCCGCCTGTTTGAAACCGTCGGCAGGACCGTTACTGTGGATGAAAAACACATGGACGCGGTGACTGGGCTGTCAGCCAGCGGGCCCGCGTTTATTTATATCGTTCTGGAATCGCTCGCCGAGGCCGGCGTGAAGGTGGGCCTGCCGCGCGACCTGGCCACATTGCTGGCAGCACAAACTACGCTGGGAGCTTCCCGCGTGGTGCTGGAAACTGGCAACCATCCGGCTCTGCTCAAAGATGCGGTGACCACGCCCGCGGGCTGCACTATTGATGGAATTCTCGAACTGGAGGAGGGCAAACTGCGCGTGACCCTCATCAAGGCGGTGGTCAAAGCCACGCAGCGGGCGAAAGAGCTGCTGTTTGCCTAGCGCTGCCCTCAGTACGCAGTGAGAGCCGTGGTAGTGGAGACGGGACCAAAGCTGGCGGTAATGGTTGCGGTTCCCCTGCCGCTGGTGCTCGCATAACCGGAACTGTTGACAATGCAAACCTGGGCGTTGGAGGAACCCCAGTTCACCCAGGCCGTCAGGTCTTGCGTACTGCCGTCGCTGAAGGTTCCGGTGGCCGTCAACTGCTGGTTAGTTCCCAGACTGAGGGAAGGATTAGCGGGGCTGATGGAGAGCGCAAGCAGCGTCGCATTATTCACATCTACGACGGCTGAAGAGATAACTGAGTTGAGCACGGCCGAGATTCTCGTCCATCCCACGCTGAGGCCCGTTACCAGTCCGCTGGTGGTCGTGTTGCCAACGGTAGCCACACTGGCATTCGAAGAGGTCCAGCGCGCCATGGTAGTTACTTTCTGCACAGTGCCGTCGCTGTAGGCGCCGATGGCGGCGAATTGCTGGCCGGCGCCTGGTGGAATTGTGTCTGTCTGCGGCGTTATTGTCAGCGATTGCAGGCGCGCGCCGCTCACAGTGACTGTGGTCGAAGCGCTGGTTGAGCCATAGGCGGCAGAAATGGTAGTTGTGCCCGCGCCCTGAGCGGTGGCAATACCGGCGCTGCTTATGCTCGCCGTGCTGCCAGCGGAGGAGTTCCAGTTCACCAGCGGCGTCATATCCTGTGTGCTGCCGTCACTGAAATGTCCTGTAACAGAGAATTGCTGAGCCGCACCTACGACCAGCATGGGATTCGCCGGCGTGACTGCCAGGGAGGTCAACTTCGCCTGTGTGACGGTCAACCCGTCGGAGCCGGTGACGCCATCGAAGGTGGCGCTGATAACGGTGGTGCCTCCACCCACGCCGCTGGCCGTGCCCTGGTTCATCGTGGCCACGGAGGTATTCGACGAATTCCAACTGACCAGGTTGCTGAGGTTCTGCGTGGTGGAGTCGCTGAAGGTGCCGAACGCAAAGAAGGGCTTAGCAGTTCCCGGTGCGATGGAAGCATTTGCTGGAGTGACCGCGATTGACGCCAGGGTGGCCGGGGTCACAGTCAGGGTGGTGGATGCCGTGAACGAACCAAGCACGGCGGTGACTGTAGTTGTTCCTGGCTGCTTGGAAACCGCGAGGTTGCCGTTGATGCTCGCCACCGTGGGGTTGGAAGATGACCATGTGGCGTTGATCAGCGTTTGTGTGCTGCCGTCATCGTAATAGCCGGTAACGAAGAAGCTCTCGGTTGTCATGTTAGCGATGCTGGGCATCGCCGGCGTCACGCTGATGGAAATCAGGCTGGGGGCGTGTACCGAAAGTGTGGAACTGCTCGTGGCTTGCTCGAACGAAGCCGAAATGACCGCTGTTCCCGGGCTGATACCGGACGCCAGGCCGGCGGTGTTGGTGCCGGCCACGCCAGGCGCAGAAGAGCTCCAGGCAGCAACGCCGCTGATGTCTTGCGTGGTGCCATCGTTGAACACGCCAGAAGCCGCGAACTGCTGGAACAATCCCACAACCAGGGAGGGATTCGCAGGAGACACGGTAATGGAAACTGCCTTGGCGTTAGTCACGGTGAGTGCGGCGGAGGCGCTGATTGCGCCCGCCGTCGCGGTAATGAGCGTGTTTCCCGCCATCAACCCGGAGCCGAGTCCAGCGCCGACGCTGGCCACGGTGGGCACCGATGAGGTCCAGGCAACCACCGAAGTAACGTCCTGAATAGTGCCGTCGCTGAAGGTGCCGAGCGCCGAGAATTGCTGAGTAGTTCCTTTTGCGATCGAAGCGGTTGCGGGACTGATGGCCAACGATGCCAGAACAGCCGACTTTACCGTGACGCTGACGGCCGTGCTGATTGAGCCTTTGGATGCGACCACCCGGGCAGTACCCGTTTTGCCGCCCACAAGCAAGCCGGTCGGGCTGATGCTGGCTATGCTGGGAGTTGACGTGGCCCAGTTTACGGATGTAGTCAAATTTGCCGTGCTGCCGTCCTGAAAGACGCCGATCGCCGTCAGTTGTAAGCTTGTTCCCGCGGGCCAGGCTGCGAGGCCCCCACCTTGTTACTCACAACACGCGCTGCATGGACACCTTGGTGTACGCAAGTCGAAAACCATTACGCTCGGCGTTGCGCTGCGACACTGAGCCTGGCAGCG
>DASYWT010000130.1:0-15696 GCA_035935775.1 Terriglobales bacterium
CATGTACTACGAGCTCATCCGCGAGCGAATTTTCCGTGACCAGGTGATCGGCAAGAAGCGACGTCCGGACGGGCGGGCTTTTGACCAAATCCGGCCGATTTCGATTGAGGTGGGAGTGCTGCCGCGTACCCACGGGTCAGCCATTTTCACCCGTGGCGAGACCCAGGCGCTGGTCACCACCACTCTGGGCACTGCCGAGGACATGCAGCGTTTGGAAGTGTTTGAAGGTGAGGCCAAAAAACGCTTTATGCTGCACTACAACTTCCCGCCCTTTTCTGTGGGCGAAGTGGCGTTCCTGCGGGGTGCGGGGCGGCGAGAAATTGGCCACGGCGCCCTGGCGGAGCGCGCGGTCAGCGCGGTGCTGCCTGCGGAAACCGACTGGCCCTACGCCATGCGTGTGGTTTCTGACATCCTCGAGTCCAACGGCTCCTCCTCCATGGCGACTGTCTGCGGTGCTTCGCTTTCGCTGATGGATGCGGGTGTGCCCCTGGCCTCGGCCGTGGCGGGCATCGCCATGGGCCTGGTGAAAGAGGACGATGACTACGCCATCCTGACCGACATCGCCGGCGCCGAAGACCACTACGGCGACATGGACTTCAAGGTGGCAGGTACGCGCGAGGGCATTACCGCGCTGCAGATGGACATCAAGGTCAGCGGCATCACCCCGGCCATCATGGCGGAAGCGCTGGCACAGGCGCAGCGGGGACGGATGTTCATCCTCGATAAAATGAACGAGGCGCTGCCGGAGCCGCGCACGAAGGTCTCTGACTACGCCCCACGCTTCTACACGCTGCAGATTCCAGTGGATAAGATCCGCGACCTGATCGGGCCGGGCGGCAAGATGATCCGCAGCATCATCGAGCAGACCGGAGTCAAAATTGACGTGGAGGATTCGGGCCGCGTCAACGTAGCGTCCAGCGACCAAGCGGCAGCCGCCAAGGCGTTGCAGATCATTGGCGACCTGACGGCTACAGCAGAAGTGGGCAAGACCTATCTGGGCAAGGTTTCGCGGCTGGCCGATTTCGGAGCTTTTGTGGAAATCCTGCCGGGCACCGACGGCCTGCTGCACATCAGTGAGGTCGCCGAGCACCGCATCAAGGATATCCGCGACGAGTTGAAGGAAGGCGACCAGGTGCTGGTGAAAGTGCTCTCCATTGAGGGCAACCGCATCCGACTTTCGCGCAAGGCCATCCTCAAGGAGCAGCGGGCCAAGATGGGAGGAGGCGGCGCTGAGGCTCCGGAAGAGCAGGGCGCCGGCAGCATGACCATCGAAGGCGGCGGCGAATACGCGGAAGAAGAACACGAGCCGAACTTCAACCGTGTGGAAGCGCATCATGGGGAAGGGCGTCCGGGAGGCGGACGCGAAGCTGGGCGCGAAGGCCGTCCCGGAGGCGACCGGGAAGGCCGTCCCGGAGGCGATCGTGGGCGCGGCGGCCGGAGCCATAACGGCCGCGGTGGACGCGGCGGGCGTCGCCGACATTAAACCAACTTCCGCCGCGAAATAACGCGGAGGAACAAAGCTCAACCAGGAAGCCGCGCGATCAGCGCGGCTTTTTGCTTGTAAGTGCCGTGTTTCGTGGCGGATGCGAGCGGTCGGCCCAAGGCTGGATCCAACAGTCAAGATGCTGGATTACAAATGATATCAGCTGCTACTTTTACGGTGTTCTGAGGCAACCCGTCTTTACAGACCCCTCGCATCAAACATTTGAAATGGCCAAACCGAGCGTTCGGGGGCGCACCATCGCGAGTCAGGTATCGAGGATGAGGGGTTATGAGGCAGCCGCCAGCCATTTGCCGCGAACTACGCAGCCTTCCTTCCAGCGTGGGGTTGGCGGTGGAATGCCTGGACGGCAGCTTTGCTTTTTATCGCATCCGCGGCGGCACACTCGAGAGAATCCAGGAACTGGAAAGAGGATGGACGGAGGTGCCGGCGGAGGACATTTTGCAGCATTTGGTTTTGCATACTCCGGTGGCCGCTTGGCTGGAGAGCCGCCTGGTGCTGAAACCGGCGGAATGGGTAAAACCTTACTTTCATACTGAATAGGGGCGTTTATGTTCGACTATTTGCAGCCAGGAGTGGTGGTGAAGGACCGAGCCGGCATTCGCAAGGCGATTACCCGAATCCAGGGTGACAAGGTCTATTGGGTTTACAGCGATCGTAGCGACCGGCGGCAGCACGCGGCCGATTACGAGCGCTTCATTGACACCCATTTCGTAATCGTCGAGCCGCAAGCTCGACTGCCGCAGGCGGCCTAGGGCTCGCGGCGGATGTTTCCGCCCACCACACAGTTTTTCTGCATGCGCGAAGGAGAGTCGCGCCTTCGCGACAGCCGGCGTTGTCCCATTACGTTCCTACGGACGTGATGGGCCGCCGGCGCCTGGGGTAATTGACGAATGAAGATTTTCGATTGACGATTTGGCGATGTTCCCCTTAGGCGTGCGGGTTTTTCTTCGACACGCGAGATCTTCAACCGTATTTGCCAGGTGACTGTTTCCCGCCGGCGGTATACTCACGCTGCTTCATCTCATTCGCAGGAGGCTCGTGATGGTGAAGGTCAGCGTGTTCTATCCCAACCGCAAAGGCGCGCGCTTCGACATTGAGTATTACTGCAACCGCCACATGCCCCTGGTGCAGCGCCTGGTGGGAGCGGCGCTCAAGGGCGTAGCCGTGGAGCAGGGCATCTGCGGCGAGCAACCGGGCTCACCACCTGCCCACGTCGCTCTCGGACACCTGCTGTTCGATTCCGTGGACGCATTCCAGAAAAGCTTCGGTCCGCACGCGCAGGAAATTATGGCCGACATTCCGAACTACACCAACATAGAGCCGACCATTCAAATCAGCGAAGTGAAGCTATAGGAGGCAGCGAGTAATGGCTCAGCGCGGCGGCCCCGGCCGGCTGGTCAGCACAAAGCGAAGCCTGCGGGAGACCGTGTCCAGGCAATCCCCTCTGCCCACGTAGGTGAAGCCGTAATCGTAAGGCCCGAGCGCGGAGGAGAGGGCAGGGTAGGCGGCGAAGAAATCCTGCGATTCAAAAATACCCAGACGTGTTCCATCGCTGAGCAAGAGCGTGTAGGAATATTGCAGGCTGCGATTGTGCCAGCAGTTGGTCTCGATGCCGCGGACGTCCATCCATTCATAGCTCCGCACCTGGTTGAACCACGAAGGGCGATATCCAATGCGGCTGGGCGTGAGATAGAAATAGCGGGTGGCGCCCAGGAGGCCAATGGGCGCGGTAATTGCCAGCAACAGGACAAGCCCCTTTGCCAGGGCCCGGTTCGACGACTTGAAGTTCGTTCCGTGAGCGCTCCTGATGGTCAGAGCGCGGCGGGCCGGAGGAATCAGCCACATCAGCACATTCCCAAAGAGCAAACCGGCGGCGATAGCGGGAAAGACCGGAATTACATGGGTGACGATGTTTCCCCAGCGTGTGCCGTCAAACAGGAAAGCATCGGGCGGGCGGAACTGCGCGCGCAAGGCCAGCAGCAGTTCAACCAAGCCGATCCATGTGCCGCCCACGCCAATGATGGCAAAAGGAATAAGCAGGAGATTCCACGAGCTCCGGCGGGCGGCTAGACGCTGCGCCCTGGCTTGGTCGTCTACTGGCACAGTTTAGCGTTCGGAATCCTTGCCGGGCAGAGCCCCAGCCTCCCCTCGAGGCGGTGCTTTAGACCGTCGCCACCCCGACGACGGCCCGCTTAGGGAACAACTGCCCAATTCGGCGCATTTGCGCGCCCACGCCGCGCAGCTTTTCCTCAATGCGCTCATAGCCGCGGTCTATGTGGTAAACGCGGTCAATGATGGTTTCGCCGTCAGCCACCAGAGCGGCCAGCACCAGTGAGGCGGAGGCGCGCAGGTCTGAGGCCTGCACGGCGGCGGCGCTTAACGGCGTTTTGCCGCACACGATGGCGCGCCGCCCCTCCACCTTGATGTCCGCGCCCATACGCACCAGTTCCAGCACATGCATGAAGCGGTTCTCGAAAATATTCTCGGTGATCACCGAGCTGCCATTGGCTTGCGTAGCCAGGGCCATGTACTGCGCCTGCATGTCCGTGGGGAAGCCGGGATACTCCTCGGTGATGACGTCAGAAGCTTTGAGCTCGCCATTGCCGATTACCCGCACGGCATCTACCGCAGGCATGATCTTGACCCCAACCTCCTCCAGCTTTTGCAGCAAAGCCTGCAGGTGACGTGGCTCGCAGCCGGCCACATTAAGGTCGCCGCCGGTAAGCGCGGCGGCAATAATGAAAGTCCCGGCCTCGATGCGGTCGGGGATGATGCGGTGGCGCGCGCCATGCAGCTTTTCCACGCCCTGCACACGGATAGTGGCGGTGCCGGCGCCCTCGATTTTGGCCCCCATCTTGTTAAGCAGGGCAGCGAGGTCCGCGACTTCAGGCTCGCGGGCGCAATTCTGCATCACGGTTTCGCCTTCCGCCAGGCAGGCGGCCATAAGCAAATCTTCGGTGCCGGTGACGGTGATCTTGTCGAAAAAGATCTCGCCGCCGCGCAAACGCTTGGCGTGAGCCAGCACATAGCCGTGTTCGTGCTCGATGGTGGCTCCCAGCTTTTCCAGCCCTTTGATGTGCAGGTCAATGGGGCGAGCGCCAATGGCGCAGCCGCCGGGCAGGGAAACGCGGGCACGACCGGTGCGCGCCACCAACGGCCCCAGCACCAGCGTGGAAGCGCGCATGGTCTTGACCAGTTCGTAAGAAGCTTCCGGCGAAACCAGGTCGCGGCAGCAGAGGGTGGTGCGATGGTGAGCCCGGCCGTAGCCCAGTTCCACCTCCGCTCCCATGGCGGCCAGCAGCTTGCGAGTGGTCTCAATATCCTGGACCTGGGGAATGTTTTCCAGGATGACGGGTTCTTCTGTCAGCAGGGCAGCGGCCATAGCCGGCAAGGCTGCGTTCTTCGCCCCGCTGATGCGGATGGATCCGAGCAGCGGATTGCCGCCGCGCACTACGAATTTGTCCACGGTTAAATAAGCCCCATGTCAATTTACCGGGTGAGAATTTTTTCCGGAATTACGAGCCCATTGTAGCCACAACCTGAGTCCTGGGGATCAGTAAATTCACCTAGTTTTATGACCATTAGTGCGATGACGAAGAGCCATAGCAATGGCCTTTCGGACATGACCCTTGGCGGAGCCCAGACAGTTTTCCGCCTGGCGGCGGCTGACCCCTGCCCGCAGCATGACCAGGGCAACCGGCACCCGGTTTCCGGCCAAACGCAAGGCTCGGCGAGCCCGTGGCTCGTTCGTTTCGGCGGCGCTTTCGAGGATGGAGATGCCTCGCTGCATAAGCTTGCGATTCTTCAGATGCACGTTGACCATCAGGTTGCCGTACACGTATCCCAGGCGCGCCATGGCGCCGGTGGAGAGCATATTCAGCACCATCTTTTGTGCAGTTCCTGCTTTCATTCGGCTGGAGCCGGCCACCACCTCGGGCCCAACTTCCACCACGACGGAAACATCGGCAGCTCTGCCCAGGGCGGAGTTAGGGTTGCAGGTGACGGCCACGGTCCTGGCGCCGTGGCGGCTCGCATATTCCAGGGCCGCGATGGTGTAGGGAGTGCGCCCGCTGGCGGCGATTCCCACCACCACATCGTTTTTGGCGGGCTTCTTCTTCGCCATGTCGTGCCGGCCGAGGGCACGCGAGTCCTCGTTGGCTTCGACTGCGGCTGCCAAAGCCTTCTGTCCCCCAGCCATGACAAACTGCACCATGTTTGGGTCAGAGTTGAAGGTGGGAGGGCATTCAGCCGCGTCGAGCGCGGCAATGCGGCCGCTGGTGCCGGCGCCGACGTAGATCAGGCGACCGCCACGCTCCAGCGCCGCGGCGATCAGGTCAATGGCGCGGGCGATCTGGGGCAGGGCGCGGCGGACGGCGGGCGCCACCTTGGCGTCTTCGGCGTTGACAAGACGGGCAATCTGGAGGGAAGAGCTGGCATCCAGCCGGCCAGCGGCGGGGTTCCGCGCCTCCGTGCGCAGGCGGGAAATCTTAGCGGGAGTACGCCTCATTCCTTTGTTCCGCGCTCGGCATCGGAGCGCAGTTGTTTGCCGGTGAGGACTTCACGCAGGGCCCAGTCAATTCGCCCCAGTGACTGCTCGATGCGCTGGATGTGCTCCTGGTTCCTGGTCATGTAGGCCGAATACTGGATGACCTGCAGGTCGTTGCGCACATGATGATTCATATCGGCGATCACTTCCAGCCTTTCGGCCAGGTAGCGGTTTTGCCGGCGCTGGTAAGACCAGGCGATAGCGCCGCAGAGCACACCCAGAACAACGGCATCCAGAATGGGGAAAACAGGTTGGGGGTGAAACGAAATCACTAATAGGTCAGACAGGTAGCCGAGCACCGCGACGGTAACCGCGACCACTGCGGCGACTCGCCTGGCACTGCGGCGGATGCGGACCCTGTTGCCGCTCAGGACAGAGCTTTCACCACCGCGTCGTGAAAGCTCGGGCGCACCCGCTTGATGGCCTGGTTGCTGTGGTCCGGCCAGGTTCGATTGGTCAGCAGGGTAATTGCGAGCTGGAGCTCCGGATCGATCCATAGCGAAGTCCCAGTGTAGCCCAGGTGGCCGAAAGCTGCTGGTGACAAAAAATTCCCGGATTGCGATGGCGGCGAAGGCGTGTCCCAACCCAGCGCGCGCGAGGTGCCAGGCGGTGTGGTTTGCCGACGGGTGAACAGCGCCAGAGTTTCGGCCCGCAGGATGGGACGGCCGCCATTGAGCATGGCGTGGGCGAAGAGGGCCACATCGGCAGCAGGAGCAAAGACCCCCGCGTGGCCGGAGACGCCGCCCATGACGCTGGCGTTTTCGTCATGCACTTCGCCCTGCACCACGCGATGGCGGAAGGCGCGGTCGTCCACCGTGGGCGGGATTTGCGCGCGCCAGGGCGAGGGCGGGCAATAACCGGTGCGCGCCATGCCCAGAGGACCGAAGACTTCGCGCTGGCAGAAGCGGTCAAGCGGCTCGTCGGCCACGCGGGCCAGCAATTCGCCCAGGATGATGAAGCCGATGTCGCTGTACTCGGCGCGCGCGCCCGGGTCGGCGGTCAGGGGAATGGTGAAGGCAGCGTGAAGGAGTTCTTCGCGGCGGTGTGCCCGCTCGAACAGACGCTCGTAGGCGGGCAGGCCGGAAGAGTGGGCCAGCAGCATACGCACGGTCACGTGGTCCCGGCGTGGATCGTCGCCGGCAAATTCGGGGAGCAGGGAGGCGACCGGCGCTTCCAGATCAAGCTGGCCGCGCTCGTACAGCAGCATAGCCATGGGCGTGGTGGCAACGACTTTGGAAACTGAGGCAAGATCGAAAATAGTGTCGGCTTGCACCACCGGCGAATTAGGTTCGTAGGTGAAGCGGCCCAGTCCCTTGAGCGCCACCAGCTTGCCGTGATGCAGGACGGACAGCGCGCAGCCGGGGAAGGCACGCTCGGCGATGGCCTGCTGCAGAACAGAAAAGGCGCGGGCAAAGCGTTCGTCTTGTCCGCCGTAGTCGGCCTGGGGCAGCGGCGAGCTTTGGGCGGAGGGAGGCAAGGTTGGTTGCGGACGCTTTAGCACGCTTATAACAAACTGTGGGACAAAAAGGGAGTCGGCAATCGAAGATAGTGGAGCGCAGACAACTTTGCCATACATCCTCTCGCACCAGGATGTAAACTCTCGCCGCACAGAAAGTAACAGAGCAGGGAGAGTGCAATGCGAGTGCTGGGCTACACATGGGCAGGAGTACGCACCACGGACCTGAAATCAGCCGCGCGCTTTTTTGCCGACACCCTCGGCCTTTCCCTCCTACACCAGGGGAAGGACCTGGTCCAGTTTGAGATGCCTTCGGGACAGCTGTTCGAAGTATTCAGTTCAGAGAGCCGTTACTATCAGCTTCACGCTTGCCCGGTTCTGGGTTTCCAAGTGGAGGATGTGCGTGAGGCCAGGAAGGAGTTGGAATCCCGTGGTGTCGAGTTCGTGACAGATCTCTATGGCAACGGCACTGAAGCGTGGACGTATTTTCGCGGTCCGGATGGCTACCTCTACGAGCTGTGGCAAACGGCGCTCCCTTTGAAAGCGTTGCGGAGCTAAGCCGGTGCTTCAGGGAGTGCATCGGCCGTTTCTTCTTCCGGTGGTTGGGACGCAGCCAGAACTTCGCGCAAAGAAGCCCTCGCTGCATTTCCTTTCGCGTGTTTCATAAAATCGTCGGCGCGAAAGGTGATTGCAGCACTGAGCTGGAACCCGAAGCAAGTTACAAACGTGGTCCTCTAACACCTATGCCTGCTTCGCGAGACAGCCTGTCCCTTCGCCGCTGTCCCGCTGGTTACTTGAGAACTGGCCCCGGGTTGTGTAAAGTTGCGTGTACCCCATTTTCCACATTCGAACCGCTGTGAAACCGAACCACAGGCTGTTACGGCAATATCTCATCCTCGTCCTCTGCGCCGTTAGCTTTGTTCCATTGGCCTCCGCCAAAGTCAGCAAGAAAGCGAGCGTATCGCTGCCGGAGGTGGACGCCATCGTGCGCGACGCGATCGCGCAGCACCAGGTGCCAGGGGCGGTGGTGCTGATCGGGCACCATGGCCACGTGATTTACCGCAAAGCGTTCGGCATGCGCTCGCTGGAGCCACGGCGCGAGCGCATGACCACGGACACCATTTTCGATTTGGCCTCACTGACCAAGGTGGTTGCCACCACCCCCTGCGTGATGCAACTGATGGAAGAGGGCAAGATCCGGCTCAACGATCCGGTGGTGCGCTACATCCCGGAGTTCGGGGCCAACGGCAAGCAGGACATCACGGTGCGGCAGCTGCTGGTTCACTACTCGGGACTGGCGCCGGATCTGGACCTGACCCAGCCCTGGCAGGGAAAGAACACCGGCTACCAGATGGCATTCCAGGAAAAGCCGCTGAATCCCCCGGGTGCCCGTTTCGTTTACAGCGACATCAATTTCATCATGCTGGGCGCTGTGGTAGAGCGCGTCAGCGGCATGGCCCTGAATGATTACGCGGAGCAGCACATCTTCAAGCCATTGAAGATGACGCACACGCGTTTCCTGCCGCCGCACTCCTGGATGCGCAACATCGCGCCCACGCAATACGACGAAAACAACGTGATGCTGCGGGGTGTGGTGCACGATCCCACGGCGCGGCGCATGGGCGGAGTGGCGGGGCACGCCGGACTGTTCTCCACCGCCGACGACCTCAGCAAATACTGCCAGGCGCTGCTCGACGGCAAGCTGCTTTCGCCGCTGACCATCGAGAAGATGAGCACGCCGCAGCAGCCGCCCAATGCCACCGACGTGCGCGGGCTGGGCTGGGACATTGACACGCCCTTTTCCACCAATCGCGGCGAGCTGCTGCCCGTGGGCTCTTTCGGGCACACCGGATTCACCGGCACCTCGGTGTGGATTGATCCCACCACCGACACCTACATCATTATTTTGGCCAATGGTGTGCACCCGCGGGGGATGGGCACGGCGGTTCCGTTGCGCACCAAGGTGGCGACCGCGGTGGCGGCTTCTCTGCATCTGACCGTTTCGGAAAAGGAGCAGCTGCGGTTGGCGCGGCTCACCGGCTACAACGAGGCCGATGCCGCCGCCCGCAATGTGCAGGTGCGCGAGGGCGACGCCAAGAGCGGCATTGACGTGCTTGAAGCCGGCAACTTCTCCCTGGACGTGTTCCAGAGCAAAGGCACGCAGAAGCGCATCGGCCTGCTCACCAACCAGACAGGTGTGGACGCGCAGGGGCAGCGCACCATTGACGTGCTGGCGAAGGCGCCAGGCGTTTCGCTGGTGGCCATTTTCAGCCCCGAGCACGGCGTCACTGGCGCGCTTGATACCACGGAAGTGGGCGACACCGTGGACGCGGCCACCAAAATTCCGGTTTACAGCGTGTACGGCGCCACGGACGCGCAGCGGCGGCCGTCGCTTGATGTGCTGAAAAACCTGGATGCGGTTTTCATTGACCTGCAGAACGCGGGTGCGCGTTTTTATACCTACGAAACCACCATGGGTTATTTCCTTGAGGCGGCGGCCAAGGCCGGCATTGAGGTCGTGGTATTGGACCGGCCCAACCCTATCACCGGCTCGATTGTGCAGGGGCCGGTCTCCGACGCGGGCACCGCCAGCTTCGTCAACTATTTCCAGGAGCCGGTACGGCATGGCATGACCATGGGCGAGCTGGCGCAGATGTTCAATTCCGAGCTGAACATCCATGCCAAGCTGACGGTTGTGCCCATGCAAGGCTGGATGCGGGGCGACTGGTACGACTCCACCTCGCTGCCCTGGGTGAACCCTTCGCCCAACTTGCGCAGCCTGACCGAGGCCACGCTTTACCCGGGCGTAGGCCTGGTGGAGGGCACCAATGTCTCGGTAGGACGGGGCACGGACACGCCCTTTCAGCTGCTAGGGGCCCCGTGGATCAAATCGCGTGAGCTCGCGGACTATCTCAATAGCCGGCAAATCCAGGGCGTGCGCTTCGTGCCGGTGGATTTCACCCCCGATTCAAGCATTTACGCCCACCAGCTTTGTCATGGCGTCAATCTTGTGCTGCTGGATCGCAGCGTGCTGGACGCCCCGGAAATGGGCGTGGAATTGGCTTCCGCGCTGCACAAGCTTTATGCCGCGGCTTATGATATCCACCGCCTGCCGGAACTGCTTAACAACAAGGCGGCGTTCGATGCAATCGTGGCCGGCGAGGATCCGCGGCGGATTGCCCAGGATTGGCGGGAACAGCTCGGCAAATTTCAAGACATGAGGCAGAAATACCTGATCTACAAATAGGAGGCAGGGTGAGCGAAAGCACCAAGCTGTCCCCACCTGATCCCGCGCAGCGCTGTGCCGGACCGAACTGCGGCATGCTGCGAGGCGCGGGCGACCAATGGTGGCTGATGTGGCTTACCTACCGCGAGGGCAAATATCCCGTACTATCCATTTGTCCATGGGAAGATCATGTGGCCACGCAGGAAGGCGCCATGCCCGTATGCGGCGAAATGTGCGCGCAGAAATTGCAGTCGCAATTCATGGGCAACGTACTGCGCGAGCGCAGGCCGGCTCGCACTCAAAGCGCTTGAGGCCCAAGATGGCAAAGATCGTGAAATTCGTGCTGATCGTCATTGTGCTGGCTTCGAGCGCCTGCGCGGCCAATCTGCAGAAGCAGCTCAACAAGATGGCGGGTCGTTTCCACGGTAAGGTCGCTCTGTATGCCATCAACATGAAAACCGGCGAGACGGTGGCGCTGAGTGCCGATGAGCCAGTACAAACTGCTTCCGTCATCAAGCTGCCCATCATGGTGGAGGTCTTCGCCCAGGTGGCGGCAGGGAAGCGCAGCCTGGACGACCCACTGGTGTTGACCAAGGAGAATCAGGTGCCGGGGTCGGGTATTTTAGGCGCTTTGCAGCCCGGCCTGCGACTGACTCTCTATGACACGGTGGTGCTCATGATGGATTTGAGCGACAACACCGCCACCAACATGGTGATTGACCACGTCGGCATTCCCGCCATCAACGGCCGCATCAGAGCCATGGGGCTGAAAGACACGTATTTGTACAAGAAAGTGTTCAAGCCGGCCGAGGGGCCCATGCCGCCGGACCAGCAGAAGTTCGGCTTGGGCAAGACCACGGCCCGGGAGATGGCGGAAGTGATGGAAAGCATCGAGGGCTGTGCCGCCGGGGCCAAGCCTCCAGCGCCCGCGCCCGCCAACTGGAACGGCGTCAACGACCCCGGGCTCTGCCGGCAGATGATCGAGATCATGCGCAACCAGCAGTACCGCAACATGATCCCGCACTATCTTGAAACCATTGACACTTCGGATCAAGGCTCGGCCATCGCGGATAAAGTCGGCGAGCTGGATGATGTGCGCAACGACGTGGCAGTGGTCTACAGCAAGGCCGGCTCCATCGTGATTTCCGCCTTCACTTATGACAACAAGGACCAGACCTGGATCGCAGAGAACGAGGCCGAGCTGTTGATCGCACGCATGGCCAGGCTGATCGTGAATACCTGGTCGCCCGCAGGGCTCGAACCCCCTAAAGGTATGGCGGCCGGCAAACCGTAGGCAAGGCATTCGCGCCCCTACGCGGGCGGGGGCGCCCGCGCCCCCCCATTGATCATTGATATGATCCATCTCGGTGCCTCTGTGTCTCTGTGGCTAAAATGATTTGTCCCAGCCGATACTATGTTCCACAATCTGGGTTCTATACTAAGGGTGTACGGGCGGAGGTATCTGTGCGTATCCTCACCTTTGTTTTGATCTGTGCGGCGCTCGGCTGGGCGCAGGCTACTCCTCAGGCCAACAACAGCGCCACGCCATCTGCGTCCCCAGACGCAAGCGCAAGCCAACACCCGGCCAAGTTCCTGACCGTTCCTTCTGGCACCAAGGTCCCGCTTTCCTTGAAGCAGGCCATTTCCACCAAGAACGCGCGGCAGGGGGATCCAGTCTATGCCGCAACCGCTTTTCCGGTGGCGATTGGGGGGCGCATGGTGATTCCCGCCGGCACCTATGTGCAGGGGGTGATTGACCGCGTGCGTCGTCCCGGACGGGTGAAGGGCAAAGCGGAAATCCTCGTGCACTTCACCAGCCTGGTTTTTCCCAATGGCTATACGGTGGTAATGCCGGCGTCCGTGGAGAACGTCCCCGGCTCCGAGCATGAGAAGGTGAAAGACCAGGAGGGAACCATCCAGGGCGGGGGCAACAAAGGCGAGAAGGTGAAGACGGCAGCGGGCACCGCCGCCACCGGCGCGGTCATCGGCGCGGCGAGTACAGGCACGGGCAAAGGCGCGCTGATTGGCGGCGGAATTGGCGGCGCGGCCGGCCTGGCGATTGCCATGCTCAGCCGCGGTCCCGACGTGCTGCTGACGCCGGGCACCAGCATTGAAATGATCATCCAGCGCCCGCTGACGCTGGATGCCGCGCGCGTGCACGCGCCCGTGGAGTAGGGTCCAAATTATTGCTGTCCTGCGCAGGATTCCGCTCCTAACGGTGAGAAAGCAGGTTCAAGCCGGGTCGTCCAAGTGATAATGCTCAAGCCTCCCGTATGTTCCGGGGCCTACTGTGAGGAGACAGCTCGTTACAGTCGGAGCTTTGCCATGAGTAACAATGCGAAGAAAATTTGCTCCATTTTCTTCGGTGCAACGGTCCTTGCGATTTCTAGTCTCGCCCACGCTCAAAAAGACCTTGACCGGCAAGAGGCCGCCAAAGCCATTACCGAAAGCGAAGCATTTAGACGATGTGATAAAGGGACATGCATTTGGGCTATATACACAGGCCGCTGGAATCTGATTGCAGACCATTGGGCCAGCACTGCGGCCCATCCCCAGCCGGACAACTTGAAAGGAAGTCCAGTCGGATACTGGTTGTACACGAACGGCTACTTGCAACTCTTACCAAACGACCTACTGACGCTCTCGGATAAGGGAAGAATTGCCGCAAAGGATTGGAAACATGTGACAGCTCCGGGACGGGAGGCCGAGACTTCTCAAACCAATTATGAGGGATGGGACATTCCTTTGGCGACAAAGAGCTTTGTTGTTATCACTGGTGTCTTCAAAGGGTGGCGAATGGGGGTTCAATTTGCTGAGGTCAACTATCTTTGGTCTTACGCTCTGACGCCGTTGGGTAGTGAACTCTTCAAAACCGAGCGGCTTCCAAGCAATAAAAAAAAAGCGGGAGGCTGGATCGCACCAGCAGAGCTTACCGGTATTGAGCCGAACAAAACCTTTTCGGGCAAGGCAACGTTCGTTCTTCACAGGGAAGGGTGGCGTTTAAACCCTGACTGTAAGACTGTGGACGCTTGCGATTGAATGGCCATGCGGATGAAGTGTACCGGTGCGACTTGCAAGAATTCCCCTTCCCCCAACTAATGAAAGCCTAAAAGCGTTCCCGAGATAGGTTTAGTATCCTGTAATGCACGGCCGGAGTCCTCGGCGGCGCTTTCCTTCACTGTCATGGCCATTCGGACTGTTTTTCTGATGAAAGAGGAGTGCGCGCGCGGCGAGCGCCTGGGCTGGTACGAGTTTGTGCGCGACTACGCGCCGTTGGCGAGGACCCTGCTGCAGCAGTATTTCCCCACCTTGGCGCCGGAGATGGACGCGCACGTGCGGGCGGTGTTCCAGCGCGCCCGGGCCAACCAGAATGAGTGGTTCGGCAAGCTCTCCTTCAGCAACGAGCGCGAGTTTCTGATGGCCTTCCGCGAGCTTGTTTTCACTTATGGCCGTGAGACGGCTCGCGTGCCCGTGCCGCAACTTTCGCTCGACCAGGTGCGGGAAATCATGAAAGACCTGCCGGTGACGGAGCGGCAAATGCTTTGGCTGTTCATCAAGGGCTACACCGCGCCGCAGATTGCGCGCATGATGAACGACGCCGAGAACACAGCGGAAAAGGTCAAGAGCGTCGCTGATGAGCGGCTCAAGCAACTGCTGCCCGCAACCACGCCGGACGCCTTCAGCATCTCCGCCCGGGTGCTGATGGAGGAGGCGGAAAAGACCCGCTCCGAACAATGCGTGGCGCTCAAGACTTTCAACAACATCATTAACGGCCAGATTACGTGGCGGGAGCGGGAGCTGGCCGAGGAGCACGTCCGCGACTGCTTCAACTGCCTGGACCGCTTTACTGCCTTTCAGGAGATGATCCGGCTGCGTAAAGACACAAAGGCACTGGATGGGGGGGAAGTTGAGCCTATTCTGGCAAAGCTGCGCCTGCCGCCCGGCAAAGGCAAAGGGGTGCTGGCGCGGCTGTTCGGGAAATAATCCCCACGGGCTTACGAGTAGCCAGGCTGTGGGCGAAACACTTTTGTCCGGCTTCTAACCGCACACGCAGGGCAGGGCCGCCTGTTGCCAGGCGTCGAAACCGCCCACCACATTGCTGACGTTGTGATAGCCGGCACGCAACAGCAGGCTGCAGGCAATGGCGCTGCGGTAGCCGCTCTTGCAGTGGACCGCCACCGGCTTAGTGTGGTCGAGTTTCGGCAGTTCGCTGGAGAAGCGGTCCAGGGGCCACCAGAGCGCGCCGTCAATGTGCCCCGCTTGCCATTCGTTTTCGCGGCGCACATCCAGCACCTGCAACTCGTCTCTGCGTTCGCACAACTCGGCTGCTGTCATCTGCGGCAGCGACGCCACTTCCAGCCCGGCTTCTTTCCACTCCTCGACTCCACCGGGCAGGCAGCCCACGCACTTCTCAATGCCCACCCGCGCCAGCCGCAAGCGGCTTTCCGCCAGCTTCTCGGGCGATTCGGCGATCAGCACCGGCAGGCCGTCCAGTCCTAGAACGATGCCCGCCCAGGTGGCGAACTGCCCGGAGAGCGCAATGTTGATAGATCCAGGCACGTGTTCGGCGCCGAACTGCTCCGGCGAACGCGTGTCCAGCACGTTCGCGCCCTCTTTGATGAGCGAGCGCAGGCGGGCAGGCACAATTGCCGGCAGCGGCGGCAATTCCTCGAGTGCCGCAGCTCCTTCGCGGTTGAGCTCGGCATCCTGCACGAAGTAGGCGGGACGGGGCGGGAGATTGGCCGTGAGTTGCTGGACAAACTCCTCGCGGCTGTGCACTTGCAGCGCGGGATTGCTAAGCCGCTCCGTCCCGATGGAGGAGAAGCGGTCGGCGCGCATATTGCGCCCGCACAGGGATCCCGCCCCGTGCGCCGGATAGACCAGCACGTTGTCGGGCAGGCGTAGCAGCTTTTCGTGCAGGCTGTCGTAAAGCATGGCGGCCAGTTGCTGCGGTGTGTACTGCT
>DASYWT010000131.1:0-2665 GCA_035935775.1 Terriglobales bacterium
GCCGACTATCTCAAAGCGGCAACGGAGGCCTTTGACTACCTGGAGAAGAATAATCTTCGCCTGACCAACGATGGCAAAGAAAACATCGTAGATGATTACTGCGCGCTGACCGCGGCCACGGAATTGTTTCGCGCCACACACAACGCGCGCTACGAGGCTGCCGCCGATCGCCGCGCCCGCAGCCTCATGTCGCGCTTGATCAGCAGCGGCCGGTATCAGAACTATTGGCGGGCCGATGATGGCACCCGGCCATTTTTCCACGCTTCCGATGCGGGCTTTCCCGCCGTGAGCCTCCTCTACTACGCAGAAATTGCCGACGCGAACACGCGCCGCCAGGTATTGCAGACGGTGCGAAAATCGCTCGAATCCCAGCTCTCCCTGGACCGGGAAGTGAATAACCCCTTTGACTACGCGCGCCAGTTAGTTCAAGACAAGACTGGAGCACGCCGCACCAGCTTCTTCTTTCCCCATAACTCCGACGCCGCTCCCTGGTGGCAGGGGGAGAATGCACGCCTGGCGTCGCTGGCCGCGGCGGCCACTCTGGCCTCCACGCAGTTCCCGGAGGATGCCGTGTTCCAGCGCCAGGTGCAGGCCTTTGCCACCGACCAGCTCAACTGGATTCTGGGGCTGAACCCGTTCGATTCCTGCATGCTGAACGGCTCGGGGTATAACAATCCGCAATATCTGTTTTTCGATTCCTGGGAGTTCACCAACGCGCCCGGCGGCATTTCCAACGGCATTACCAGCAGCTTCAAAGATGAAGATGGCATTGACTACGAGCTTACCTGGCGCCAGACCGGGGCGGACAATGACTGGCGCTGGACGGAGCAGTGGCTGCCGCATGCGGCCTGGTATCTGCTAGCCGTTTCCGCGCTGGTGGGAGCGGCGCACTGAGGGTCGCCGAATAAACATCGTGACGTGATGCGCATCACTGACCTGACCCCCTGGCGTTGAGTAAAAACCATAGCCACGGATGACGGGTGTGGGCAAAGTCGGCCTCCTGATTGTGGCACTGATTCTGTGCGGGCCAGTGGCTGCGCGGTTGTCGCGGCGCTCCCGGCAGGAGTTCAGTCTGCCGGGATGGCTCATGAGTATCTGCCATCATCGCACCGGCCCCCGGGGCACGCAGCGGCGGAGTTCGCGGCATCCCAATGAGCCGCTCAACGCGGTGGTCGAGCAGGAGAGTCGAGCTGACTCGGCCTGCGGCGCAATCCCTCCGGCAGCCGCTGTTCGCGAAGCAGTTGCCGTCCCCGCGATCATCCATCGTTCTAAGAGCAGAAGCGAAACTGGTGGGTTTGCCGATCCGGCACTCCTCTGTACCTTTCTGATCTGATTTTCTCAACCTGATCTGTCCCTTGCGGCGGGGCGCCTGGCGCTCCTGAATCACCATTGATTGCAAACCAAACATACGGAGCTGAACATGGAGTTTCTGAATCACGATTCGAAAGAACTGCGCGAGATAAGACGGAAAACAGCGGCAACCCCAAAACTGCTGGAGGGACTCGAGGGGATCGCTTTTCCCATCGAGCGGGAGGCGGGGTCCATCCTCCTTTGCGAAGGAGAATGCGGCGGGATATTCCTGTTGTGCCGGGGCAAGGCGCGCCTGACGATGTATTCACGCACGGGGGAAAAGCTGGCTTTCCGCACCGTAGGTCCCGGCTATTTGCTGGGCCTGCCGGCGAGCATGCGCAATAAGCCCTACAACTTCACGGCGGAGCTGCTGGTGGACTCTCAGGTGGCCTTTATTCGCAACCAGGACATCCCCACTCTGCTGCGCCAGCGCAGCGACATCTGCTTCCGGCTGGTACAGACCCTCAGCCATGAGTTGCAGCGGCTGCAGCTCGCAGCCATCCCGCGGGGACGCCGGGCGCGCAGGGCGGTGCTCAAGGTGTTGGAAGAGCCGAACGGGCCGCCGGTGAACGGCAATGGGCTAGTCAACTGATGCAAGCGCTAGTGGCTGAGTGCGGGTTCACGCCCCAGCGCGTTGTATTGGAGGCTTGGCGGCATTTCGGCTAGCCAAGCCTCTTGTTGCCCTCAAAAGTGGAAACGAAGCCCACAGATCACGGCATTGCCACTACCTTCTTGGGCACGTTGTAGCCTGCTACGCGCAGTGCCGGCGCGGCGCCGCCCAGCTGTGAAGCCTCGAAATGGGCTTCAATCGTGCGCGACTGGTGCGGGAACAGGGTGATGTAGTTATCGTCGTAAGTAATGGGCAGGATTTCATCGCCATCTATGCCCTTGGTCACTTCCGCCCGAATAAAGAAAGCGATGTGGCGGGAGTTGTTGGTAACGGTGATCTTGGCGCTGCGCTGTTCAGCGCCGCTCGCGGTCACGCCTACTCCCACAGGCGTGGGCGGCATCGTGTTGAGCGCCGTCAGGTCGGCCCACTTAACTAGCTTGGTGAGGAACTGATCATCGTTGCTGGGCGGCCCCAGGTCATCGTCGGAAGTGGATTGCCAGTAGACGTTTTCAGCCAGCGGACTGCCGTCGGCAGCGGTGAGGTCACAGCGAACGAAATAGGTTGAGGTCAGGCCGGGAAGGCGCGGTATTTCCAGCGTCGGAACGGAAGAGTACGCCGGCACGTTGATGTTCGCCGATTCTTTAACCGCTTTCCGGGTTCCATCAACGTTGTAGAAGGCGACGGTAGCCTTCACGTTCTCGAGCG
>DASYWT010000132.1:0-2223 GCA_035935775.1 Terriglobales bacterium
CCTGGTCAGCGCGGATATCGAGAAGGCCGGCTTACACCTGGGAAACCTGACCGTGCGATCCGCTGAGAACACGGGAGCCACTCCTGCGGCGCCGGGCAGCGCGACGCCTTCTCCCGTTCCCGCTTCTGGAACGACGGCCACCGTCATCGTTGGCCAGAGCCCCGCCCCCGGGCAGAAAGTGACGGCGGGTACCGTGGTGAATTTCGAAGTAACCCGCTAGCGGGTAATTTGGTAGTTGGTAGTTGGTAGTTGGTAGCTGGTAGTTGGTAGTTGGTAGTTGGTAGTTGGTAGTTGGTAGTTGGTAGTTGGTAGCTCGAAGTCGCGGACAAGCAGCCAGCCACCACGAGCCGATTACTATAAACTTTTACCCTGTCATCCTGAGCGGAGCGACTCGTTTCGCTAGCGAAACGAGTTGCGGAGTCGAAGGACCCTGCGCCAGCCGGGCGTTAAAGAATGTGCCAGGGAATTTTAGCAGGCGTTTGTTGAATCAAGATTACTGCTTTCTGGGAAGAACGGCCCGCATTAGTTCTAAGACAATGATCGTTGTGAGAAACGCGGAGCCAGGCGCCACTATGAAAAGATAAGTCCAAATACTTCGGGGCATTCCCGCTAGCACCGGCGATCGAGTGAACATAACCCAGAATTCTGCGGTTTGGATTGCCAGCAGCAACACAAAAAGTACAGCATGCTTACGTGTTAGTTCGATAGTCACAATCGAATTGTAGCCCCTGCTTGAGAATTGGAAAGCTAGGTTTTTTCGATCATGGCAGCAAAGAACCCATCGCACGGATGCACGCCGGGCAGCGTGCGCAGGAACGGTCCGTCCGTAATCGAATCCAAGTTCTGCCAGGTGAGTTCGCCGCTCTGTTGCAGAGCCTGCAGCTCGCTGCGGCAGTCCAGCAGGCGAATGCCGGGAGAGCTTGCCAGCAGTTCCTCCACCACCGCCTGATTTTCTTCGCGCTGCAGCGAGCAGGTGGAATAAACCAGCCGGCCGCCGGCTACGAGATGGGCGACCGCGGAGCGCCCAATCGCCAGCTGTCGGACATGCAAGTCCGCCAGATCCTCCGGTCTCAATCTCCACTTGATTTCCGGGTTACGGGCTAACGTTCCTGTACCAGAACATGGGACATCGGCCAGCACACGGTCAAACTCGCCTGCGACCGGCAGTTGCTCGGCGCCGGCGGCTATGACGTGCACGTTGTCTGCCCGCACCAGTCGCCGCAGCAGGCGGGCACGCTGCGGGTGCAGGTCGGCGGCGATAATCTGGGAATCCGGATTGCAGTCTGCCAGAACCGAGGTTTTGCCCCCGGGGGCGGCGCAACAGTCCAGAATACGCTGCCCGCGTCCAACCAGTGCGGCTACCAGTTGCGAGGCTTCGTCCTGGATCGCGACCCGCCCCTCGCGAAATGCGGGCGTGCGCGTCACGTCGCCTCTTGCGACACGACGAGCACACGCTAGAAATGCGCCGGGCGTCAGTTCGATTCCGGCTTCCCCCAGCTCCTCTTCCGCGCCAGGAGCCCGCAGGCGGATGGCCGTCACCGGCACCTGCTGGTCATGAACGCAGATGCGAGACGCCTGTTCCGTCCCGTACTGCCCTATCCAACGCTCGACCAGCCATTCGGGGTGCGCGTACGCCGTAGCGAGGCTACGGGCGGTCACATCGTGGGGTGACGCAGTGGGACGAAGCGCGCCGGACTCGGCCGCCAGCTTTCGCAGCAAGGCATTGACGAACCCTGCCGCCGAACGCTTGCGCGCCCTCTTCACCAGCTCCACGCTTTCATAGATGGCCGCCCGCGCCGGCACCCGCTCCAGCCAGTCCAGTTGGTAGGCGCCCAGACGCAACGCGACCAGCACTTCGAGATCAAGCTTCGCCAGGGGCTGGGAGGCGAACTCCTCGATCGCCGTATCCAGCGCCGAGCGCCAGCGCAACACCCCCATCACCAGCTCGGTGCAAAGGCCGTGATCAGCCGTCGAAAGCTCTTCGTAGCGCCGGGAATGAAGCAGCTCGGAGGCGTAGGCGCTATGCCGCTCCACTCGCAGCAAGATGTCGAAAGCGGCGGCGCGGGAAGCTGAGACCATAGAGAGCGATTCTAAAGCCGCTCAATCCAGAGCTATGTTTAGGGAACAAAGGAAATGCTATTGCCTGTCATCCCGAGCGAGCCTGAGCCGAGTGCACGAGGCGAGGGCGAGTCGAGGGACCTTGTGTTTCAAATCCGAAGCGCA
>DASYWT010000133.1:0-11752 GCA_035935775.1 Terriglobales bacterium
CCCAGAGTCAGAACGAAATTAGTAGTTGTTACCTGTCCAATCGCTACCGTTACCGTCCGCTCCGCTCCCTGAAATCCCTGTTGCGTCACTTTGACGTTGTAGCGGCCGGGCTTCAGCAGCGAGAACCGGTACAGGCCGGTATCGCCCGTGCTTGAGGTTTGGGCCGTGCCTGTATCGAGGCTCTTGAGGTTGACGATGGCATCCTTGATCACCGCCCCGCTAGGATCCGATACCGTTCCGGAAATGTCGCCCGAAGTGAGCGACTGCGGCATCGCCAGCGGCGTAATCAGGATAAAGATGGAAAATAGCCCCAAAGCACACAAGAACTTTCTCATGAAAAACCTCCCGTTATGCGAGCGTCGTCGCAGAGGCGACACAGAACCTGGGCGCACGAATTCGCAACTGCACAATTTGCGAATTGGCCCATATATAGTTCCGAATAGGGAAGCTCAGCGGTGACTCAGGTCACCTCTCGCGGTGACAAGGTAGCGGGATTTATCGGTCATGACCTAAGCTGGAGCCCTATTTTTAGTGGCTGAAACCCGCCTCTCTGCCGGGGATGAGAGAGGGAAGGAAAAGGGCAGATTTCCTGTGCATGCTAAAAGCCGGGGCGTAAGCGACGAGAATCGCTGGTCGGCTGCCTAGGGCATTACTGCGGACGAGTCGTTGCGGCTGGCCAGGTTGGAACCGCTGTGTTGGGCCCGCCATTCCTGGGCGCGGCGGCGGGCAGACATAAGCTTATCCAGGGGCACCTCCAACTTGCTCAGGACGCGTCTGCCGGAATTTCCCGCCAGCACCAGCCACATGTAGGCCGTGGCCGTGTCCGGCGGTACTCCTAAACCGTGCAGATACATGACTCCCAGGTTGGCCTGGGCGGGAGGGAACTCTTGCTCCGCTGCCCGTTGGAACCACTTGATAGCCTCAGCGTCGCTGGCTGGAACTCCCTTGCCTTCGCGGTAAAGAAAACCCAGGTTGTTCTCCGCCTGCGGGGTTCCGTGCTGGGCCGCGCGGGCATACCATGTTGCCGCTTGCGCGTAATCGGGGGCAACGCCACAACCCCGCTCGTAAAGGGCGCCGAGATTGTATTCCGCTTCCGCCAGGCCCTGTTTGGCGGCTTTGCCGAACCATCGTGCCGCCTCGTTGCAATCCCGCGGCACACCGCTTCCTTCGCGGTAAAAAATGCCCAGGTTATTCTGGGCCACCGCGTAGCCACGCCCGGCTGACTCGCGGTACCAGCGCAGGGCTTCGGCGTCGTCCTTGGGCACCCCCATGCCTTGCGAGTAAAGCAGGCCAAGGTTGAATTCAGCGGGAGGATACTTCTGCACCGCTGCCCGCAGGAACCAGCTGCTGGCGCGCTGGTAGTCGGTCTCAACCCCTAGGCCGCGCACGTACAGGGAGCCCAGATTGTTTTGTGCCTCTGGGCGGCCGCGATTGGCGGCTTGCAAGTACCACCGGGCTGCTTCGCTGTAGTCCTGAGAAACGCCGTCCCCCGTTTCATAAGCCCGGCCGAGCAGGAACTGGGCACCGGTGTCGCCTGCTGTTGCTTTTTGCAACAGTTTGGAGACATTTGGACCCGACACCGGGGTGTGCAAGGGGACGTCGCCCGCCGGAGGGTGTTCCGCTAAGCAGACTCCCACAGACAGTGCAAGAAGGACAGCAAGGCCGAAGAGCCTGGAGCGCAAGAGCATAGTGCGACCCGTGACGCAGAATTTTCAGTTGAAGCGGAAGCCGAACGGCGGCTGGTGAAACCCCACAAACTTGGGATGCAAGTTAGCGTTGCCAAGCTGCGGTGTCAAGCAGGAAAACTGATTTCTTAGGACCAAAATGCTGCGGCGCTGGAAACGTGCGGGTTCATCGTGTGCAAAACACGCTCGTGCTGTTTGTTCTGTCCCCTGCGGATGGCATTTCGCACGGGTCGTGTGTGGGTGGCATTTGACTAGGGCAGGGGGGTGGGTGACAATTGAGCTGGCGGGTGTAGCTTTCCCGCCCTTCTTGCTACCTTCCGCTTAAGTGGGCCTGTGGCGCAGCTGGGAGCGCGCTTCCATGGCATGGAAGAGGTCGTCGGTTCGATCCCGACCAGGTCCACCAATTTACTAAGGCAGTTGAACGCGCCCCGGGCGTAGCCGGGGAGGTCGTCGGTTCGATCCCGACCCCTCCACCAAGTCTCCGATATGTCCACCGTATAAACGCATGAAACCTACGAACATCCAGATCAAGAGGGAGCATGAAAGCGGCACGAATTCATCAGTTTGGTCCGCCAGAAGTGGTGGTTATCGACGACCTGTCACGACCGAATCCAGACAAAGGTGATCTCCTGGTCCGAGTGAAAGCCGCTCACAGAACTGCGCATTCGTTGGAGCGAACGCGGAGTTCGCGCTCGCTTCCGCCGGAATGGTGGCCAGAAAGCCACGACACCCCGTACACTTCGTCGCCAGCACGGAAATCCCTATCCCCGGGTCTTATCGTCTCGACGACTCCGGAAATATCCGAGCCTAACGTAAGCGGGGGTCGCGGACTCACCTTACTCTTGCCTTCACGAATGAGCGCGTCCCATGGCCCCACGCCATTTTTCTACGCCGACGTAACCACGGCGCGTCTGAACATCCTCACGAAGCTATTCGAAGAGGAAAAACTCTCAGCGCGTGTGGGCTCCATCCTGCCATTGCAGGATGCGCGAACTGCGCACTACATGTTGGCAGGGGCCCCGCATAAGCCCGGCAAAATCGTTCTGGAGATGGCAGCTTAACTCGCGATGCCGGAGTAGCGGTACGCCCCGGCGATGTGCAGCGAGGAGGAACCTCGATCGGCGCAGAACCTAATCGATCCAGCGGCGTGACCTTGAAGGCTCAAAATGAAGGATCAACAAAAGACGGAACCGAATTCTGGAGTGCGAGATCAAGAAATCCGTGCGGCACTGGATCAGCATTGGGCGGCATCCGATGCCAATGATTTTGAAACAGAGCACCGCATCTACCACGAGGACGCGGTGCTGGAATACCCGCAGTCAGGCGAGCGAACCCGCGGTCGACGCAACATACAGAGTCAACGCGCTAGTCAGCCGAGCGAAAAGCGGTTTGCTATCCGGCGAATCATCGGTAGCGGCGATCTTTGGATCACCGAATTCATCCTGACCTATGACGGCAAGCCATCCTACACCGTGAGCATCATGGAGTTCAGGGACGACAAGGTTGCGCGGGAAACACAGTACTTTGCCGATCCATTCGTGGCTCCCGCATTCCGCGCTCAATGGGTCGAACGGATAGACGCATAGTCTCGAGGAGCTAAGATTCGCTGACGAGACCGTCACCGCGGCTCGCTGCTTCTTCCCGAATTGGGGTTAGTGGATTACTTGTGCCGTGCGCACAACCGCATCCACCAGCTTGTTCCAATTGGGCTCGCCCAGAGCTTGCTTGAGACGCTTCTGGGCTGACTGCCAATGGGGTAAAGCTCGTTCATATTCCTTTTCGCCGGTCTTGGTAAGTCCCAGGCGCAGGGCGCGACGATCGGTCCCTGGCCCCGCGCTCAGCCACCCTCGTTTGCGAAGCAGAGCCAGAGTGCGGGTGAGTGTGGTGCTGTCAATCCCCAGGAATTCAGCCAACTGCTTTTGCGAGATCCCAGGCGCCAGCTTCAGGGCTTGCAGCAATGTGAACTGGGGGGCGGTGATGCCGGCGGGCCGTAGCGCTTGCTCATAGAGCTGTGTGACCAGACGAGCCGTCCGGCGCAGATTTGCGCATGCGCAAGGGAGCTTGACCAGGGTTGTTGCCTCTCTGGTCCGCGGTTGGCGTGATGCTGAATCCATACAATAAGTGTAGATGCATCTATCCCCAAATGGAAGCATGGGCTGCCCTCCTTTTTTCTTTGCATCCCATAAGATGTATATACATCTATTGGGAATTGACGATTTCAACATGGAGGCAGACTATGAATTACTCCGTTCCCGGCTACTTAACGCTGTTTGTGTTGACCGGCAGCATTGCTGCCATAGCGGCGCTGCTCTTCGGCCTGCGTCGCGCGCTCAGGCGTGCGGCTTGGCCGGCAAAAGAGCGCGCCAAAGCCTTCTGGAGCCTGTCAGCGATTATCGTGGGCTGGTTCATTGTCGCGGTAGTGACCTCTTTAGCAGGCTGGTATGGAGCAGCTGCCCGCAGAGTTCCTACCATTCAGTACGGGCTGCTTATTCCCATCCTGGTTGGCCTGCTTCTGTTTTGGCAGTGGCCGCTGCTGCGTCGCGTGCTGGCCATCGTCCCTAACGACTGGATCGTTGGCATCCAGTTTTATCGCACTCTGGGAGTGATCTTCCTGATCCTGTACGCGGTTGGACGGCTGCCGGGGCTGTTTGCTCTGCCGGCCGGCCTCGGCGATGTCTCGGTAGGGCTGCTCGCTCCTCTGGTGGCGAGTGCGTATGCTCGCTCCTCAGACGGCACTGCTCGTCGTGTCCGCCTCTGGAATCTGTTGGGCATCGCGGATCTGGTGATCGCGGTTACAACCGGCTTCCTGACCTCGCCTTCCCCGTTGCAGTTGGCGGCGTTTGATCTGCCCAACGTGCTCATCACCATTTTTCCGCTTGTGCTGATCCCGGTTTACATGGTTCCGCTATCGGTGCTGCTGCACTTCGCTTCCTTGCACCAACTGCGGCACGCGGAAATAAAGAACCCGACAGTAGCCAGATTTGCACAATTCGCCAAATGAATCACCTATGCAGTCCCTGGTAGCGGTCATCGCTTGCTTAGCGATGACCGCGCTACCGGTGCTGCTCAGCGCACAGCCGCGCCGGTCTCCACCTACTGACGCCACCTGGACTTGGCGCTCCTCGACTAGTCGAGATCGACGCCGCCTGGGCTAAGAAGGGGGGTGCCCGGTTCCACAGAGTGGCTCAGTCTGTCATCTCAGAAAAGTTCAGTCGCCCAAGGTAAATGGGATGAGAGACGGGCGGAGCGGTGTGGATCGTGTCTACGGGATAAGGCTTATCCGTGAGAGTGGGGAATCCCCACACCTTGCCGGTGCCCAGATCAATCACCACCTTGCCCATCACCTGCGTGCTGCTGTCGGGCGCGCGCAGCAGAGTTGTGCCGGGCTCAATGTACAACTCGCGGCTGGCTTCCGCCTGGGCATAAGCTGGCGATGGGCTGGCCAGGGGGCGCAAGGCAATCACGGCCAGTAGCGGAGCAATGGCAATCAGCATGGTCCTGGTAAAAGCGTCCAGTTTCATGGGATCTCCTCTCAAGTCGCCGCTGTGACCTGAGGGAGGCACCTCGACGGCTAAGGGGTTTCAAGATTTCGCAAGTTTCAAGGTTTCCGCGGCAGCATGGCTGAGACCGTGAAACTCTCAACCTTGAAACCTTTAACCTGGACTATGCAATGCCAACTGTCACGGCGCAGTGAGCCCGGTCACAGTCCTGCCACCGCTCCCGCGCCCGGAAATCCACAGACAATCACCCAGGTACCAAGGGGATTACTTCCCCTCCGAAGCCAAGTTCACGAAAATCGGAAGCACACTTGTTAGCTGGCGGGCATGGCTAGGCGCGTCAACGGGGAGGAGCACAACTGAGTATGGCGGCGAAAGAAGTAATCCTTTATTTTGAAGACCCAAGCGATGCCTTGCGGTTCACCCTGGCGGCGGGTTCCGTGATGGCGGGAGATCGGCTAGCCGATGGAATGACGCGCGAGATGCGCCGCGCCTCCCGCATTACACTGGGCGACCCTGAGGCGGAGGGTGCGGGGCAGCAACTGAGCTCGGACTGAGCCTGCTGGGCGCGCGGGTCGAGAACTATCCGCCCAGAGTGGCGCTGTTCAGGGCGGCGCGCAAACGATCCTTCTCCGCGGTTTGTTGCTCATTCACGGCAAGAAATTCCACGCCGTAGCTGTAGCCGTGGCGGTTCCGGATGATTCCCTGCACGCGAATGGGCCCGCCATAGGGCGGGGTAAACTCCACTTCGATTTTGTCCCCCTGGCGCAGCTCCATTCCCACAAACACCGCCATCCCGCCTTCGCTGATCTCCCTGCCCCGACCAGTGATCACGCGGCTATGTTTTTCGTTTCGCAGGATAACCCGGACGGGAACATCCAGTTTGTGACGGGTCCAGCGCCGGGCGACTGGATAAATAGGCTTTTCACCTACCGCGGTACTCGACATCAGACTGCCTCGCGTTCATGGTAGGGACCAGGGTGGGGAAGCTCAAATTACGAAGGTCTATAAGTGCACCTTCGCAGCTCTGGCTAGCGAGCCCCAGACCGGTCCTGTGCAGGATTCAGAAAACCATGTCAATCATTTCCCATGGGTTACGCCATGAAGTTCCGCTCACGAATTGATTCTTGCTCCGTCAGTAGGCTAAGGAACGTTGGGATGGCAGGGAGTAGCCGGATTCACTCCGATGATCGGGGACCTCGGCTGACTACCAACTCCTGACTACTGGTTTTCTGCATGCCGGCTCTTAATCAGGACCTTCGCTACGCTCTGCGCCAGTTGGCCAAGTCGCCAGGGTTCGCAGTCGCCGCGGTGCTGACGCTGGCATTGGGTATCGGCGCCAACACAGCGGTGTTCAGCGTAATGAATGCGGTGCTGCTGCGCGGCTTGCCCGTACCCAACCCGCAGCAGTTGTTCTACGTGCACGTCCCCAACGGGCAACCGCCGGGCGCCGGCAACACCGGCAACTCTGATACCTCCTTTTCCGAACCGGTGTTCGAGCAGCTTCGCCAGGACCATCATGCCTTTGCCGACCTGATTGCCTTCGTGCCTCTGGCCACATCCGGCAAAACGGCCGTCCGTTTCGGGAAAACGCCGGAGGAGGCTGAAGGCGACATGGTCAGCGGCAACTTCTTTTCCGGCTTGGGCGTGCCCATGCTCCGTGGCCACGGTTTTTCCCAGAACGATGAAAAAAACCACGCCCCGGTTGTGGTTCTCAGCTATTCCTACTGGACGCGCCGCTTTGCGCGCAATCCCTCCGTGCTGGGCCAAACTCTGTTTGTGAAGGGCATCCCCTTCACGGTCATCGGGATTAGTTCGCCGCAGTTTTATGGTGTAGAACCCGGGCAGTCCACCGATTTCTGGATTCCCCTGCAGAACCGTCCTGAGCTCAATGCCTGGGGCACGCCGGCCCAGTCCAACACGCTCTACGGCACTCCAACCTGGTGGTGCCTGGAATTGATAGCCCGACTGGCGCCCGGAACCTCCCCTCAAGCGGCGTTGGCGGAGGTGAATCCACTGTTCCAGCGTGCCGCCTACCTTGGCCTGGGCACACCCGATCCTAAACTCCCGAGACGCACACTGGCATTGCAGCCGGCGCGCGGCATTGAAGGCCTGGATGAGGGCAGCACGGTCCGGACCGGCACGTTCGTGCTCATGGGCCTGGTCGGGCTGGTGCTGGTAATCGACTGCGTGAACGTTGCCATGCTCCTGGTGGCCCGGAACAGTGCCCGGCAACGCGAGTTCAGCCTGCGCCTGGCTCTGGGGGCGAGCCGCGGACAGATGTTCCGCCAATTGCTTCTGGAGAGCGCGCTGCTGGTCGTGTGGGGAGCGGCGCTGGGGTGGCTGTTTGCGCTCGGCGCCACCCGCGTTTTGGCGGCCTGGTCGAGGCTGGAAATCAGCTTATCTCCCGACCTTACTGTGCTGCTGTTCACCGTGTCCGTATCCGTTGCCGCCGCACTCGCTTTTGGCTTGGCCCCGCTGAGGCTCGCTGCCGGTGCGCCTTTAACGATTGCGCTCAAGACCGCGGCTGCGGTTGTGCATCAAACCCGTAGTGCAAGGTGGGGCCGCAATCTGGCGATGGCTGCGCAAACAGCCTTCTGCTTTGTGCTACTGGCGGCAGCCGGCCTGTTGCTGCGCACTCTGCGCAATTACGAAAACACCAGCCTCGGCTTCCGCGCGCAAGGTTTGCTGGTGTTCGGCCTCACCCCGCAGAAGACTACAAGAACTGCCCAGAACGTACAGTTCTATCAGGCTCTGCTTGGCCGCGTGCGCACCTTGCCCGGTATAGAGTCGGCCACGGTCATGGAAAATCGCTTAGGTTCCGGCTGGAGCGATAACAACCATGCGGTTGTAGACGGCGTGGTGCACAGCTTTGAGGAGACTCCAGTTCGTTCCAACACCGTTGGCCCGGACTATTTCCATGTGCTGGGAGTGCCGGTATTACGCGGCCGCGATATTTCCGATTCCGACACCCTGAGTTCGGAGAAAGTCGCTGTCGTGAACCAGACTTTCGTGCAGCGGCTATTGCCACATACCGACCCGCTTGGACACCAACTCGGCGAGGACAAGCGCCGCTACACCATTGTGGGGGTGGTGAAGGACAGCAAATACACCAGCGTAGATGAAACCCCTATTCCTATGGCGTACTACGCCTACACCCAGGAGGAGGGCGTCGGACACATGGAGGTGGAAGTGCGCACGCTGGGCAAACCAACCTCTGTTTTGCCCTCCATCCAGCGCGTGGTCCATGATATGGACGCCAATCTCCCGCTGGGAAATCCCATGACCCAGCAGGACGTTTTTGAACAGTCCTACTCGCAGCAGCAGATGTTCTCGCGTCTGTCGTCATTTTTCGGATTGCTCGCCGCGTTCCTCGTTGCCATCGGAATGTACGGGACACTGGCCTACCGGGTGAACCGGCGCACGGCGGAGATTGGCGTGCGGATGGCCCTGGGCGCGACTCGTCCCGGAGTACTTTGGATGGTGTTGCGGGAGAGCCTCGGGGTGGCGGGGGTGGGACTGGCAGCCGGGTTGGTCATTGCGCTGCTGGCCGCCGGCCTGATGCAATCCTTGCTCTTTGGTCTGCAAGCTCGGGATCCCATGACCTTTGCGATCGCGTTCTCGGTTGTGGGCCTGGTGACTCTGGCGGCCAGTTTTGCGCCCGCCCGCCGGGCTTCCACCGTCGAACCTATGCAGGCGTTGCGCACGGAGTAGGCCTGCCGAGTTTTTACCTGGGCATGAGTTGCTTGACCAGCTCAGGGGAATCAATGTTCCAGTCGTCGGCCAGGACGTACGCCTTGCGCAAAATCATTTCCGTTCTGTGATCGAGGTCAAGGGGAAGCTTTTCCAGGCCGAGTTCCACCGCGTTCAGAACCTTCTGCGGGATGCGCAGCCAGCGCGGCTTGGATTCGGTCATCAGCATGGCAATTCCCCAATTCAGGAAAATGCGATAAGTACCCAGCTGGCCGCGAACCTCAAGCATTCCTTTAACAATTTTGCAGCGGTCGGCAATCGGTGTGAGCGGCAGCAGGCGCGAGAGGACGTCAGTGCGCAGCGCGACGATGGCTGTCTGCTGGTTGGGATCGAACTTTTCGGCGAACACGCCAATCCCGCGTTCACCCTGATCGGACCAGCCCTCGTCCTCGCCGATGGCGAACACGCTGGTGAACAGGTCCACATCGCGCATCATTTCCGAATAGACGATGGCCGGAACATCATCCAGCGTGATCTCCTTGCCCTCCCGGTAGAAACGCACCTGGTCGGAGGTGATGAACAAGTTGATGCCTGATCCTGATTGCTCCCCCAGCCCAGACTCGCGAAGGGAGGGATGCCGATCCACCGGCAAATCCACGTAGAACTCCACGTGCATCTTCCAGGGGTCAATCTTCCGGTTGGGTACATTACCGCCGTCGAACCCGCTGCCCATCAGGCGATAGTTCCAGCCACGTTCCCGGCAAAGGCTGGCGAACTGATGCTGCCGCATCAGCACCCCGGCGAAGCGGTTGGAGTAGGCGCGGGTTTTCCGTTCATCATCACTAAGCTCGTAAAACTCGCGAAAGGCCTGGCGGAATGGCTGGCGGATGCGGGTTGCGAAGATTTGTTCCCGCCATTTCTGAACCTCGGCTGCATCCGACGAAAGCGGATGCCACAACCTGACCTTCTCAGCTTTTGCCAGGTCCAGCGCTTTGCCTTCGCCATCGCACATGTCTTTCCCTGACCACAGGCCAGAGCGCTCCCATCCCTGGCCATTGCTGAAAACCCAGATCAGCCGGCGGCCGAAAAATCCCAGAAGCGGATGCTCTAGGAAGTATTGCCGCCAGTGCTGTAAGGGGAGCGTGCGCGCCCCCATCAACGATGACTCCAGGCGTACCCGCTGCGCGGTGTAGGCTTCTTCCAGTTCCTTGGCCAGCTTGGCTACGTCTTTAACTTCCTTGGCAAATGCTTTCTTGATATGCGCCGGCGCCGCTTTCACCAGCTTGCCGTCGGCGTTGTGCCAGGCAACGGCCACGCCACCGTCGTCGCCCAGGCTGATGGTGGCCTTGGCGTCGCCCAGGGTAATTTCCCGGGATCCGTGTTCATCCAGGCCGTAGCGGGCGACGCAGATGTCTTCAATTTCCTCCACGCTCAGGCCGCTGCGCTCGGCCGCCTGCTGCAGCGATTTTTCAATTAGCCGCTTGGCGACCGAGTACTTGACGCGGGCGCGTAAGCGCGTGAGTTGCGAGACGGCTTCCGCGCATTCCATCGCGCCCAGCGCCTGCACGCACGCAAACCCAACTTTCTGGGAGACTGCGCCCAGGTTGGGAACCTTGCGCAGGCAGGCGATGCCGAAATCGGCGATGGCGATCGCAGTCTCCGGCTGGGCTCTCATGGCCATGCACCACACCACGCCTTTCTGATAGTCCGAATCTTCTATGGGGGAACGCGCTTCCGGAGGCTGACCTGGAGTGGGCCCCAGCGCCAGCCAGCGCACCATGGCGGCAATGACTTCGGCCTCGCCCAGCGCGGTCATCAGCTCACCGGCTCGCGCCTTCCACTTGGCCCCGGGAACCGTTTGTTCCAGAGCCTGGCAGTGCTCCAGCAGTCCCTCCCACCCGGCGCGGGTGATGTCCTCCTTGCCGGCGATCTCGTCGAACACAAGTTGCGACCAGGGCCCGCGTCCAGCATCGAGTTGCTTTTCGCCCTCCACCCGGATGAGCCCGGCAAGGAGTTCGCGGATGTTTTGCAGATGTTCCTCTACCTTGCCCGTCGGGCTGGGTGCATATTGGAGATGGATTCGGCGCAGCTCGGTGCGCATCTCGTCCGTGATCTGGTCGCGCCTCAGCACGGAGAGAAACTGCTCGAAGGGAAAATACATCCGGGTCATGGAAAAATCTTGACGGTATTCGCTCAGCAGCCGTTGCGCCAGCTCTGTGGGCAACGGCTTGGGCACGGTCGTCAAAACCTGCTGAACCGCGTCGGTCACAGCTTGGCAGACCTGGAAGCGGCTGTGGTCCTTGGCCTCGGCCCGCAACCACTCAAAACAGTGGCTAAGAAAAGCCAACTGCACTTCCGGCACGGAGCGGTTTAAAGCGGTCAACGCGCGATTGCTCGTCCGCCATTCCGCGAGTTTGCGCATCATCTCTGCCAGCGAGTTCGCCGAATACGGCCGGTCCTTGCCGGTGGCGCAGATCTCCTCGTAAAGGGCGAAGGCCTGTTTTTCTGGTTCGGTCATTTCGCTCCTATATTGCCGGGCTCGATGGGAAAAAGCTTATTACTAACGGGAAATGGTCACCAGGGGGACAACGATTGCTTAATCGCCTGTGGCAGCCTGGGTGGAGGTTTCCTGAGGCAGAACCGCAACCCCGTCGCGGAAAGAGACGGTTTTGCCGGAGATGGCGGGCACGCGCTCGCCGGGCACGATGATTCCCACCAGGTTCAGAGGGTCGGCGGCGGAAATGGTGATGGTTTCTCCTGCTGGTTCCGTTTTGCGCATGGCGCGCAGAGACTCCACCGCAACCGGCAGAGCGAACTGCTCGCCCAGGAAGCCGCTGATAAAGCGCCCGCCGCGCACTTCGCCGCGGTCTTCCAGGC
>DASYWT010000134.1:0-23594 GCA_035935775.1 Terriglobales bacterium
CCCGGTTGCCTTCGGGGAAGCGGCAGCGGTTTACACGCTGCTGATGCTGATTTCCTGCATAACCCTGTCTTTTCAGCTCGTGTGCGCCAAGTTCGTGTCCCGGAATGAGGGCCGGGGCGGCAAGACGGCCGTTTACCTGAGCCTTCGGCGGCGAGCCTGGCTGCTTGGCATCGCCATTGCCTCCTTACTGATTCTGGCCAGTGCACCGGTGGCCGCTTACCTTAACCTTCGCTCGCCTACGCTGGTGATTCTGCTGGCCGTCGGGATCGCCTTTTACATTCCTCTGGGCGTGCGGCGCGGAGGCATGCAGGGGATTTACGCCTTTCGTCGGCTGGCTGGGAACTACATCATCGAAGGCGTGGTCAAGCTGGGTGGGGCGTTTCTGCTCATCCACTTTGGCTTTGGGGTTAACGGCGCCATAGCGGCGGTGACCGCGTCGGTGTTGGTGGCCTACATCTTCGGGCACCCCGGCAGCGAACTGGAGGCAACTGCCGAACCGGGGTTACCGGCTTCTTTCAGAGAAGGCATACAAGCCATCGTGTTCTTCGTCGGCCAGGTGGTGATCAACAATGTGGACATTATTCTGGTGAAGCACTTCTTCGCAGCGGAAGCCGCCGGCCTGTATGCCGCCGCCGCCCTGGTCGGACGGGTGGTGTACATGTCCTCCTGGTCGGTGGTCAGCGCCATGTTTCCCATCTCCGCCGGCATGCGCACGGGAGAAGAACAGGAACGCGACGTGCTGCTTATGCCCTTGCTGATCGTGCTCCTGATTACCGGGGGCTTCACGCTGGCCTTGTGGCTGTTCCCCAACCTGGTTTGGCGGGCGGTGTTCGGCGCCGCATTTGTCCATCAGAACCTTGCTTTCTACTCCTCCTTGCTGGTGCTTTATGCCGCCGCCACGGGCGTGTATTCGCTCAGCGTGGTGATCATCACCTACGAGATGTCGCGCAAGATCGCGAACAGTGCCTGGATACAACTGGCCTTTGCCGGGGCCGTGGTGCTGGGAATTCTTGTTTTCCATTCCAACCTGCGACAGGTCGTGGTAGTGCAATTGGTGGCGTTGGGACTCCTGCTGGTGACGGTTTGCCTGCCATTTCTGCGCAAGCGGATGCGCCTGGGCGCCGCGGTTGCCGTTGTGCCCGCGCTGGTCACCATGCGCAAGGTGCGCCTTCTTCCGGAAGACGAGGTAATTGCCGAGTTCCTGAGGAATGAGTTCCATCATCGCGAATTTGACGAAGACCGGGCAAAGTTCCGGCGCCTGGTGGAGCATCCCGACCTGAGCAGTCCGGCGGAAAATGCGTTCCGCCGCGCCCTGCTCTTCCGGCGGCGTGGCGCCCTTTGGCGCGAATTGCCAGATGACACCCAATGGTGGGAAACCGAACTGCAGGCCGATGACGTGGAGCGCATCCGGTTCTTCCCCCGCGCGCAGTGGCGCAAGCTTTCCCACGGCCGCTTTTACGTCAATGAAATCGTGGAGAGGATCCGCCAGGGCGAGCCGGATTTGGACGAGCACTTCCGCCGCAAGCTGCACGCGGTCAGCGGCGACCTGCGGCAGCAAAGTGAAGCGCTGACTTCGATTTTGCTGATCGGAGAGGACGAGAGCAGTCCTCTCACCATCCTGGAAGGCAATCATCGAGTGGCGGCGGCCCTGTTACTCTCTCCCGGCAGGCTGCCAGAACGCTTTCGTGTCCTCTGTGGTTTTTCACCCCGGATGGCCGAGTGCTGCTGGTATTACACCAGCGTGGGGAATCTGCTGCGCTATGCCGGACACAAGGTTCGCTATGTGAGGCGAAACGGGGATGCGGAAGTGGACAGGCTGCTCAACCTGGAGGCGCGAACGCCGGCGGTGCCCTCGTGATGGAAGAGGAGACAAGAATGAACCGGGGCGGTAGCTCTAGGCCGTTGCAAGCCAGTTTCCGGCCTTCGGGAGAGGAGGACAACAGGGGACATGCACCACCGCATCTCTAAACCTAGACTCGAACTCGGTTCAACGGGCTGGCAGCCGAACTTAGTGCTTACAGGTGAGTTAAGACGTTGGGATCCTATCCAGTGTGGTTTGTTTACGGGGCATTGACAGGCGGTTTGGCAAATTTTTTTTTGGGTCTGAAGTTGTGGGTCTGAAATTGACTATCAGGGATAGAGCTCAGGGAGTGGAGATCAGGTGGGCGCAATGGATGTAGCAGCAATTATTATCGTGAGCGCCCGCCGGGAGGAGTTTGACACAACCGGAGGTGATTACCCCGCCGGCGCTGCCTCGGAAGCGTTCGCAGAGGTCCCGATTGCGCTGCTGGACGTTGTCGGCAAATCAGTGGTTCACCACGTAACCGACCGCCTGAGACGCGCCGGTGTGGAAGCGATCACGGCGCTCACCGCGGCGCGGCCAAACGAGCAGCAGGCCCTCGGAGAAGTCGACGCTCAACCTGCCTATCTGCCGGCGAATGACGTGTGTCACGCCGCGGAAGAAGCGTTCTTCGCCTATGCCAGTGAAGGTATAGAAAACGTGCTGCTGCTCCGGCTCGGCCCTTACGCGGAATTTGACCTTCCTGATTTGTTGCGCTTCCATTCCGAGCGCCGGCAAAATGCCACCCTGATATTTGACAAAGACGGGCCACTGGATGCCGCTGTGATCCAAGGGGTCAGGCGCACGGATGCGGCATTCCTGATCCGTAGCGGCCTGCGGTCGGTGCGCCTTCCCGCCGAGCCCTACGTCACCCCGGCTCATGTCAACCGTTTAGAAAACGCGCACGATTTACGCCGGCTGGCACAAGATGCCCTGCTGATGCGATGCGAAATCCGCCCTCTGGGGCGCGAGCTCAAACCTGGCGTGTGGGTGGCGGAACACGCGCGCATTCACCGCACCGCCCGACTGCTGGCGCCGGCTTTTGTGGGACAGCATGCCAAGTTGCGTGCGGCTTCTGTGGTTACGCGATGCAGCGTGGTGGAACACCACGCCGAAGTGGACTGCGGCACGGTGCTGGAGGACACGACCGTCTTGCCATACACCTATGTGGGGGCAGGCCTGGACGCTTCCCACACCGTCACCGGATTTGGAAAACTTGTGCACATGCGGCGGAATGTGGAAGTGGAAATCGCCGATTCCCGCATGCTGGGGACGGTAAGCAGCTCAGCTTCGTGGCGAATGTTGCAGGGCGCGGCTTCTCTGGCTGCCTACCTGCCCCTGCAGGTGGTGCGCGGTATAAGGCGGGGAGGTCGCCGGTCCCGGCCGCTCACCCCCGTGCCCTCGAGTGCCGAACTCCCACCGCCGCGTCAAAGTCCCGCGGACCTGGAGCCCTCACCTGAGCCGGTTTCAGCATCCAACCAAGCACCACAATTTGGAAGCGACTTCGTAGTCGTGAGGAGATATGGGAACGAGTAGACCAGTCATCGTGAAGCGCATGCCCGATCGCATCAACCTGAAGCAGGCGCGCGAATTTCAGCACGAAGTGCAGCCCCTGCTGCGCTCCGACCGGCCCCAGCTGGTATTTGATTTTTCCGCCGTGCGCCGCATGGACGCTGCCGGCGTGGACATGCTGCTGGAGTGCATGGCCGAGGTCATGAAGTACGACGGAGACCTTAAGCTGGCGGCCCTGTCGCCGCAGGCGGCGGTGGTGCTCGAGCTTACCCGGGCTGACCGGCTATTCGAGATTTACGAGACGGTGTCTGATGCCGTGCGAAGCTTCAGCGGCTTCCTGCCCAACGCCATGCGGAAATATGCCGAATGGGGCGCAGCGGCTGCCGCTTCGAGCGTCGAACCCGGTGACGAACCCCAGTCGAACCTCGCCGCTTGACATAGTCTGGAGAGCGAAGTATGAAAGCGGAACACACTCGAAGTGCGAGCATCGTGAGTCTCACGCTGGCATTATGCCTGTGCGGCGCACCGGAACTTGGCGCCGCGCAGTCGCAAACACCCGCTGCGCCGCCGGCGGCCTCACAGCCCGCCACGCGGAATCCACAATCGCTGCCCGACGCTCCCAGCACGACAACGCAGTCGAACAACACTACCCCCCAGACCCAGGGCCAGAAGCCGCCGTCGCAACCGGCCCAGGCGCCGGCCGGGGCGGGAGCGGCCGAGGCGGGTCCCACCGCCGGCGGAGCCGGCTCCAGGCCGGCGGGCATGGCCATCGCCCCAGCCAAGCAGCACCAGGTGCGTTCCTTCCTGATCAAACTGGGAGCCGTTGCCGGCGGCGCCATCGCTATTGGAACGGTTTACGCGCTTTCCCGCAGCAGCCCCAGCCGGCCGCCCGGAGCTAAATAGCTCCTTCGAGCAAGTATGAAACTCGCCAACTCCCCTTCCCGAGCGCCGTTGCTGGTCAGCTTTTCCGGTATTGATGGGGCCGGCAAGAGCACGCAGATCGAACAGTTGTGCGCGGTTTTGACGGCCGGCGGTTACTCGGTGGCGCAATTGACGTTTTGGGATGATGTGGTCATCTTGTCCCGATTCCGCGAAGGCGTCACGCACAAAGTATTCAAAAGTGAAAAGGGTGTGGGCTCACCCGGTAAACCGGTGCAGCGGCGCGACAAGAATGTGCGCGCCTGGTACCTGAGCCTGATGCGCAGCGCTCTTTACCTGCTGGATGGCCTGCATCTGCGGCGGGTGGTGGCGCGAGCCCGGCGATCGGGCGCGGCCGTAATTATCTTCGACCGTTATCTTTACGATGAACTCGCCAATCTTCCGCTGCAGAAACGGCTCGCGCGGGGATTCCTGCGCTTCGCCAGCGCCCTGGCTCCACGGCCCGACATAAGCTACGTGATTGATGCCAATCCGGAGGAGGCATGCGCGCGCAAGCCCGAGTATCCACTCGAGTTCTCACGCCGCTGCCGTCAGACATACCTGCAACTGGCGGGCATCCTGGGCATGGTGGTTGTGCCTCCACTTCCGGTCGTCCAAGCCGGGCGGGAAGTAGCGGATCGGTTCCAAGAAGTGGCAAGAGAACTCACACTGCCTTCGCAGGAGCCACCCAAAAGTGGCACTTTTTCGTCTGACGGGTCGCCCCCGACGGACACTTATGCAAATCGGAATTCAACTATTCTGGTTCCCAAAGACTGAATAAACGATTTACAAATTTTCGGCAGCTGTTCCAGCCAACATCCTCTGTTCCACCTCCATCCTAAGTATCGGAAAACGCGAACGAGCACGGGTGCGGCCTTATGGAGCTGTCGGAAAAACTGGGCCTGGTCATTCCCACCTTAAATGAAGCAGGCAATATTGCTGCGGCGCTGCACCGAGTGCGCGCCGGTCTTGAGCCCCTGGGAGTGAATTACGACATTACCGTAGTGGACGACGATAGTCGTGACGGAACCGCCCAAGTAGTGCAGGAAATTGCCACGCAGGATCCGCGAGTCCGGCTGTTGGTGCGCCGGGGAGCGCGCGGACTGGCCGGCGCAGTGATTTACGGATGGCAGCATACCGACGCGGAACTGCTGGCGGTGATGGACGCCGATCTCCAACATCCGCCTGAGCTCCTGCCCGAACTGGTCAAGGCAGTGCACCAGGGTTATGACATTGCAGTGGCCAGCCGCTATGTAGCTGATGACGCGGTAAAGGGTTGGAATCCCGTTCGGCGCCTGGTTTCGATGCTGGGCACGTGGGTCACCATCCCGCTGCAAAAACGGAACATTCGCCTCAAGGATCCGCTGTCCGGTTTCTTTGTTGTGCGGCGCAGTTGCATAGCCGGCATCCCCCTGCACTCCCAGGGATTCAAGATTCTGCTGGAAATTCTGGTGCGGGGGCGGATTCGGTCGGCTGCGGAAGTTCCCTTTCTGTTCGGTTTGCGCTATGCAGGCAAAAGCAAGGCCAGCCTGAGAGTGGCGCTCGACTATTTTTCTTTGTTGGGACGCTTGTCCCTGGACTCGCTGCTTAAATTGGGCTCCTGATGAAAATCTGCCTGGTCACAACTTTCCCGCCCAGTCATCGGGGGCTGGCCGAGTATGGGTTCCACATCGCTCGCGAACTGCAGCAAAATCCGCTGCTCAGCCTCACCATCCTGGCCGACGAACTGGAAACGCCGGCGTCCGAACTGGACGATTACAGTGTCATTCGCTGCTGGCGTTTCAACACCCTCTCCAATGCCAGGCGAATTCTGGCCCACATCCGCGAACTCAGGCCTGACGTAGTGTGGTTCAATTTGGGATTCTCCAGCTACGGCGACCGCGCGCCCGCCGCCTTCACCGGTATCTGCATTCCTGCGCTCACCCGCCTTGGCGGCTACTATACCCATGTCACCCTGCACCAGGTGATTGACTATATTTCCATGAAGGACGCGGGCGTCCGCTTCCCACGCCTGTATCGGTCCGCCGGTTACCTGGCCACACGCCTGGTGCTGATGTCGAACTCGATCTCGGTGCTGCTGCCTGCCTACCGCCGCACACTGCGAGAAAAGTATCGCGGCGCCAACGTGCACGTGCGCATGCATGGCATTCTTTCCAGCCGTCCTGAGTACCCGGATTTTCGCCGCCGAGGTAATCCTGCGCACCGGGTTCTGGCCTTCGGCAAATGGGGGACATACAAGCGCCTGGAACAGATTCTCGAGGTATTCGCCCTGGTAGCCAGGCGCGTGCCCAGTGCGCAACTGGTGATTGCCGGCGGCGACCATCCCAAGACACCAGGCTATGTCGCCTCGGTTGCGCAGAAGTACCAGCACAATCCACAAATCGCTTTTACGGGATACGTGCCGGAAGACAAAATTCCCGATCTCTTTCAGAGTGCCACGGTGGCGGTCATGCCTTACTCCTCCGCTGCCGGCTCCAGTGGAGTCGCTCATCTGGCGGCGGCCTTCGGTTTGCCTATCATTTGCGCCGACATTGCGGATTTTCGCGAGATGGCCGACAACGAAGACCTGGCCATCGATTTTTACGAAACCGGCAACCTGCAGAGTCTGGCAAAACAGATCATTGATCTGCTGGAGTCACCTGAGCGCCAGCGGCAAATGGCAGAACAGAATTTCTCGGCCGCTATGCGCATGACCATGCCTCAGATCGTGCGCCAGTACCTGCGTGCCTTCGACGTACACCAGCGCACCCGGGCGCTGGAACCTCTGCGGCGTTTCCGCCGCATTCCTACCTGGGTCTCCACGCGTTCGGCTCTGGCCCGAGCGGTCTCGGCTCGCACTGCTCCCTGGATGTAGGCAAGCACCTATGGACATCGCCTCGGGGAAAGCCCTGACCAGCCTCTCGCGCAACGAGTTTGCCCTCGCCTTCTTGCTTAAGGCCCGTCGCTAAATTCCGTAAGGCAAAAACCCTCAATAAATCCTGTCTTTGGCCGAATGGCACGCCCCCTGCCAATGTTTACCATTGAGTTACTTCAAAAATAAGTACTCACCCGGCCGGGCAAAGCCGGGTGGTCCTGATGCGTGCAGGGCCTTTGTTTCCCCCGAAAAACGAGAAGCCCACGAGGGGGAGACGTGTCGAATTTTTACAAGGGCGGCGTGCTGCTGGCAGCACTAACGATGGGATTGGCGGCTTGCGGCGGGGGCTCGATGTCGCCAAAGGAGGCTTCGGCCGCACAGACCAACCCCGGCAGCCCGCAGTCCGCCCTGGGCAACAACACAAGTGCCGCGGACTCATTTGTGACGCAGCAGAACGGTAACGTGGGTGCGGGCAACGTGAGTAAGGTCTCCATCCGGAGCGCGCTTAACATTTCCTCCAGCACTCCCATCTGGGCACACCTGATGGTGTGGTTTGGCCAGCCCAACCACATGAACGTGGGCTATGACTCCGCAGACCCCCATCAGGTTCATAAGCAACTCGATGACATGCAGAGTCGCGGCATCCAGGGCGCGATCATTGACTGGTACGGCACCGACCCCAGCCACGCCCACGAAGACTCTGCTGCCACGGTGGTGATGCAGGACGCTCAGGGCCGGGGTGGATTTCAGTTTCCATTATGGAAGATGCCGGAGGCGGGCCTCAAATGTGCGCCCAGCAGCCCGGTTGTGACGTCACCCAGCAGGTCATAAGCGACGTGAACTATGCCCTCGACCATTATGCGCAGTCGCCGGCGTACATCCGCATCAGCGGCCATCCCGCCATCTTCTTCTTCGGGCTGGAACAGTACCCCGTCGACTGGAACAAGGTGCGAGCTAAGGTGAAAGGCCGCCCGGTGTTCATTTTCCGCAATGCTGTAGCATTTGAAGCTCCGCAAACCAACGGCGGCTTCAGCTGGGTCAACGTTAATACAGCTGATGCCAATGACTGGGGCCAGGCTTACCTGGACTCCTTCTATGCCGCCGGTCTGGAGCATCGGAATGATGCGGTGGTAGGCAGCGGGTATAAAGGGTTCAACGACCATCTTTCGGGCTGGGGCATGCACCGCGTCCTTAACCAGAACTGCGGCCAGACCTGGCTGGCCACCCTCGACGAGATTGGCAAGTACTACGGCAGCAATTCGAATCTAAATGGCGTCCAACTGGTTACCTGGAATGACTACGAAGAGGGCACCGAGATCGAAAGCGGGATTGATAACTGCGTGGGGATTTCTGCGAAGGCGGCGGGCAGTTCATTGACCTGGCAGGTCAACGGCGACGAAAAGACGATTGACCACTACACAGTGTGGAGCAGCAGCGATGGGCAAAATTTCAACCACATTGCGGATGTGCCGGTGGGCATTCACTCCGCCGATCTCTCGTCGTCAAATATCAATCCGGGCAGCGGAATCAAAGTTTACGTGCAGGCAGTGGGTAAGCCCAGCATGACCAACCACCTCTCGGCAGGGGTTGCGTTCTGAGTTCCTTCAGCTCGCTAGTGGAGGTTCAAAGTTATCGTCGTCGAGCTCTGTCCAGCGGAAGAACTGCCGCTGACAATCACCGCATAGCTGCCCTGCTGCGCCGCCTGACTGGCGCCGCTCGGCGAGGCAGGGGATGGTCCCCCTCCGCAGGAGCAGGCGACAACCAGCAAGGCTGCGGCCAGCACTGCCAAAGCACGCTTGCGCCTCTTGCCCCCTTCGAGCAGAAAAAGACCGGCAAATCCAAACATGGGAAGCCCTAACGCGTAGACCGCTCGCCCCGGGTGGCCGGCGGAGGCGGTGAGCCGTCCCGTAGCAATGGTCAGGGTTGTGGCCGCCATGCCTGAACCAGGGCTAACCGAAGCTGGTGAAAAGGCGCAACTCGTCCCAGAAGGCAGATTGGAGCAGGCCAGGGCGACAGAATTCACGGCAGTGCCAGTTGCGGTAACCGTCACTTGCAGGTTGGCGCTCTGTCCCTGGGTTAAAGTCACAGTGGAAGGTGAGGCGGCAAGAGTGATGCTAGCGGAGGAACTGCTGGCCGAACCGCGGGCCGTGTATTTGACCCTAGCTGACATATGGTTACGGAATACCGGCTTGCCGACAGCCTGCACGTAGAGCGTGTAATTGCCTGCCGCCAACGAGTACGAGCCCAGATTGATGGAATGGTTGCCTGCGCCCGCCCGGGCGAGTTCCGCCAGGTTCCGGCCATCGCTGGAGATGAAAACAGTGTAGTGGTCAAGCGTGTTCTCATTGCCCTGTACCGACCACTTCAGGGTACCCCCGGAGATTGAAGCTGAGATGCCGAGGCAATTGTCAATTCCGGTCTCAATCTCGGTGCCCTCTTCATAATCATTCCAGGTAACCAACTGCAGTGCATCGAGTTGGCGCGACGAGTTGTACATGCTGTTGATCTTGCTGAAAGTCTGTAACCAGGTCTGTCCGCACTGCTGGCTCATCACCCGACCCGACCCCCACGAGGCCAGACTATCGTTAAATCCTTTGTAGGCGGCGCCATACGCGTCTTCGGAGGGGTGTGCCAGCCCGGCATCGTAAAACTTCGAGAGGTAAGACATGCCGTAATCGCTGGCCAGAATGACCCAGGAATAACTGCCACTGGTCTGGGGGTGGGTAAAGCCATCCGCATGCTGGAAAATGAGGGCCGGGTTTCCTGCCACAGCGCTGCGTACCGCGTTCCAGTTAATGGAGTAGTGCAGATCGAGGTCGAAGTTGGTGACCATTGGCCGACCGCCCCAGCGCATATAGGCAGACGAACCGTAATAGGAGCGGGCGATGTAATTCAGTTCGTCAATGAGGGCCTGCTGGGCGCTGCACGTGCCGCAGCCTGCCCGGGGGATAGCGCCTTTGTCCACCATCACGGCGAAGGCAAATCGAGGATGCTTTTCCGCCTCGGCCATCACCAGCTTGGTGGCGATGTCCTCATTGGACCCGGGCCCGTACCAATCAATGATCACACCATCAATGCCGCGGCTGATCATGTCTGCAATCTGGCGATGAACCTGTGCAGGGTCGGTGGAGGAGTAGCCCACGTTCATATGGTTCGATCCTCCGAACCAGGGCACCAGGTGTGCATAAATCCTGGTCGTGGCGCCGGGATAGAGCAGGGAGTGAATGTCCACCTTGCTGACATTTCCCGCGCCAAGATTGCCATCGGATTGGCTGGAGAAACTGTTGGCGGCGCTGGTGTTATTGCCGGTCTGGGTAGCGAGCGTGGTAGTGGGATGGATTTGAGCCTTTGCAGGTGAACTGAAGGAGAGTAGGAACACGAACAACAGCGGCAGACAAGTGAGCGTTCGGCGCAAACTTCTTCCTCCGAAAAAACCGTTGCGGGGGGGAACGGTTTGTGCTCCGGCGAACTTGCCCGGGCTTAGGGCCTTCGTAAGTTGCTGCTGGATTGTAGGGCTGGAGCGGGGGAATTAGTATTACACGAAAGGCCGTAGTACTTCTGAGATTTTGGCCTTAGGAGCCGTTAAGCACGGGCGCAGGAGAACTCAGGGAGACGCTGACGTTTATGCAGCGCACGAATGGCGTTTGCAAGTTGGATCAGTTGCCGTAGCTCACCATCTCGCCGCCACTACCCGCGCGATCCCTTGAAGGTCGTTGGTGATGCGAATTTCTTTCCAATCCTTCAGGAGCTCGCACACGCGGTCCCGGCCGGAGTGCCCCATTTCCATTACGAGCCAGCCGCCTGGCCGCAGAACCCTGCGCGCCTGGGGAATGAGGCGGGTGAACACTTCCAGGCCGCTGGGGCCGGCAAAGAGCGCCAGGCGCGGCTCGAAGCGGCGTACCTGGACCTCCACCGAGTCCGCTTCCCACTCCCCAATGTAGGGAGGATTGGAGACCACGTAATCGAAGGCAGCTTCCTCAATGCCGGCGAGCAGATCGCTTTGATGGAAGTGGATGCGTTGCTCAAGCTGATGACGTGCGGCATTGGCGCGGGCAATCTCCAGAGCTTCCGGCGAAAGGTCGGTGGCGTGGATCTCCGCACGCGGCAATTCTTTCGCCAGGGCCAGTGCGATGCAGCCCGAACCGGTACCGACGTCCACCACGCGGTTTGGCGGCCGCTCACGGGCGAGCTCCAGCATGGTTTCGATTACGTGCTCAGTTTCCGGACGGGGGATAAGCACCGCGGGCGAGACGATCAGGTCCATGCTCCAGAATTCCTGATGGCCGGTAATGTATTGCGCGGGCACGCCGCGGGCACGCTCTCCGAGTGCCTCGTCATAACGTGCGATCTCGTCCTTGGTGAGCATCCGCTCGCCGTGGGCGTAGAGGTGAGCGCGGTCGCAAGCCAGCACAAACATGGCCAGCAGCTCGGCGTTCATACGCGGCGAGCCGACATGCGCGTCTTGTAACCGTTGTACCGCGGATTGGATTGCCTGGCGAAGCTGCATGAATCAGTTTCTGGTTCTCGGTGCGCAGTTCCCCGTCACGGGCATTTGGGTTTTCCGGGAACTGGGTACCAGGTACTGAGAACTTGCCCTACCCCACGGTGGCCGTTTCCTGCTTCAGCTTTTCCGCCTGGTAGTGCGTGACGAGGGCATCAATGATGGGCTGGAGCTTGCCATCCATCACGTCGCCGAGTTGGTGCAAGGTGAGGCCGATGCGGTGATCGGTGACTCGGTTTTGGGGAAAATTGTAGGTACGGATTTTTTCACTGCGGTCGCCGGAGCCCACCATGGCCCGCCGCTCCTTGGCCAGTTGCTCTTGCTGCTTCTGCAGCTCAATTTCATACAGGCGGGAACGCAGCACGCGCATGGCTTTTTCCCGGTTCTTGATCTGCGACTTTTCGTCCTGGCAGCTCACTACCACGCCGGTGGGTATGTGGGTGACGCGGACCGCAGAATAGGTGGTGTTCACCGATTGTCCACCTGGGCCGGAGGAGCAGAAAGTGTCGATGCGCAGGTCCTTGGCTTCGATTTTTATGTCCACATCTTCGGCTTCGGGGAGAACGGCCACCGTGACTGCGGAAGTGTGCACCCGGCCCTGCTGCTCCGTCTGCGGCACGCGCTGCACGCGGTGCACGCCGCTCTCGTATTTCAAACGCGAGTACACGCGGTCGCCCTCGATGATGGCAATTACTTCTTTCAGCCCGCCCACGCCTGATTCTGAGGTGGAAAGAACTTCCACTTTCCAGCGCTGGGTCTCGGCATAGCGGGTGTACATGCGGAACATTTCCGCCGCGAAGAGTGTGGCTTCGTCGCCGCCGGTGCCAGCGCGAATTTCCAGCACGATGTTTTTTTCGTCGTTTGGATCCTTGGGCAGCAGCAGGACCTTTAGTTCCTGTTCCACCTGTTCGGCACGCTGCTCCAGCTTATCCAGTTCCTCCTGGGCGTAAGCGCGCATGTCAGCGTCCTTCTCTTCCGCCAGGACCACCTTGCTTTCGTCAATGCCGCGTTTCAGATCCTTATATTCGCGGTACTTCTCCACCACCGGCGCTAGTTCGCTGTGCGCTTTGGCAGCCTTCTGGTACCTGCCCGAGTCGGAGATGAGCTCGGGCGAGGCCAGGGAGCGCTCCAGTTCCTGGTAGCGTGATTCGAGTTGGGCTAACCTCTCAAACATACGCAGTTTTTCGCTCGAACGGCCGTCGGCCTTCCGCTGTCGGCTCTCGGCAGTTGCATACAATCATCGGCCGCTCGCCAAAGCCCGGGCAGAGACAGCAGCCTTTAATGAATTTATCAGGCCGGTCAACGCGCTTCCGACTGCGGCGGTGTCTCGCAGCAGCGATTTGGATGAAAACTCGGACAGATAGCCAAGTTGCTCAGCGAGGCTGATCTGAGTCTCCAACTCAAGCAGCGATCCACGCGCATGGAAAAGAAACGTTAAAAAGTCCGGATCTGTGCGACGGCCCTTTCCTTCCGCGATGTTACTGGGCACTGAAATAGCCGCCCGCCTTAGCTGAGCCGACAAACCGTACAACTCGCGTCTGGGAAAGTGTTCCGTCTCGTTGTAAACGCGAACGGCTAGTTTCATCGCGCATTGCCAAACCCGCAGATCACGATAGGAGTCAGGCATGCCGCCTCCAGCCTGGCGCCGACAGCCGAAGGCCGACAGCCAACGGCGCCTTTTACTTGGGAGATCTGAATAGAGTGTAGCTATTCCCGACGTCTGGCGCTAGGCGATCACCAGCTCCCCGCCCCGTTTCGCCTCTAACGTCATGGCCTCGTTCAAGGCCACGATGGCGCATTCTACCTGGTCGTCAGCGGGCGGTTGGGTGGTGATGCGCTGCAGCCAGAGCCCTGGTGCAGTCACGAGGGCAAAGAGCGAGCCCCGGTGCTTGGCAGCGAAGCGGATGATCTCGTAGGAAACCCCGGCTATCAGGGGCAGGAGGGCGATGCGAATGGCAAAACGGGCCCAGAACGTATACACCGGCACTGCGGTGTAGAAGACGATGGAGATCAGCATCACCGTCATCAGGAAACTGGTCCCGCAACGGGGATGGAACGTGGAATACTTTTGCGCCTGCGGGATGCTGAGCGGCTCGTCCCCTGATTCGAAAGCGAATACCGTTTTATGTTCCGCTCCGTGGTACTCGTAAACCCGGCGGATGTCTTTCCACAACGACGTACCCCAGATAAACAGCAGGAAAAGAGCAATTCGAATAACGCCATCTACCACGTTGAAGATCACCTGCTCGCCGAAAACAGGCGACACTTTTTTGAGCTCGGTGGCCGCCACCAGGGGCAGAAATTTGTACATGAAGATGAAGAAGCCGACAGATATGGCCACATTAACCGCCGCCAGCCATCCGCTGAACTCGATCTTTTTGCCCTCTAGCGGTTGCGGCGCCTCGGCCAGAGCCGCATTGGCAGAAAACTTCAGCGCGCGGAAACCCAGGGTCATGGCATGGCCCAACGTGATAACTCCGCGGACTACGGGCCAGCCCATCCACTTGTGCTTTTCAGAAAGGCGCTCCAGCGTTTCGGTGTGGGTGGTAATTTCGCCCGAGGGCTTGCGCACGGCGATGCCCCAGGCATGGGGCGAGCGCATCATTACGCCCTCGAGGACTGCCTGACCGCCCACCAGGGTCTCCTCGCCGCTCTCCAGAGCTGGCAGGAGTTGCACCGCCACCAGAAACCGCCACATCTGCCGCCAAAATCGCATGTTGATTAGATGACTCCGGAAGGCCCGGGGAAACAGCCTCAGGAAGCTTTAGCCTAGCGCAGACGGCCGTAAATGTCACGATTACGCTAGCTGGCAGCTAGTAGTTGGTAGCTGGCGCTCGGAAGGACAGGAGTTTGCCAACGCCAGCTATTGACGACCAACTACCTGGCCGCTAACGAAAAGCCATCGCAGACGCCTGGGTTATTCTGGGAAACGTCAGCTCGTTTTGCGAGGAACAGCATGGGTCATCGCGTCTGCCCCTGGTGGCTGGGCTACTTTCTGATTTCGCCGCTGCGCCGCCTGCAGCTCAATCCCGTCAAAATGCTGAGCCCGTTCGTGCGGGTGGGGATGACCGTCCCGGAGCCCGGTCCCGGCATGGGTTTCTTTACCCTTCCCCTGGCGCGGCTGGTGGGCCCGACGGGGCGGGTGGTAGCCCCGGACGTTCAGCCCAAGATGATCTCCAAGCTGAAGCTTCGCTTGGCCAAGGCCGGGCTGCAGCAGCGGGTGGATGCGCGCCTGGTTACGGCGGATTCCTTGGGCCTTTCCGACCTGAAAGGTGCGGTGGACTTTATTCTAGCCTTTGCCATGGTGCACGAAATGCCTTCTGCCGGCCAGTTTTTCGTCCAAGCCGCCGCAGCCTCGAGACCCGGCGCCCGCTTGCTGCTGGTGGAACCGGCCGGGCACGTGAAAACGGAGGAGTTCGAAGCGGAGTTGCGGGAGGCAGCTCAGGCTGGCTTCAAGCTACTGGAGCGGCCGCGGATTCGCCGCAGCCAGGCGGCTCTGCTGGAAAAGAGCTGACTCGACTCGCAATTGTCAGAGGCGTGCAAGCGGAACTTCTCGCCGCTGATCAGCGCCGATGCCTTGCGTTTGGTCCGGCCGCGGAAAACGCAAGGTGAAAATTAGCTGCGGTACCAAACACCGAGTCCGGTGCACGGCTTACCGCATCGAAACGGGTGCATGTACCTGCTGGCGCCGGCGTGCGAGGCCATTGGCCGCACCACGAAAAAACTGGAAAAGATACAGATCGTGGCCGACTACCTGCGCTCCCGCAGCGCGGATGAAGCCGCGATCTCGGCGGTGTTTCTCAGTGGCCGCCCGTTTCCTGCTTATGTCGAGGACACGCTGGGCGTTGGCGGGTCGCAGCTATGGCGTGCGGTGCAGGAGTGGTCCGGCAAGAGCGAAGCTGTCATGACCGCCGCCTACCGCCGTCACGGCGACCTGGGCGCAGCCGCGTGCGACGTTTTTGCCGCCAGGACCAACCAGCCTCAGCTCCAATCGCTCAGTGTGATCCAGGTGGGGCAGGCTTTCCACCAGATCGCGGCTACCCGCGGCGCCGCGGCCAAGTTCAAACTCGTCCGCGATCTGCTGGCGCAGGCCGCCCCCCTTGAGGCCAAATACCTGGTGAAAATCATGACCGGGGAACTGCGCATCGGCATGAAAGAGAGCCTGGTCGAAGAAGGCATCGCGCGCGGCTACGGCAGGGAAGTGCGCGCAGTGCAGCGAACCAACATGATGCTGGGCGATATCGGCGGAACCTGCCGCCTGGCAAAGGCCGACCAGCTGGATACGGCTCAAATGCGCCTGTTTCATCCCATCGGATTCATGCTCGCCAGCCCGGTGCAATCGGCCGAGGAAGCGTTCAGTTTCTTCCAACACGCGCAAGTAGAAGACAAATACGACGGGATTCGCGCGCAGGCGCATTGTCGCCAGGGCGAAGCGCGGCTTTTCTCCCGCACTTTAGACCAAGTAACCGAGTCATTTCCTGAGCTGGCGGAGGCGCTGGCGGAATTTTCCGGTGAAGTCATCCTCGACGGCGAAATCGTGGCTTGGAATCGGGCCGTAGAAGAAGGCACAGAATCTCATGCGCTCCCGTTTTCGGAGTTGCAGAAGCGTCTGGGCCGGAAGATGGTGACGGAAACCATGATGCGCAGCGTGCCTGTAGCCTACGTGGCGTTCGATGTCATCTATGCCGACGGAGAGCTCCTCATAGACCAACCGCTGCGCCAGCGCGCCTCCATTCTGGACGGGGTGTTTGCGCGTGCCCGGCGTCCCGCCGTAGCTCGTACCGTCAATCCCCAGGGCCAGCTCACTTTCGAGCCGGCAGTGGGGGCGGAATCGCGCGCCCGGGCGGAGGTTATTCGCGCTCCCCTATTGCGTGCCGATTCAGCCGCGCACCTGGAAGAATTGTTTGCCGCAGCCCAGGCCCGGGGCAACGAGGGCCTGATGATCAAGGATGTCGAATCTCCGTACACGCCCGGCCGGCGCGGGCGGTCCTGGGTGAAACTGAAGCACGAACTGGCCACACTGGATGTGGTGGTCACTTCCGTGGAATACGGCCACGGCAAGCGGGTGGGAGTGCTGAGCGATTACACCTTCGCCGTAAGGGATGGCGACCGACTGGTGAATATCGGCAAAGCCTACTCCGGTTTAACGGACAAAGAGATAACCACGATGACCGAGTGGTTCCTGGCGCACACCCTGGCCGACCACGGCTTCTGGCGCGAAGTAGAGCCGAAGATCATGCTGGAGGTGGCGTTCAATGCGATCATGCGCTCCGATCGTCACGAAAGCGGCTATGCCCTGCGCTTCCCCCGCATCCTGCGCATTCGCGACGACAAGCCTCCTGAGGAGGCCGATACCATCGAACGGGTGAGGGAAATCTACAGTCGCCAGCACGGCCGAAAGCAGGAGTCAGGAGTCGGTAGTCAGGAGTCAGCACCATGAAAACGCTTGCCAGGCCCGGAGATAAGAGGCCCGGCAAGCGGAAATAAACCGGCTAGCGACCAGGAACGCTGGTCCGGGCGGCAGTCGGCGCAGGAGCGGCGACAAAATCAATACGGTCCGCGACCATGGCCAATTCGTCATTGAAATAGAACAGCCAGCCACGCACGCGCACCGTCATCAGATCAGAAATAGCGCTGGTTCCGTACACTTTGGTTTCGGGAAAAACACCAACCGTGACGGAGGCGAACGATGGATTCAGCAAGCGCAGATAGGAGTCCTCCGGCAGTTGAAGGTCGAAAGCACCGACCGGCATGGAGAGCGCCGAACGCGGGCTGAAGGTGGCATCCTGCGCGCCGAGTACACCGGTAAAAAACAGGCCATCCCTGTAGTTACTGACTACGCCGGAAGCGGCCTGCTCCTGCAAGGTGACGGTACGGGCGGGAATCGTGTAGCCGCCATCGAGAGGAATGATTCCGGAGCCGGTCACGACCTGTACTGCTTGCCCCGGAACCATGGTGGCAACGTTGAATACCAACCCCCCGATCAGGTCAAAGGCCCAGCCATCCGGCATGCCCTCGCCATTGACGCCATAGCTGGCGGTGCTGAAATCCAGGGTCACAGGTGTGCCAACCAGAGCATCCACCATGCCGTGGCCAACTCCATCCTGAACGACGAGTGGAACTTCCGGCCTGGCAGTCCGCTTTGTGAACCCAGCCAGTGCGAATGCGTGGCGTGACAACATGCCCTCTACGACAGCTCCGCTGGCGCTGGTCAACCCTGCCACGCGCTCCGCGTACAGCGTTCCATTAGCCGCCGTTACCCCGTCCACTTCCACGATCATGTTGGGCAAGGTGGTCAGCGTGACGTCCTGGAAGAGGGTGCTGGCATCCACGAGAAAGGTCAGAAGTGTCCCGTTCTGTCCCAGTTGCATAGTAAAAGAATTACTGTCGGCAGCGGTCACTACTCCGAGCACATGCTTCAGGCCCCCCTGTTCTTCCTTCTGTTCCGTAGCGGATACAGGCGATATCGAAAAGCTGTACACGGGCTCGAACTGCGGCGGTTCTACGTTGGTGGGATCAAGGCTCACGATGGAAGCAGCCAGGTTGAGATCAACGCTGATGATGCTGCTGGCAGTCACGCCGAGTTGGGGATTCAGCCTCATGCTGGTGCTGATTGCTGCCGTGTTTGTGTACTCCCGGATAGCGCCGAGGGCATCAATGTAGGTTAAGTGAATGTCTTTGCCTGCCAGCGCGGCCTCGCTATAGAAGCCTTGCGGGATGTTGAGCAGAGCCACCGGTTCCATGGTTCCGGCAAGGCGGGTGAACTCGATGCGGCGAGCTCCCGGCAGTACCGCAACTTGCTGGCCGTTGCTGGCAGTGAGGACCAACGACGTCAGCGTCATTTCAAAAGCGACAACGCGGTCGGCAGCGGCGTCACCCACCTTTACCTGCACTGCGCTGGAAGGCTGCACTGGCTTGGAACTATCTCCGCAGCCCACAGCCAAAAAGAGCAGCAATAATGTAAGCGCCAGCCCGCCCAGCCGCCGGCGGTAAGAACCAGCTCCTGCGAATGCCATAGAAGTCCCCTCCGTAATCGGTGCTCGGCGGGTATCCCGCCGTTACTCGACTATGAAGACACAGAGGGGGTGAAGCTTACGGTGATTGAGGACAGACTCAGAAGCACGAATGGACGGGTTGAGGTCCGTTTTGACGCTACATTCAAAAAGGTCCCACCTTCCGTGATGTTTTGGTCGGATCGTCCCGTACAAGCAAAAGCTGCGCTCTCCGGTGCAGAGAGCGCAGCTGTGGTTGTTTTTGAACAGTTATTGAACGGCGCTGATGCGGCTGGCCACCATGGTGAAACCGCTGCCCGTCCAGAAGAGCACGCCGCGCACGCGGAGATTGGAGCCAACGCTGACCGTGCTCAGATTGCGGAGCTCGGTGGTCGGTTGCTGCACCACGGTGATCGAGGTGATCGCCCCATGGCTCAGCAGCGTCAGGTAGGAGTCCGCGGACAGGTTCAGCGTAAAGGTAAACTGGCCTGAGCCAGAGGAGTTGTAGTTGGTTACACTTCCGCGCACCGCCTGCCGTCTGAGCTCCACATTGCTCGCGTTCAGAGTAGCGAGGGCAGAGCCCAACGATGGGGTTACTCCGGCATTGGTATCCACTTCGATCCGTTGGCCCGCATGAACCGAAGTGGCGTCAAAAACGGGCGTAAAGGGCAGATTGCTCAGGTTAATGTCATCCGGAAGGCTGAACACAGTAGTCGGGGTGACATTCACGTTTATGTTGCCGCCCAGCCATCTGGCGGTCATACCCAGTCCCACGCCATCCTGATCGAGCAGGGAGAACTGTGTGGCGGGGTTGCGGGTCACCAGCGTGATAAGCCCATCCGCTTCGGAAGCATTATCCAGCTCCACTTCCACGACCCGCTTGGCCAGCAGAGCTCCGCCCGGCTCAGTCACCGCATCGACCCTGACCAGCATGCCGCTTGTCAGCTGCGATATCCCGCCAACGTTTTCAAAGACGGTGTTGCTATCCACGTTGAAGGTGAGTGGTTGCGCGCTCATCCCCACGGAAATGGTGAAGGAGTTTGCAGTGACAGTGTTAACGATTCCCCACATGCCTTGCAGTTGGCCATTGTCCTCGTTCTCCTGATCTTCCTGGCCTTCGGGCGGAACCGCGGAAGTGGTGATTACAAACGTTGGAGTCACGCTGACGTTGCCGCTGGTGAGGTCAACGGTAACGGACCGCGCCAGGTTCAGATCGAGATTCACCACCGAGGTGCCAGGTCCAACCACCAGCGAGGGATTAAAAGCGATGTTCACCGTCGCGGTCATGTTGAGCTGTTTTTCCACTGCCTGGCCGAGGCTGTTGAGATACACGATTTCAGGGTTCGAAACAGTGATGGCCGCCTGGGTGTAGGTGTCCTGCTTGACGCTCAGGAAAGAGAGCGGCTCATTGGTATCGGCCAAATGCGTTAATTCAAGTGTAGTCGGCGAGCTAAGCACGTTGACGGCGACATTCTTCTGGTCGGTCAGAACGATTGAGTCAACCGTGATTTCAAAAGCGACCACTCTATCGGCGGGGTCGTCGCCAATCTTCACTTGAACCGCGCTGTTTGCGGTGCCGTTGAGCGCCGGGGAACTGGAACCACCGCCGCAACCGAGCGCTGAAATCAGGGCGGCGATCAGGCTGGCCGCAGCCAAAAATGACAGTCTGCCCGTGAGAAATTTCAGATTTCTGGACATTATTACCCCCCAGAGATTCTTGTAATTTGAGCCAAAAAGGTCTTGCCGCAATCAAACCGTATGGATGCCGATTTGTCGCGCCGGCGAGTGATTACGCGGGGACATGTACGGCCAGACACGAGGCTGCGGAGCTAATTTCGGCCGCTACCTTAAATGTCCCGCCATCAAACACTTGGACAGCAGGAACTCGCTGTTCGGCCGGCCAAAGAAAGGCCGGACGCAACCACGCACTCACCCCTTGCTTCTAAGTACGCCGTCCCGCGGCGACACTGCCGCCGCGAGGGCTGATTAAAGTTCTTTATCAGTACGATAAAAACATTCAGTTTGACGGCCGTGACGGCATATCGCAGAATCCGCAAACCAGTGGGGCGCGGACTCATTGAGAAATGCAGCCCGCAAGAACACTCAGGAAGCCCAGGAGGATGGATGGCACTCTCGTCTGTAAATATTCCGCAAACAGCGGGTTTCCACCTGAATTGCACCACCGAAGGAGCCATCGCGCGCGACCTGCCGCAAGGGTTCGTGGCGTTCCTTTTGCCTCTACACCGCCGGTTTACCCGCCGCCAGCAGGAGCTGATTGAGAAACGTTATCAGGTTTTGAAGGCGGCTCACAGCGGCCGCCGTCCGCAACACCTCCCGCCTTCTCCTGCTACGCAGGGGGAGTGGAAGATTGAACTGCCGGAGTGGTGCGCAGACCAGCGCAACCAGATGACCGGGCCGTCCGATGAGGCGGAACTTGTGGTCAAGATGCTCAACTCCGGCGCTCCCGGCGTCATGCTCGACCTGGAAGACTCAACCGTTAATGAGTGGGAGCACCAGAGACTGGGTGTAGAGAACATCCTGCAGGCCCTGCACGGCACCCTCACCTACTTCGACAAGAAGCGCAATCAGGTGATAGGCATCACGCCCAGCAAGACGGTGATCTGGGTGCGACCGCGCGGCTTGCACATAAGCCAGGGCGGAGTATTTGGCCAGGAGCTGACGTCGGCAAGTTTGTTCGATGTCGCGCGCGTGTTCTACGGGATGGATCCGGCACAACTGCGCCACTCATTATCCATCTACATTCCAAAATCGGAGTCGGCGGAGGAAGCGCTCTGGTGGCGCGACGTGTTCCAGGCGCTGGCAGAAACTCGCGGCTTGCCGCGCGACTACATCAAATGCATGGCGCTGGTCGAGTCGCATCCCCTGGCCTACCAGATGGAAGAGTTCCTCTTCAATTTGCGCGAGCACATTGTGGGCCTGAACCTGGGGCGGTGGGATTACATGGCCAGCCTCATCCATTTCAACCTGTGCGATCCGGAATGGGTGCTGCCCGATCGCAACACCATTCCGCATGACGTGCCGTTTTTCCAGCGAGTGCGCGAGTTGATGCCGGAGATCTGCCATCGCCGGGGAGCCCTGGCTATTGGTGGAATGACCGCGCTTTATCCCAGCCGCGAGGACGCGGACTTGAACACCCGCGCGCTGGCGGTACTGGAAAAGGACAAAAAGAACGAGGCCGATTGTCTTATGGATGGCGCCTGGACCGGCCATCCCGACCAGAACCAGATTGCGGTACAGCAGTTTCCTCATCCCAACCAAATGAATCGGCTGCCCTCACGCGACCTCGGCCGCCAGGAACTGGAACGGGCCGGCATGATGCGCGACGGCCGCTTCAACCGCTATCCCGATTTGCGGGCGGTACCCCGGTTTGTGGGCGCCCGGACAGTGGCCGGCACGCGGGCGGCGGTGCGCACCGTGATCCGCTACCGCAACGGCGTGCTCAACGGCAAAGGCGCGAGCCTGCTCGATGGCTACATGGAAGACCTGGCCACCGACCGCATTTACCGCCTGATGATCGCGCAGCGCATGCGCCACAGCGAGGCCATGGACATCCTGGACGAAGCCGGCAAGCCAGTGGAGCATACGCCCGAACTCATCAGCAGATTGTTCGACGAAGAAGTGGAAAAGATCGTGGCCAACCCGGCTCGCGCCGACATCGGCACGCCGGAAACATTTCGTGAGGCGCGCCGCATCGCGGAAGCCATGATTCTGAATGGTGAATTTAATCCAGTGTGAACCGTAGGCTGCAGTTCCCCGCAAGTAGACAGAGAAAGGAAGCACGACCGTGGCCAACAACGGCAAGGCTCATAAAGACAAAACGCAATGGACTGGCAAGCGGTGGCAGGGGGTCACTCGCCCCTACACCATCGCGGACGTGGAGCGCATCCGCGGTTCGATCAAAATTGACTACACGCTGGCACGCATGGGCGCGGAACGGCTGTGGGAGCTCCTGCAGTCGGAATCTTATGTTCCGGCCCTGGGCGCCATGACCGGCAACCAGGCCATCCAGCAGGTGCGCGCCGGACTGAAGGCCATCTACGTAAGCGGCTGGCAGGTGGCGGCCGACGCCAACGATGCCGGGCAGATGTACCCCGACCAGAGCTTGTATCCCGTCAACAGCGTGCCCAGCATGGTGGCGCGAATAAACAATGCGCTGCTCCGGGCCGACCAGATCCACCACGCTGAGGGTAAAAGCGACGTGTACTGGTTTGCCCCCCTCGTTGCCGACGCCGAGGCCGGCTTCGGCGGCACGTTGAACGCATTTGAGCTGATGAAGGCGATGATCGAGGCGGGCGCCGCATGCGTGCACTTCGAAGATCAGCTCTCGTCCGCCAAGAAGTGCGGCCACCTGGGCGGTAAGGTATTGGTGTCCACGCCGGAAGCTGTTCAGAAACTGGTAGCCGCGCGCCTGGCGGCCGATGCCATGGATGTGCCCACACTGATCATGGCACGCACTGACGCCAATGCAGCGAACCTGCTTACCAGCGACATAGACGCACGCGACCGTGAGTTCTGCACCGGCGAGCGGACCTCGGAAGGCTTTTTCCGCATCCGCGGCGGCCTGCATTCCGCCATTGCCCGCGCCCGCGCTTACGCTCCGCATGCCGACCTGGTGTGGTGCGAGACCGCCGAGCCCAACCTTCAGGAGGCTCGGATCTTTGCTGAAGCCGTTCTGGGCGAGTTTCCCGGCAAGCTGCTGGCGTATAACTGCTCGCCCTCATTCAACTGGCGAAAGAAACTGGACGATGCCACCATCGCGCGCTTCCAGCGCGAACTGGCAGCCATGGGCTACAAGTTCCAGTTCGTGACCCTGGCCGGCTTCCATGCCTTGAACCTGAGCATGTTCGAGTTGGCGCGCAGCTATCGCGAAACCGGCATGACCGCCTATGCCCGGCTGCAGGAAAAAGAATTCAGCCGCGAGCAGCACTACGGTTACGAAGCGGTCAAGCATCAGCG
>DASYWT010000135.1:0-11745 GCA_035935775.1 Terriglobales bacterium
CTTTGAAAGGTTGAAGCCTTGAAACCTTCTACTTTCCCTCCAGCGACTGGATCGCAATAGGGAACTGCGGCGCCATCATGGGCCGGGGCAGAATCGCAAACTTGGGCGCCTGACCACGCACCATCGCCACCTCATCGCAGGAGTGCAGGCGGGGGCAGTTACAGCAATCCTTATAAACCTTGTCGGGCAGGTGCTCGCGCGGCGCAACAGAGAATCCCATGCGCGAAAAAAATTCCGGGATGCGAGTGAACAGGCACACGCAACTCACGCGGTGACGCTCCGCCTCGCGCAGCAGCGCATCCACCACTTGCTTGCCGGCGCCGCTGCCGCGATGATGCGGATATACCGCGACCGAGCGCACCTCTGCCAGATGCGGCCCGTAGAGGTGGAGGGCGCCACAGCCAATGATTTGCGCCGCTTCCTCCGCCACCACGAAGTCGCGAATGTTTTCGCAGATTTCCGCGAGCCGCCGCGGCAGAAGCGTGCCATCGCCCGAATAGGTGGCGATCAGATCGTGAATGGCGTGCGCATCCGCCAGCACCGCGTCACGCGTGCGCATGAGCTACCTCGCGCATGGCTGCCAGTTTTCGCTTAGCTTCCGCAATCGCCTGTTTCACCCGTGCTGGCGCGGTGCCGCCGTGAACGTCGTGCAGGGCCAGGACACTCTCCACCGAGAGGCGGGCGTAGATGTCCTGCTCGAACTCCGGACTGAAGTGCCGTAATTCTTCCAGCGACAGCTCCTGCAGTTCGCATCCTTTTTCCAGACATAGGCGCACCGCATTGCCAACTTTTTCATGCGCCAGACGGAAAGGCACGCCGCGCTCCGCCAGGTACGTGGCAGCCGCCCACGCGTTCAGTGAACCTGACTGCGCGGCCTCCTGCATGCGCGTGTAGTTAAACTCTGCCTCCTGCATCCATCCCGCCACCAGCGGCAGCAGGGAAAGCATGGTTTCAGCCGCATCGAACAGTGGCTCCTGTGTTTCCTGCAGGTCCTTGTTGTAGGCCAGAGGCAGGCCCTTCAGTACGAGTACCAGGGCATTGAAATCACCTGCGACTCGCCCCGCCTTGCTGCGTGCCAGTTCCAACAGGTCGGGATTTTTTTTCTGCGGCATAGCGCTGCTGCCGGTCGAGTATTTCTCTGGCAGCGTCAGGAAGCCATACTCCTGGGTGGAGAACAGCAGCATCTCCTCTGCCCACCGGCTCAGGTGCAGGCTGAGCAGGAGAAGCGCGTGCACGAACTCGAGCACGAAATCACGGTCGGTGGTGGCATCCAGGCTGTTGTTGGTTGGCGCTTCAAAGCCGAGTTGTTCCGCCATGTTCCGGCGGTCGAGCGGCAGCGTGGCCCCAGCCACGGCCCCCGAGCCTAGGGGGCACAGGTTGGCCCGCTTGCGGCAATCGGCCAGACGTTCGTAGTCGCGAAACAGCATCTCCACATAAGCCAGCAGCCAGTGCGCCACCAGCACCGGCTCGGCCCGCTGCAGGTGGGTGTAAGCCGGAATGGCCGCGCTTCCAGCTTGCTCCGCCCTCGCCAGCAAGACTCCGATCAGCCCGCCGATTTGCTCACGCGCCAGGTCGACGGCATGCACAACGTAGAGCCGCAGGTCCGTGGCAATTTGCTCATTGCGGCTGCGCCCGCTGTGCAGCTTGTAGCCGGTTTCCCCAATCAGTTCCACCAGCCTCTTCTCCACGAAGTGATGCACGTCTTCAGCGCTGTCATCGTCGAGGAAGGCGGGGGAGGCGGCTGCTTTTTCCGCAATCTGGCCCAGACCTTCCACCATGGCATTGAGTTCGCTGGAGGAAATCATGCCGGCCTTCAGCAGGGCCTGAGCGTGCACCCGGCTGGCCGCCAGCTCCTGCGCCAGCAGCCGTTGATCGAAAGGAAGCGACCGCTGCCAGCGCTCAAAGTCCGCGTCCAGCGGCTGCCGGAACCGTCCCGACCACATCTTCATTTCGCCACCTCGATGCGCGCCTGGCTGCGCGAGCGCGCGGGCAGGCCGAGGATGCGGATAAACCCGGCAGCATCTTTCTGGTCGTAGCCGTCGCACATGGTGAACGCGGCCAGGTCGGTGCGATAGAGGGAATGTTCGGAATGACGGCTGGCAATCGCGATATTTCCCTTGTACAGGCTCAGGGTCACGCTGCCGGTCATCTCCTTCTGGGTGTTCTCCACGAAATTGTCCAGCGCCTCGCGCAGCGGCGTAAACCACAGGCCGAAGTACACCAACTCGGCGTACTTGAGCGCAATCTGCTGCTTGAAGTGCATTAAATCGCGGTCCAGGCAGAGCGCTTCCAGTTCGCGGTGCGCCGTGAGCAGCAGAGTGCCGCCCGGCGTCTCATAGCAGCCGCGCGACTTGATGCCCACAAACCGATTCTCTACCAGGTCCACGCGACCAATAGCATTTCGCCCGCCAATCTCGTTCAGCAGTTCGAGCAGCGACACCGAATCTATCTCCATTCCGTTCACGGAGACGGGCACGCCTTGCTCGAAGCCGACTTCTACCTGCTCCTCACGGTCGGGTGCCTGCTGCGGTGAGCGGGTCAGTTGCCAGGTGGTAGGCAGAGGCGCGTTGCCGGCATCTTCCAGTTCGCCGCCCTCGTGCGATATGTGCCACAGATTGCGGTCGCGGCTGTGAATCTTCTCACGGCTGGCGGCAACTGGAATTCCGTGTCGCTCGGCATAGTCGAGGCAATCCTCGCGCGACTTCAACTCCCACTCCCGCCAAGGCGCGATCACTTTCAAATGCGGTGCCAGCGCCTGGTAGGCCAGTTCGAAGCGCACCTGGTCGTTGCCTTTTCCGGTGCAGCCGTGGGCCAGCGCCGTCGCCCCTTCGCTCAGCGCCACTTCCACCTGGTGCCTGGCAATGACCGGCCGGGCCAGCGATGTGCCCAGCAGGTACTTGTGCTCATACACCGCACCCGCCTTCAGCGCAGGGAAAACGTAGCCAGTGAGGAACTCCTCCCGCAGATCCTCCACCACGACCTTGCTGGCGCCGGTGGCGTAGGCTTTTTCCACCACCGCCTCAATGTCATCACCCTGCCCGACGTCGCCCACCATGGCAATGACGTCATAGGAGTAGTTTTCCTTCAGCCAGGGAATAATGATCGAGGTATCCAGGCCGCCAGAGTAGGCGAGCACCACTTTTTCAGGCATGCGCGCTCCTTCCGGGAAAGCGGCCCATGCCGCCGCCCAGCAACAACAGCAAAATGGCCTTTTGCACGTGCAAGCGGTTCTCCGCCTGGTCGAAGACGACGGCCCGGGGTGAATCAATCACTGCATCCGTTACTTCAGAGCCGCGGTGCGCGGGAAGGCAGTGCATGAACACGGCATGCTCCGCGGCTGCGTGCACCAGATCTTCATTGACCTGGAAGGGGGCAAAGATGGCGGCTCGCTCTGCCGCTTCCTCCTCCTGTCCCATACTGGCCCACACGTCGGTGTAGATCGCGTCTGCGCCGCGCACCGCTGCTTTGGGATTCGAACCCAATTCGATCCTGGCCCCGGTTTCGCGCGCGATCTCGCGTGCGTCTGCGATCACCTGCGCTGAAGGCTCGTATCCCTGCGGGGTGGCCATGCGAATGGTCGAGCCCAGGGAGGCGGCGGTCAGCAGAAGCGAGTGGGCTACGTTGTTGCCATCGCCCACATATGCCACATTGACCTTGCGCAGATCGCCGAAGCGTTCCTGCAGGGTGAAGTAGTCGGCCAGGGCCTGGCAGGGATGTTCCACATCACTGAGCGCGTTGACCACAGGAATGCAGGCGTGCGCGGCGAGGGTTTCCACCGTGCTGTGATCGAAGGTGCGCAGCACCACCACGTCCACCCAGCGCTCCAGGTTGTGTGCTATGTCGCTCAGCGATTCGCGCGCGCCAAGGCGGCTGGCGGTCTGGTCCACAAAAAACGAAACCCCGCCCAGGCTGGCCATTCCCGCTTCAAAGGTGAGGCGCGTGCGCAGCGAGGGCTTCTCGAAGAAAAGGACCATCTGCTTGCCCGCCAGGGCGCCGCGAAAATCCGGGGGCCGCTGCTTGATTAGGCCGGCGAGGTCCAGTACCGCGCGCACCTCTTGCGGCGACAGGTCGCGGATGGATACCAGGTCGCGCGGCCAGAACGTCGTGGTCGCGGTCCCTGGGCCGTTTGGCATCACCCGGGTCGCGTTGATTGCTTGACTGCTCATTGCCTACTCCTTCCCACCCCTAATGTCATCCTGAGCGAGGACCCGGTACAACAATCCGCGTCCGAGTCGAAGGACCTTGTTTTCCGGAGGCCTCATGCTCCAATTACTTCCGTCCCACATTCCACTTTGGAAAAATAAAACTGCCCCAGAGCCTCAGCCTGGGCCGCCGGCAAGATTCGCACCCGCCCCACGCCGCGCTTCAGCGCCTGTCCGCAGGCCTCCAACTTGGGCAGCATGCCGCCGGCAATCACCGCCTGTTTCACCATTTCCGGCACCTGCTTCACATTCAGCCATTGCATGACCGCGCCGTCGGCGCCTTTTACTCCGGGGACGTCGGTGAGAAAAATGAGGGCGTTGGCCTGGCAGGCCACGGCGCAGGCTGCCGCCATCTGGTCAGCATTGATGTTGTAGTACTCGCGGTCGGAACCCAGGGCCACGCTGGCGATCACAGGAATTCCACTCTGCCCCCAGATGGCCTCCAGCCAGCGGCACTCGACCGCGGCAATTTCGCCGACGTAGCCAAGATCACAGCCGCTGTTCTCTTTTTTGCGTGCGCGAAAGCTCATGCCGTCGCCGCCGCATAGGCCCACCGCCGGCTGGCCAGCGGCGCTGATTGCCGCCACTACTTTCTTGTTCACCATGCCCGCCAGCACCATCACGGCCACGTCGCGGGTTTCGGCGTCGGTTACCCGCAGCCCGTTCACAAAGGCAGTCTGCTTGCCCAGGTGCTGGAGTGTGCGCGTCAGAGTCGCGCCCCCACCATGCACGACCGCGATCTTGTGGCCGTCCTGCGCCAGTTCGACCACTGCGCGGGCGCAACTCCGCAATACGGTCGCATCTTCCAGCGCCGCGCCCCCAATCTTGACCACGACCTTCAATTCAATCCTTCTTTCTCATCCCAGCCGTACATCAGGTTAAGGTTCTGCACCGCCTGCCCGGCCGCCCCCTTCAGCAGATTGTCCACGCAGGAAATCACTACCAGCCGTTGTCCATCTGGCGCCAGGCAGAAGCCGATATCGCAGTAATTGCTGTGCAGCGAAAACTGGATCTGTGGCAGCTGCGGCGGGGAAAACACGCGCACCCACGGGCGGCCGGCATAGAATTCACGGAAACACGCCTGCACTTCTGCCGTGTTCGCCGGCCTCCGCAGGCGCAAGTAGATGGTGGAGAGAATGCCGCGCGGAATGGGCAGCAGGTGTGGGGTAAAGGTAAACTCCGCCGCCTGCAGCTCAAGTTGCTCCAGGATTTCGCCCACATGGCGGTGGCCAAAAACCGCGTAAGCTGAGAGATTGTCGGCCACAGACACGAAGTGGGTGCGCGCGTTCGGCTCCTTGCCCGCGCCCGAAACCCCAGACTTGGAATCCGAAATAATCCCGCGTTCGCGATCCACCATGCCTGCCCGCAGCAGGGGAGCAAGGGCCAAAATCACCGACGTGGCGTAGCAGCCGGGATTGGCCACCAACTGCGCCTCGGCAATGCGCTCGCTATTCAATTCCGGCAGGCCATACACCGCGCGATCGGTGAGCTTGGCTGCCTTGTGGGGGTCTGAATCGCAGAAGCCATAGATGGCCCGGTGCTCTTCCAGTTTGAGGCGCCAGGCCCCGCTCAGGTCAATCACCCGCAGCCCGCGCTCCACGGCTTCCGGCGCCAGCGCCCGCGAGAGCTCATGGGGCGTCGCCAGAAAGAGCACATCCACGTTGCTTTTCTCCAGCGTTTCCCAGGAAAACGGCTGCACTGGGCGGGAGTTCCCGTTAAGCGGAGGAGCGAAGATTTCCCCGCCATTGCCTTCCACTTCGCGGCGAAAGAGCAGGGAAGCACCCACTCGGGGATGGCGGGCCAGCAGCCGTGCCAGCTCCATGCCGGCATAGCCGCTCGCGCCCAGAACCGCGGTTTGTACTTTTTGCGGCATCAAGACAGCAACTCCCGTACGGACCGCGCCTGCTCGGCTTCCTTTTAGTGAATAAAGATGAGTAGTAATGAATAAATATTCACTCGATTGTACGGAAATGAGATGGCCTGTCAAGCCCAAAGGTGGGCACGGAGGAAGATCTGATCAACCAGGAAGGTCACTTCAAGAGGCGGAGGCGGAAGCTGCTCGCGCCCAAGTTTGTATTTCTCGCTGGATTTAAGCCAGCAACTCCCGTACCCGCTGCGCCAGTCGGGCGGCGTTCTTGTTGTTGGCTGCCACGATCAATATGGCGTCGTCGCCCGCGATGGTGCCCACCACTTCCGGCCAGCTCTCGCCGTCGAGGGCGGCAGCTACCGGCTGGGCGCTGCCCACCGCGGTTTTTACCACCACCAGGTTCTGCGCCTGGCGCACGTCCAGTACGAATTCCCGCACCAGGCGCGAGGCCGAAGGCAGCGCCGCTTCCGAGGCCGTGCCTCCGGAGGGCAGCGCGTAGCCTTCCGCCGTCTTCACCAGCTCCAGTTCGTGAATGTCGCGCGAAAGCGTCGCCTGGCCTACCTTGATCCCGCGTTTGCCCAGTGCCCGCTGCAACTCGTCCTGGCTGCCGATGGGGCTCTCCCGCAGCAGTTCCAGGATGGCTTTGTGCCGGGCTTCCTTCATAGTGAGTAAAAATGAATATAACTGAATGCACGGAAACGAGGTGGGCTGTCAAGCGCAAACAAAACAATTGACCTCAGGACCAGATAATTACAGGTTTGGTTCAACAAGGTTACAAGTCTTCGATCTTCATTGTTCAATCCCTCGGTGCTCTCTGTGCCCTCTGTGGTGAAAAAGGAGCTAGGTCTGTTCGCGCACCGCCCGCCAGGCTTGGTCAATGGCGGTATCGGTATAAGCACTGGCCCCGGCGTCGGAGTTGGCTATGGAAATTCGCCCGAACTTCTGCCGGCCAATCACGCATGGCCTCTGATCTTCGGACCATTCCGGATCGGAAAGGGAGTTGTACTCGTAGGCGTAACCATGCGCCCAGCGGTTCACCGTGATGCCGGCGATGTCGCGCGCTGCTTCGAATCCCGCCTCGCCCAGCATGCGCTGCAGTTGGTCGCGAATATTGCGCTCGAACGTCGAGAAGGGCGTGCCCATCAGCTCCCAGCGTCCAGCCCGGTACTGCGCCTTGCGCGGCAAACCCGGCTTGCACGGGCAGCGCAGCATAAAGAGCACCATGGGCTCCTCCGGCCTGTGCGGGAACTCGTATTTGGCCATACTCACGGGGAAATCCAGCTTGGTCAGCGAGTGGTAGCCTCCGGGCGCCACGATCTGCTGCGTGCCCAGCTTGGCGAAGGGCTTCCAGTTGCGCAGGGCCACATGGGTGTAGATGAACGGCTCTTTCACGTCGTAATGCAGCGCCGCCTTCTGCTTCTCCGTCAATTCCGGGCACAAGTACGGAATCATCATGTTGTAGCAGGCCAGAATGCAGCGGCCAGCCCTAACGCTCAGCAGCTTGCCACCGCGTACGTAGTCAACCTCAACCTCTGTCGCAGTCTGAGGCGGCCCGCTGTGTCGCGCCCGCACCGCCGTGCTGTTCAGCCGCAGCCGCACCTGCGCACCCTCCTGATCCAGACGACTGTAGTTGGCGCGTGCCATCACGATATCGTCCATGGTGCGCCCGGGAATGCTACCCGGAATGAGTGACCGCACCAGCAGCCGGGCGATAGAAGCGTTTCCATCAGGAAAATGAAAAATGTAGGGATCTTGATCATGCGGTTCGCCCAGGCTCAGGCCCTCGAAACCGGCATACTTGAAGGATTCGTAATCATCCGGATTTTCGAAGCAGGAGAGCGCCGAAACTGCCTCAATACCCACAGCGAAGAGGTCGTGAGGAAATTTCTGGAAAAAGGGCAGTGCCTGCGGGCTCAGCTTGCAGTATTTGGTCAGGAAGTCCGAGTAGCTGATCTTCGCCAGCTCTGCCCGCTTCTGGGCCGGCGACATTCCCGCCATGTAGTCAACTTTCTCCGTGTATACCCGCTCAATCTCGCGCCACACGGTCTCAGGAAGCGGCGATTGAGCGAGAAATTGCTTCCAGGGCAGCGCGTTCATGCCGACCACGAGGCGGTCGGCGCCAAATGTTTCCCGGTCAAAGAAGCAGGCGGTCTGAAGCCGCGAGTAGAGCTTGCTGTCGTAATCGCGGTAGAACTCCTGCAGATGGATTCCCAATTCAGATAGCAGACTCTTGGCTACCTTGCTGTATTCGGAAGGATTATCAATGGACTGGGTGCCGCCGTTGCTGAGCAGCAGGCGCTGGCCCACGCGGAACTCGTTGCGCTTGGCGTGGCCGCCAAAGTCGTCGTGATTGTCGAGGATAAGGATCCGTGACTTGCTGCCGGCTGCTTGCCGGTAGAAGTAGGCTGCCGCCAGTCCGCTGATCCCGCCGCCCACGATGACCAGGTCGTATTTCTCGCCTGTATCTTTGGGCTTGCCCGCCGTTTCCCAGAAGGTGCCGTCGCGCAACCGGTGCGCGACCTCGAAGCTGCCGGGATGATTGCCGCGCATGCCCAGCAGCGCCGGCGGATAGTAGTCGGCGTTTTTCTCGGGAGCAAAGCTGGCATCAGTCTCCCCGGTTGCCCACAGCCCGGGCACGCTGCCCAGAATGGATCCGCCAATCGCAAGCGCAACACCGTCGAGAAAATCGCGGCGCGTGATCTTGCGATGCATGCCCAGTTCACGGTCGCGGGCTGTCTCGCGTTGTTCCATAAATTCTTTGTCAACCACAGAGAACACAGAGATCACAGAGGAGTCAATTTATTGATCTTGCTGGAAAACGAACCGTTTGCTCCAGGGAGGAACCATTTGTTCCTCATTCAATCTTGAATAACTCTGTGCCCTCTGTGTCCTTTGTGGCTAAAAATGGTTAAAATCCCAGCAACTCTCCCACCGCGCGGTACGCCTCATCCATCGCCGCATCCGTATACGCGGCAGCGGCCGCGTCAGAATTCGCGATTGTAATCCGCCCAAACCGCTGCCGCCCCACCTCGCAGGGCGACTCCCCCCGAGGCCAGTCCGGATCCCAGAGCGGGTTGTACTCATAGGCGTAGCCGTGAGGCCAGCGGTTGACGGTAATTGCCGTAATATCGCGTGCAGGATCAAATCCTGCCTCACCGAGCACCCGACCCAACTGGTCGCGGATACTGCGCTCGAAAGTAGTGAAGGGAGTGGACAGCAGATCATAGCGTCCCGCCATCTGCTGTGCCCGCGCCGACATTCCCGGCGAACACGGCGTGCGAGTCATGCGCACCAGCATCGGTTCCTGAGGCGAAGCGGGGAACTTATATCCTCCAATGCTGGTTGGCCAGTCCAGGTTGAGCGAAGAGTGGTACATCCCCGGGCAGAACACCCGCCGTATGCCCAGCTTCTGAAACGCGTTCCAGTTTTTTACCGCCACCGTGGTGTAGACCAGCGGGACCTTGCTGCCGTAGTGCAGAGCCTTCTTCTGTTTTTCCGGCATTTCCTCGCACAGGTAGGGAATCATCATGTTCCAGCAGGCCAGCACCACCCCTGCAGCACGCACGGTATAACCCTTGCCTTGCAGTGCGTATATAACCTCTACTTCTTTGGCGGCCGGATGGCCAACATGCCGCACCTGCACCGCTGTGCTGTTAAGTCGAATGCGGACGTGTGAGCCCTCCCGGTCCAGCTGGCTGTAGTCCAGCTTGGCGGTGACCACATCTTCGGCGTTTTGTCCCGGCACCGACCCCGGAACCAGCGACCGCACCAGCAGGCGGGCTATGGAAGCATTGCCGTCAGGGTAGTGAAAATGGTACGGCTTCTGGTCGGGCGTGGCCGCGCCGCGCGCGGTGAAGCTCAGCCTGCCTTCCGGCACTCGCCGCAGCTTCATACCCTGGAAACCAGGAAAATAGAGCGCCCAGCAGTCCAGTGCGGGCACCGCGTCAATGCCCACCCCGTACAGATCGTGGGTACGTTTCTGATAAAAGGGGATGACTCCCGGTCCCGCCTTTACCAGCTTGAGTAAAAAATCCTTGTAGCCCATGCGGGAAAGCCGGTCGCGCTTTTCCGCCTCCGGAACGCCCGCCATGTAATCCACCTCTTCCGTTTCAATGCGCAAGATGTCGCGCCGAACTTCCGGCGCCAGCGGGCACTTGGCCAGGAATTCGTTCCAGGGCAGCGATTTTGGCGTTTCCTCCATCCATGCGCGATTAGGCTCGCCGGCTACTAAGCGATCGGCGCCAAAGGTTTCCTTGTCAAAGAAAACCGCGGCCTCCAGCCCATCGTACAAATTTCGCAGCGCATACTTGGCTTCCAGCGCCGGTGGATCAATACCCAGTTCGTCCATCAGCCCGCGCGCAACCTGGGAATAAGGAAACGGAGACTCGATCGCGAATGTACCGCCGTTGCCCAGGAGCAGGCGTCCCCCAGGGCGGAACTCGTTGCGCTTGGCGTGGCCGCCGAAGTCGTCATGGTTATCGAGAATGAGAATGCGCGCCTTGTTCCCCGCGGCTTTGCGATAAAAGTACGCTGCCGCCAGCCCGCTGATGCCGCCACCTACCACCACCAGGTCGAAGCTCTCCCCCGTACTGGCCGCGCTGGCCTTCCAGTTGCCGTCGCGCACCAGGTGCGCTGCTTCGAACGATCCCGGATGGCTGCCGCGCATGCCGGTGAGCGCGGGCGGGTAGTAGCGCGGATCTTTGGGCGTGATTCCCGCCGCCAGCAGCGGATCCTGAGCCGACTTATCCGGCCCTGCATCCTGCGCCAGCACTCCGGCGGGCAGCAGGCTGGCGCCGACGGCGACCGCCACCCCGTTTAGAAAATCGCGGCGCGTGATCCGGCGTCCCATCCCCAGTTCCCGGTCGCGCTTCGAATCGTGCTCCTCTTCTCCCATATGATTGCCCTTATCTTTTGTGGCGCGGGCGCCCTCACCCGCTATGTAGCGCCGGCGTCTCGCCGGCTGTCCTGAGCCCGTCCCGGCCTCAGCATCTCTCACCCTCGTCCCCGCGAACCTTGTGGCGCGGGCGCCCTCGCCCGCGATGTAGCGCCGGCGTCTCGCCGGCTGTCCTGAGGCCGTCCCGGCCTCAGCATCTCTCACCCGCTTCCCCGCGAACCGTGTGGCGCGGGCGCCCCCGCCCGCGATGTAGCGTCAGCGTCTCGCCGGCTGTCCTGAGGCCGTCCCGGCCTCAGCATCTTCTCACCCTCGCAGGCTCTCGGCCGCGAAACCCCGTCTCTAGCGAGAAAACAAAAAACCTAACCACGCAAATCAGAAAGACTTTTCTTTGTGTTCCTTCGTGTCCGCTGTGGTGAAAAAAGTCGCTAAGCCAGCAGCTCCCCCACCGCTCGCCACGCCTGGTCAATGGCCTGATCGGTGTAGGCTGTCGCCGCCGAATCCGTATTGGCGATCGCAATGCGCCCAAAGCGCTGTCGCCCGATCACATTGGGACGCTCTGCTTCTGGCCAGTCTGGATCGAACAGCGGGTTGTACTCATAGCCATACCCATGCGGCCAGCGATTAACCGTAATCGCCTCTATATCTCGCGCCGGATCGAAGCCTCCGTCGCGCAGGGTGCGCGCCAACTGGTCGCGGATCGTCCGCTCAAAAGTCTGGAAACTCGTGCTCAGCAGCTCATAACGCCCGGCAATCTGCTGCTGGCGCGCCGGCAGGCCGGGTTT
>DASYWT010000136.1:0-8203 GCA_035935775.1 Terriglobales bacterium
TGTTCCAATTTGCGGGCCAGCGCCACGGCCGCGGCATCCTGTTGCGCGTCCAGCAGGGCCGCCACCAGCTCCACAATTTGCTGTGCGCGCTCCGGGTTCTGCTCGAAAAGTGCCCACAAAATAGGCTCGGCTTCCCGCAGGCGGCCGGTGCCCATCAGGGCGCGTCCGTAGAGATCCCGCACCTCCGCCGTGGCCTGTTCCCGGTTCTTGGTCAGCGGCTGCAGGATCTGCAGCGCTTCCACAAAATTGTTCTGTTGCACCATCAAGCGGCCATAGGCCAGCGTCGCCTCAGGATTGTTCTGGTCGGCGCGATATGCGCGTTCATACCAGGGCCCGGCGTTGCCCCCGGACTTCTGCTCCAGTTCGCCCACGCTGAGGAAGCAAATGCACGCCTTCTTGCCTTCGCCCATCTCCAGCGCCAATTCGCCGGCGCGCCAGAAGTTCTGCCCCGAGGCATCCAGAAACACAATTCTTTCCAGCACTGCCAGCGCCCGCTTGTTATTGCGCTGGGCGGTGAACCCCGCAAGCGCCGCCTCATATGCCTCCAGCGCATCCTTTTTGTTAATGGCCTCGATGAACTGCGCGTAGCGGAAGGTCTGCTCAAAGGTCGGCTTGGCAAAGCGCGCCAGCTTCTTGTAGGTGAGCGTGGCGTTCGCGCTGTCGCCCGCATCCACCTGGCGATAGAACAAGTCCCCCAGCAGTTTGGCAGCCTGCTGGGTATCGTTCACCTGGATGTACAGGTCGGCGGCCGTCTGCCTGATGTTGTCGTTCTCCGGATCCTCGTGCAGAATCGCGATGTATTCATCCAGCGCCGCGCTGATCTTGCCTTTTTGCAGATACTTCTCGGCCTTTTCCCGCCGCTTGGCAATATCGGATTTGTCCGAGCGCCTGCTGAGGTCAAGCATGGGTGTGCGTAATTCGGGGGACGTTTGAATTGTAGGCAGAACCCCTGGTAAGCAGCAATGCAGCGGAGGTACAACGCAGGTTACTAAAGTGTAGTTCGCCGCCCGCGGCGGGGCGGGGACCAGTACCTTCGAACGCCCTGCCGGAGATTTGGGACTGACCTCCGGTTCTGGTAATGTCGCCCGCATGCCTGCCGGCCCCAGTGTTCCCACCCCCGCCCCGGCCGATACTCGCGAAGCCGGCCTGCACCGCCAATTAAGCGCCGGGCAGATGGCCATGGTAGGGGTGGGGGGCTCCATCGGCACCGGCCTGCTGCTCGGCTCCGGGGCCGCCATTCAGATTGCCGGCCCCGCCGTGATCTTCAGCTTCCTGGTGGCCGCTTTCATCAGCTGGACTGTGACTGTGGCCTTTGGCGAGATGGCCAGCCTGCACCCGGCTGCGGGCTCCTTCGGTATTTATGCCGAGCTCTACCTCAACTCCTGGGCTGGCTTCATTTCCCGCTACGGCTTATGGCTTGCCTTGGCCATCGCCATTGGCAGCGAAATGGTAGCGGCTGCAACTTACATGTCCTACTGGTTGCCGCAGGTGCACGCCATCATCTGGGTAGCCGTTTTTTCCGCAATGCTCGTGGGCGTGAATCTGTGCTCGGTGGGCGGTTTCGGTGAAGTTGAGTACTGGGTCGCCATGGTGAAGGTGGTCACTATCGTCGCTTTCATCGTGGCAGGCGCCGCCTTCCTGCTGGACGGGCGCGTAACTCCGCAATACACCGCTCATGGCGGCTTCTTTCCCAAAGGCGTGTGGGCGCCGGGCGCGGCCATGTCGTTCGCTCTGTTCACCTTTGCCGGCGTGGAGTTCGTGGCGGTCTCCTCCGGCGAGTCGCGTTCCGCTTCGGACATGCCTCGCGCCGTGCTCCTCACCTTCGGCATTCTCACCTTCGTATATCTTGGCGCCATCGCCATCCTGGTGGGTGTAATGCCCTGGAACGGCGCCGGCGTGAGCGAAAGCCCATTCGTTACCGTGTTCCGCATCGCCGGCCTGCCCGCCGCCTCGCACATCATGAACTTCGTAGTGCTGACCGCCGCCCTCTCCGGCGCCAATGCCAGCCTCTATGTAGATTCGCGCATGCTCTTTTCTCTTGCCCGCGGCGGCTACGCTCCCAGCCGCTTTGGCCGCCTGACCCACGCGGGCGCGCCCCTCCTGGCCCTGCTCGCCTCTTGTTTCGGAATCATCCTGGCCCTGATTTTCGAGCGCTGGGCGCCGCAGTCGGCCTACGTTTCCCTGCTCGGCGCCGCGCTTTTTGGCGTCATGCTGGTGTGGTTGGTCACGCTCTGCGCCCACATCGCCTTCCACCGCAAGCTTCCGCCGGCCCAACTGGCGGCCTTGCCCATGCGACCCCGCGGCCGCGTGTGGCTTTCCGTGGCCGGTATCGTCATCGTGCTGGGTTCGCTGGTGGGAACCTGGTTCTACTCCCATCTGATCGTCATTAGCGGCGTCATTTACCTGGTTGTGCTTACCTTGTTCTACCTGGCCATGAAGAAATCGCGCCCGAACATTACAATATCTAAGTCATGACCGACGACCTGTTACGTTACCGCCCCGAGTTCCCCATCCTGGAACGTACCACCTACCTCATCAGCAACTCGCTGGGCGCCATGCCCCGCGGCGTGTACGACGCTCTGCACAACTACGCCGACACCTGGGCCACCCGCGGCGTGCGCGCCTGGGAAGAGCGCTGGTGGATGCTGGCCGCCCAGGTTGGCGACCAGATCGGCGCGCTGATGAACGCGCCCCGCGGTTCGGTGGCCACTTTTCAGAACGTGACTACCTGCCAGGCCGTGGTCGCCTCCTGCTTCGACTTTTCCGGTAAGCGCAACAAGGTGGTTTACAGCGACCTGAATTTTCCCTCGGTCATGTATTTCTGGGAAGCGCAGCGCAGCCGCGGCGCCCGCGTGCACATGGTCAAGACCGACGACGGCATCCACGTGCCTACCGAGCGCCTGCTCGAAGTCATTGACGAAAACACCCTGCTGGTGCCGGTTTCCCACGTCATCTTCCGCAGCGCCTACATCAACGATGCGCGTGCTATCGTCGAGCGCGCGCACAAAGTGGGCGCCCATGTTGTGCTTGATACCTTCCAGTCCCTGGGCACAGTCCCTGTTGATGTGCGGAAACTGGAAGTGGATTTTGCCTGCGGCGGCGTTTTGAAGTGGCTGTGCGGCGGCCCCGGCACCGCCTACTTTTACGTGCGGCCTGACCTGGGACGCAAGCTGGAGCCCAAGTACACCGGTTGGACGGCGCACGAAAACCCCTTTGCCTTTGAGGTTGGACCTGTTCGCTACGCGGAGCCGCCTTACCGTTACATGAATGGCACACCCAATGTTCCGGCATTGGAAACAGTATTGCCGGGGTTGAAAATTATCTCCGAAGTTGGATTGAGCAAGATTCGCGAGAAATCTATGCGCCAGACGGCGCGCCTGATCGAACTTGCCGACCAGCACGGCTGGCGCGTCAATACACCCCGCGATCCTCAGAAGCGCGGTGGCACCGTCTCTATTGACATGCCCAACTCCAAGGATGTCTGCGCCGAACTGCTCAAGCGCGACATCCTGGTGGACTATCGTCCCAACGCCGGCGTCCGCTTTTCGCCCCACTTCTACAACACCGACCAGGAGCTGGAAACCGGCATTGCCGCCGTCGAGGAAATCCTGCACGCCCGCCCGGCCATGGCTCGGTAACTAAGCCAACGGCTCATTGCGGAAAGGTCATCCTGAGCGAGGACGCGGTTCACCAACCCGCGTCCGAGTCGAAGAAGCTTGCGTTGCCGCTGGTCTTGTGGCGCGGGCGCCCTCGCCCGCGCACGCCTTCCCTAGGAAGGCGTCGTGCCGAGGCCCTTTAGGGCCGAAGCGTCTCGCGCGCACTATCACAACCTCCGCCGCTAACTCTTATGGCCTTTAGGGTGGTGTAGCGGTAACATAGCGGCCCATGTCAGAAATAGAACAACTCAAGAAGCGTATTGAAGAATTGGAAAATGAAAACCGCCGCTTAACCCGGGAATTCGAATCCTCTTATGACATGACGTTGGAGGTGCTGAAGCCCTCACCCCGGACGAAGTAGCCATCATGCAAGGGCACCCGTATTCGGGTTACCAGATGCTGAAAATGATTCCGTTTCTCCAGGAAGCGGCAGAAATCGTCTATGCTCATCACGAGAATTTCGATGGCAGAGGTTATCCGCGTGGGCTTCGGGGAGAGGAGATACCCTTCGGAGCTCGGATTACCGCCGTGGCCAACACGCTTGACGCTATAACCTGTGACCTCCCCTATCGCCCAGCTAGTTCTGTCCAGGCTGCCCGGAAGGAAATTGAGGCCTGGTCGGGACGGCAGTTCGATCCCGATGTGGTCAAGGTGTTCCTCGGCATGTCGACCACCATTTGGGAAGATCTTCGCAAACAAATCAACCGCGGAACGAGTAATAGGTAACATAAGATGGCGCTCCCAGCGGCCAGCTGCTCTGCTGGATACTCATTACGAGAGTAATGGTTTCCGCATTTCTCACGTGCAACTGGCCCCGTTTTCCTGCACCATACGCTCGTATATGTTTGCGCCTTTGTTCAGCCTGGGGCTCCTGGTCTACTTATCTACCAATGACCCCACCATCTACGCGGTCCTCGGCGCCGGGGCCGGCGTGTATCTGTTCTATCGCGGCTTCCGCATGTTGCAGCGCAAGCGCCTGATCGAGGACACCCCCACCTCCAAGATCCGCAGCGCAGCTATGGGCCTGGTCGAGGTCAACGGCCTGGCCAACGGCCCATATACCATTCCCGCTCCCGTTTCGCAGCTTCCCTGCTACTTCCACCGCACCCTGGTCTGGATTTACGTGCAGTCAGGCAAAAACAAGCGCTGGAAGAAGGTGGTGGACGCGCGCTTTCACGTGCCCTTTTATCTGGAGGACGAGACTGGCCGGGTGCTAGTGGACCCCAGCGACGCGGAACTGGACATCCACCGCGATTTCCAGCAGGAATACCAGCACGGCCTGTTTCAGGACGATCCCATTCCCTCCAACGTGGCGCACTTCCTGGCCATGCAGGGGGTCGAGCGCGACCACCCCATCAAAATCGAGGAGTACTGCATTAAGCCCAAAAACGCGCTCTTCATTCTGGGCACGCTGGCCGAGAACCCGGGCATCGAGGTGCGCGACATGCCGGTGCGCTCCGACAGCGCGGATGCCGCCTGGCGCAAACTAGCGGCCGGTGCCATCAAGGCGCGCCCGGCCCCTCCTCCGCCTGACGAGAAGGAACTGCAGGCACGGGCAGCGTTTGCCGCAGCCATGGGATTTCATGCCCCGGCGCAGACGCCGCATCCCGCCGCGCCGCCTCAGAAGCCTGCTTATCCGCCGGTTGAAATTGACGACGCGGAAAAACACCGCCGTGAGCTGTTCATGGCCGGGCTGCTGGGAACGAGTGCGCAAACTACCGCTCCCGGCGCCGCCTACATGGCCGTGGCCACCGCGTCGCAAACGCCACCGCAGGGTCAGCACGCTGCGCCTCCGGTTGATCCCGAGGAGCAAAAACGCCGGCAACTGGCGATGGCCTCGCTGTTCGGCGCGCCTGCTGCCGCAGCGGCCACGGTCGCGACCACCGGCAGTCCGAACGCCCCTGCCGCGAACGGACCCATGGCGCCGCCGGTCAAGCCAGTCGTTCCCTTTGACCTGCACCCGCCCGTGGTGCTGATGAAGGGAGCGCATAATCCGGCGTTCCTGATTTCCTGGCACAGCCAGCGCGACTTGCTCAGCGACCTGAGCTGGAAATCAACCTTGTACATTTGGGGTGGACCCATTCTCACCCTGGTCTCCGTGGGCTTTGTGCTCAGCCGCTTTGGACTGCTGAATTAGTATTGGGTAGGTGGTAGTTGGTAGTTGGGAGCCGGCAGCTGATAGCTGATGATCGGTAGCCGGTCGGTAGCTGGTAGTTGGCCGTTGCGGTTTAGGTCGGTCGTAAAATTTCGGCCGATGACGGCAAGTTAGATTTCGGAAGGGCACAGCTTTAGCTGCTGAACCCCAACTACTATCTACCAACTACCAGCTACTCTCGAGAGGACACCATGCAGATCGTGATCTTACTGGCGCTCCTGTTCGTGGTCGGCGGCCTGACCTGGTACCTGGTCACGATCTACAACGGCCTGGTCGAACTGAAGAACGACATTGACAAGGCGTGGGCCAACATTGACGTGCTGCTCAAGCAGCGCCACGACGAACTCACCAACCTGGTCGCCGTTTGCAAAGGTTATATGGAATTTGAGCGCGACACCTTCGAAAGGATCGCCCAGGCGCGCTCGCAATACGACCGCGCGATCACCGTCGGCCAGAAAGCGCAGGCAGACCAGAGCATGACCCAGGCCACGCGCGGCCTGCTGGCCGTGGCCGAGAACTATCCCGAACTGAAAGCCAGCAACAACTTTCTGCAGCTCCAGGGACGCATCACCGAACTGGAAAGCCAGATCGCCGACCGCCGCGAGTTTTACAACGATTCCGTCAACACCTATAACGTCCGCATCCAGCAGGTACCCGATCAGTTCGTCGCTGGCTGGATGCACCTGCAGCCGCGCCAGATGTTCAAAGTAGATGCAGCCGACAAGGCCAACGTGCCCATGGTGTTTGGCGCTGCCCGCTGACCCGCCACAGAGTCGCAGAGACACGGAGTTTGAATATGGCGTGTTAGAATTTCGTGTCTCCCGGGCGTAACTCTCTTAATCGAAAAACTTAGACATCAGACAGGGGAACGGTCATGCGTGACGCCGTAAGCATTGGTGTAATTGGCGACTTTAACCCTGCATTTCACACCCATCCCGCCATCGCCAACGCCCTTAACCACTCGGCTGCCAGACTGGGCATCACCGCCGACGTAGAATGGGTTCCTACCCCGTCCCTGGTAGAACCGGGCAGCGAAAAGACTTTGGAGAATTTTGACGGGCTGATCGCCGCGCCCGGCAGCCCGTATCGCAGCTTCGACGGAATGTTGCGCGGCATAGAGTTTGCCCGCACCCGCAAATGGCCCTTCACCGCTACCTGAGGGGGCTTTCAACACACTCTGTTAGAGTGTGCCCGCAACGTGCTGAAATTCGCCGACGCGGATAGCGCGGAAGATAATCCCCACTCCCAACACATCATCATTTCTCCCGTGGTCTGCGCCGTGCCCCAGCGCGGCCCCTCCGATCCCAAGCTCTGCGGCCCGGTTCCCGGCATCCGCCTGAAACCTGGTTCCCTGCTGCAACGGATTTACGGTCGCGACGAAGTGGTCGAGGAGTTCTTCTGCAACTACGAGGTCAACCCGCAATATGAACCACAACTGGCGTCCGCCGGACTGCAAGTGGTGGCCAGGGCAGATCACGGGGAAACCCGGGCAGTGGAACTTGCCGGGCATCCGTTTTTCGTGGCCACGCTGTTCCAGCCGCAACTCTCCTCCAGCCCGGAAAAGCCCCATCTCCTGCTCACCGCCCTCTTGCAAGCGGCCGCGGATTTTAAGAGCCAGCGGCCGGTGCCCGCCAAGACGGCACACATGTAGTCGGCACCCACAAGTGCATTGACATTCGCCTTCTGTTCGCCCACAATGAGCTTGCGATGTCGCTCACCAAAAAGCAAAAAGAAGTCTACGAGTTCATTGACCGCTTCGTGCAGGAGCACCAGCATTCGCCTTCCTTCGAAGAAATCGGCAAGGGGCTGAAACTGAATTCCCTGGCCACCGTGCACAAGCACATCAGCAACCTGGAGAAAAAAGGCCTGCTCAAGCGCGACTATAACCGCAGCCGTTCCATCGAACTGCTGCCTCCGCGTGGTGGCCTGAAGCAGGCGCTGGGCTGGAATTCCGGCACGGTTTTGCCGCTCGTCGGGCGCATCGCCGCCGGCCGCCCGGTGGAGGCCCTGGAGAACCCGGAGACTATTTCCCTTGCCGACTTCACCCGCTCGCGGGACGTGTTTGTATTGGAGGTCCGCGGGGATTCCATGCAAGATGAGGCCATCCTCGACGGCGACTACGTCCTGGTGGAGAAAACCAAGATCGCCCGCAACGGCGATATTGTGGTCGCGCTGGTGGACGGCAGCGACACCACCTTGAAGCGCTTCTACAAGGAAGGCGACACCATCCGCTTGCAACCCTCCAACGCCACCATGAAGCCCATCATGGTGCCCGCTGCCACCGTTCAGATCCAGGGCCGGGTAATCGGCGTTCTGCGCAAATATTAGCCGGCCAGCTGTCTGGCAGGCTGGCTCTCTCGCCGTTGAGTTCTCCCGGTCAATCCAGTCCTCC
>DASYWT010000137.1:0-7628 GCA_035935775.1 Terriglobales bacterium
TGCCGAAATGCTTTCCGTGCCAGAGGGCACCATCCGCTATTGGCGCAAAACGGGCGTCGGCCCGCCCTGGGTGAAGCTCGAGGGTTCAATCAGGTATGATCTTGCTGATGTTGAGTCCTATATCGAGAGATGTCGCCGTACGCCTTCCGTGCGGGCACGCGTGGAGGAAAAGCGTGTCTCTCTATAAACGAGGTGATATCTGGCATTACGACTTCATGATCGCGGGCTGCCGGTATCGCGGCTCTACACATGAAGCCACAGAAACTCGGGCCCGAAAGATTGAATCCATGCTCATGGCCGAGGCGGCGAAGGTACAGAGCCCAATAGCTCTGCGCCGCTCTCCGTTGCTAGCCGACTTTGCGCCTCGCTTCCTTCGTTGGGTCGAGAACTCAGCGCTAGAGGCGAACACAAAGAGGTACTACAACGTCGGTTGGGCACGACTACAGAGTACTTGCCTTCCCAATCTACCCATTAACCGCATCAACAGCGAAGAGGTAGACGCGGTCAAGCTGGACGGTGCGCCCGCCTGGGTGAACCAGGCGCTTCGCACCTTGCGGCGGATGTTGGGCAAAGCGATGGAATGGAAGCTCCTTGCGGTCGCGCCACGCATTCGCCTACGGAAAGAATATGGACGCGAGGACATCATTGACGCCGCTTCAGAAGCTAAGCTCTTGGCCAACGCCAAGCAACCCCTGCGTGATGTATTGATCATCATGCAGGATTGTGGCGCTCGCCCAGAGGAGGTCTTCCGTATTCGCGTCGAAAATATCAATTGGAACACACGAACCATCTTTAACCCCCATGGCAAAACCCGCAAGGCGCGCCGGCACCTGCCTATAAGCGACCGCATGATGGACCTTCTGCTCTTGCGTTGCGGGGACCGGAAAGAGGGCTGGCTGTTCCCCTCGAAACGCGCCGAGTGCGGCCACCTGACCACCGTAGCCAAGCAGTTTCGAGAAGCACGCGCGACTGCTGGTCTACCGAACTCGCTCGTACTCTATTGCGCCCGCCACACCTTTGGCACCACCGCCTACGCCGCCACAGGCAACTTGGCGGCTGTGATGGATGCCATGGGCCATCAAGACGTGCGCACCACGATCAAGTACCAGCATCAGGACCTTGGGATCATTCGCGAGGCGATCAACCTGCGGAATCTACGTCACAAAGAACGTCACAGTGGGTTGATGACGCAGTGAAGAAAATCCTGCCAAGTCGTTCAAAAGAAATGGAGCCGACGAGCGGATTTGAACCGCTGACCTGACGATTACGAATCGTGACCTCTGAACGCTGGAAACCCGCTATTTATGCGGCTGCTGCGCGTTTACTGTGAAACACTCGTGAAACAATCGGGCCGGAATATCTGGAGCCGAGAGCCGGACTTGAACCGGCGACCTGCGGTTTACGAAACCGCTGCTCTACCGACTGAGCTATCTCGGCCCGCGCCCGAGGGCTTTTGCCAGCTTGCGCATGGCCGCTGCGCCCTCTTTCTGCGATTTTAACACGACGTAATGCTGCCGGGTCGTGCCTGCGTTTGCATGCCGCAGAATCGTGCGCACTGTATCTTGAGGCGGCGGCGCTGATACGGCGTTGCGGGTCATATTTGGAATTTCAAACACAGCTTATCTGGCGGCGTTGGCGGCTGGAACAAGACACGCGCACAATCGCAGCGGACTTGGACGTGCCGTACTGGTGCGTGCAGGAATCGCTTAAGAAACTGCGGCGCTGCGCCGTGGGGTCGGAGCTTGTGCCCGGCGAATCGAAACGGCCCGACCGGCGTGCGGAAAATAACCGGCGCATGACCGCTGACCCGGCGTTTATCGAAAAGCGGCGGCAGGGAATTCGGGCGGCGTGGGCCAACCCCGAAAAGCGGGCGCCAATGGTCGCGGCTCAAAGGCTGCGGCGGGCACGCGAGGCGGCAGACAAGAACGCCGAGGGCAAGCCCCCGGCGTAAGCACTGGCGTGTATCAGATAAATTCGATTAGACCTTCTGCTTCATTTGTCAGCACGGCCCGCTGAATGTTGTGACCGCTGAATTCAATTTGGTAAACGCTGGTCCGGCCCGCCAATTCCGTCTTTTCGGCTATGTAGTGTGGCCTAAAGATAGTATCTACCGTGCGTGCGCCCGCAGTGGCGGCGTCGCTGCTGTCAGTTTTCATAGCCTCGGCCAAAAATGTGGCTGTGATCTCTTTCTCGCGGGAACCCCACGGCGGTATGGACATTCTTAAGTCAATATCGACCGGACCGTGCCTGTTACCACTTTTGGATTTCATAGTGCAGGTCAGGCGAGTGAGATATATGCCCGTGCCGGATGCGTTTTCAATGTGCAACCATGCTTGCTGTGGTTTCGCCGGGTCTGGCCGCCGCAGCTCGAACGATACACTTACGGAGGTTTTCTTTCTTTCGTACTCGATTGAGCTTTGCAATCGCCACAGCAGCGCGGCAAATGCGGCCTGAACGACTGCGGCTGCGGCAATCGCCACCGTCAAAGCGGTACTGACGGAATCGGGAATACTCGCATTTTACTCCGAGCGGCACGGGCGCAAAGCGGTAAAATTCGTGAAACAAAATGTGAAACAAAAGGCCGCCGGGCGTGCCCGAATAACGCCGGTTGACGCCGACGATGGCTGCATAAATGCCTGAAAACTACAGGAGGCAGGTAAGGCGGGAAAGATTACGAATCGTCTGCTCTACCAGCTGAGCTACGTCGGCCCGAATTCGATTTTAAATTGAAGCTCTGACGCGGTAAAGGCGGGGCTTTATGTTCGGCTGCTAACGTTTGTCTTCCATCCCCGTCTTTGCTTAGATACTCTCAGCGACCGTGAGGATTTTTATGCCCGCCTGTACTCGTTATGCCAGCCTGCTTTTGCTGTCGTTTCTTGCCATCACCGCCGGAGCCCAGGACTGGAGCAAGATGCAACCACCCCTCTGGAGCACGAAACCCGACGCCGCCACCTTCCAACAAATGGAGAACGCCCGGCTGGACGCCGCGCAAAAAGCTGTGGACCGCATTCTCGCGGTGAAGGGAACGAGGACGGTAGACAATACCCTGGCGGCGTACGACGAGGCCAACCGGCAGCTGAACAGCGCCGCCTATTTCGCCGGGCTGATGCAGCAGGTGCATCCCGACACCAAGTTTCGCGATGACGCGACGGAGATGGTGCGCAAGGTGAGCGCGGCGCAGACGGCGCTGGCCCTGAACCGCGATGTGTACCATGCCCTGGCTGCCGTGGATGCTTCCCACGCCGATGCCGCCACCCGCTACTACGTGCAACGGCAGCTGCTGGAATTCCGCCTGGCCGGCGTGGACAAGGATGACGCCACCCGCGCCCGCCTGAAAGAGCTGAACGACCAGCTCACCGACGAGCAATCCATGTACGACCGCAACATCTCCGACGGCACCAAGACCGTGGAAGCGGACGCGAAGGAATTGGAAGGCTTACCGCAGGACTACATTGACCGCCACAAACCCGGGCCCGACGGCAAAGTGCAAATCACCACCGACTATCCCGACATCCTTCCCGCGCTCAAGTTCGCACAGAGCGACGCGCTGCGGCGGCGGCTGTGGGAGGCATTCAACACGCGCGCCTATCCCAAGAACCACGAAGTTTTGAGCAACATGATGCAGACGCGCTACCAGATCGCGACCCTGCTGGGCTACAAGTCGTGGGCGGATTACAACGCCGCCGACAAGATGATCCAGAAAGGCGAGAACATCGGCGATTTCATTCAGCAGGTCAACGCGTCCTCCAAGCCGGTCGCGGAGCGCGAGCTTGGCTTGCTGCTGGAGCAGAAAAAGAAAACTGATCCCCAGGCCAAGGAAGTGGGCGAGTACGAAGTGGGCCACCTGAACGAACTGGTTCGGCGCGCAGACTACAACTTCGATTCCCAGTCGGTGCGCCCCTACCTGCCTTTTGCCCGGGTTAAGCAGGGCATCCTGGATACCGCGGCCACCCTCTTCCACCTCAGCTTCCAGCAGGAGAATGGCGCGCCCGGCTGGGATCCGGCGGTGGAGACCTGGGACGTGCTGGATGGCGGCAAAATGATTGGGCGCTTTTATCTGGACCTGCATCCCCGGACCGGCAAGTACAAGCACGCGGAGATGGCGCCGGTGCTGGACGGCGTGAAGGGAAAGCAACTGCCGGAGGCGGTCCTGGTCTGCAACTTCCCCGCGCCCACCGCTAGCGACCCCGGCCTGATGGAATACGGAGACGTGATGACGTTCTTCCACGAATTCGGCCACCTGATGCACTGGATTCTGGGCGGGCAGCAGGCCTGGGCGGGGATCAGCGGCATCAGCATGGAGGCCGACTTTGGCGAAGCGCCTTCGCAGATGCTGGAGGAGTGGATGCGCAGCCCGCAGGTGCTGGCGTCATTCGCGCGCTACTACCAGACCGGCGAGCCCATTCCCGCTGAGTTGGTGGCCCGCATGAACCGCGCTTCCGCTTTCGGCCGCGGCATCTGGGTGCAGCAGCAGAATTCCTACACCGCTATCTCTTACGAGTTGTATCGCACCAGGCCGCAGGATGTGGACATCGAGGCGGTGTGTCCGCGGGCCACGCGCGATTACACGCCCTTTATTCCCTTCCCCGGCATGCACATGTACGCCTCTTTCGGCCACCTGGCGGGATACTCCTCCGCCTACTACACCTACCTGTGGGACAAGGTGATTGCGGAAGACTTTTTTGCCCAGTTTGACGCTGCCAACCTGCTGGGCGGCGATGTCCCCATGCGCTACCGTCGCGAGGTGCTGGAGCCGGGCGGCTCGGTTTCCGCCAACACTCTGGTGCGGAACTTCCTGGGCCGGCCGCAGAACATGACCGCGTTCCAGCATTGGATGGGAGAAGAGTTCGCTTCGGCCACGTCAGCGGCAGGCACGGCGGGAAAGGGGCGGTAGGCCGACCAAGAGAAATCTGCAGAGACGTAGCGCCGGCATCTTGCCGGCTTTCGCGGAGGCGTCCCGCCTCCGTCGTGCGAGCGAGACGCTCGCACGGACAGCCGCCGGGACGGCGGCGCTACTAAAGGTCACTTGGCGTCGTGGAAGATGATGCCCAGGGTGTAGCGTTCGCCGGATTTTACGGTGCTCACGCCGTGGCGGATGTTGACGCGGTAATAGCTGCGGCTGCCGCGCACCGGCCGGAGCAGCGCCCGCGCGCCCAATCCAAAGGCGAAGTCATTACACCGCAACAGGGCGAGGCGGTCATCTTCACCACCCGCTACCGCGCCGGCCATCCGAAGCTTGCCCTTGAATTCCACTTTTCCTCCGGCAGGGGTGGAAAAACAGTTGCACTCTTGGCTCCCAAGGCGCTGATTTTCCACAATTAAGCTGACTTGCCTATTGCCAAATATGTGGCCGTCTCAACATAATACGCGCAGGAAGAAACCTAAAAGCCGTGCACCGATACAGTCGAAGCGACCTGCTGCGCATACTGCGCTTAACGGCGCGACAGCTTACGGCGTGGGAAAAAGCCGGCCTTCTGGCCGCCACGGAATCCTATTCATTTTTTGATCTCCTGCAGGTAAAGAAGGTGCGCGACCTGTGCGCGCGGCGGGTACGGCCGGCGGTGATCCGCGAGTCGCTGCAGGCCATGCAGAAACAGGTGGCGGGCATGGAAAATCCGCTGCTGGAAGCGGGCGCGTATTCCACGGGAACGCGGGTGGTTTTCCGGCATGAAGGCAAAGCGCTGGAACCGATCGCCGGCCAGTTCGTGATGGATTTTGACCCGTCGGACAAGGTGGTGGCCGCCAACGCGAAGGTGCGCGCCATTCCCAGCGACCAGGGTGTGGCCGAACTGTTTGCCCGGGGCATCGCGCTGGAAGAAGAGCCGGCCACACAGACGGAAGCCATCGAGGTATACGAAAAGGTGCTGGAACTGGAACCGCAGCATGCGGCGGCGCACATCAACCTGGGCACCCTGTTTTATAACCGGCAGGATTACATCAAGGCGGAATACCATTACCGCGCCGCCATTGAGGCCGACCCACGCTATGCCCTGGCCTATTTTGACCTGGGCAATGTGCTGGATGAAACTGGGCGTGTGCCGGAGGCGATTAAGGCGTACAGCACGGCCTTGATGCTCGCTCCCACTTACGGCGACGCGCATTACAACCTGGCGCTGGCCTACGAAAAGATGAAGCAGCCGCGCAAAGCGCTGAAGCACTGGCGCTCTTATGTGCGACTGGACAGTTCCGGGCCGTGGTCAGTGCACGCCCGCAACCAGATTCGCCGCATACTGACCGGCGACGCGCTAAGAATCGTTTACCGCGGCAAGTGAGATTCAATAGGTATTCCTGGGAGGTTCGTATCGGGGCATGGCTTCAGCCGTGCCGATGAACGCTCCAACTGAAAATGCGGCTTCAGCCGCTGGTTCAAAAGGCCAGCGCTCAGCGGCTAAAGCCGGTTATTTCAGTACCATTGTTCGGCACGACTGAAGTCGCGCCCTGATACGAACCTCCTCAGGCTAGCGGTCGAAACGACTCTGCGCCCTCCCACCTCTGCCCTGCAATTGAGTACAATCTTTGGTTCTGATCCCTGCGCCGAAGGAAGTGTCCTCATGCCTGAAACCACCCTGCAACGACCCACTCCCGCCCCCCTGGTGGCGCTGACCGAAGACGAGGTTCTGTTCCGCGACAACATCCGCCAGTTCGCCGAGGACAAGGTCCGCCCCCTGGTGCGGGAGATGGACGAAAAAGGCGTCTTCGACAAGGGCCTGATTCACCAGTTCTTCGAGCTGGGACTGATGGGCATCGAGATTCCCGAGCAGTACGGCGGAGGCGCGGGCACGTTTTTCGAGGCGGTACTGGCGGTGGAGGAGATGTCGCGGGTGGACGCCTCCGCCGGCGTAGTGGTGGACGTGCAGAACACGCTGGTCAACAACGCCCTGCTGCGCTGGGCGACAGAAGAGCAGAAAAAACGCTACCTGCCGCGCATGGCGAGCGAATGGGTGGGCGCTTACGCGCTCAGCGAAGCCGGTTCCGGCTCGGACGCATTCGCGCTGCAGACCAAGGCCGAGCTGCGCGGCGGCGACTACATCCTCAATGGGCGCAAGCTGTGGATCACCAACGGCAAGGAAGCCGGCCTGTTTGTGCTGTTCGCCACGGCTGACCCGGCCGCTGGCTACCGCGGCATTACCGCGTTCCTGGTGGAGCGTGACTTTCCCGGCTTCTCCGTGGGAAAAAAAGAGGACAAGCTGGGCATTCGCGCCTCCAGCACCTGCGAGCTCATCCTGGAAGACTGCCGCGTGCCCAGGAACAACGTGCTGGGCGAGGTAGGCAAGGGCTACAAGATCGCCATTGAAACGCTGAACGAAGGCCGCATCGGAATTGGCGCGCAGATGGCGGGCGTGGCCCGAGGCGCCTGGGAGTATGCCGCCAAGTACGCGCAGGAGCGCAGGCAGTTCGGCAAATCCATTTCTGAATTCCAGGGCATTCAGTTCCAACTGGCGCAGATGGCCACCGAGATCGAAGCCGCGCGCATGATGGTTTACAACGCCGCCCGCATGAAGGACGCGGGTATGAACTTCGTGAAGGAAGCGGCCATGACCAAGCTGTTCTGCTCGCAGGTGGCGGAGCGTGTGACCTCGCTGGCGGTGGAGATCTACGGCGGTTACGGCTTCACTAAGGACTACCCG
>DASYWT010000138.1:0-3844 GCA_035935775.1 Terriglobales bacterium
TTTTGAAAATCAGTATCACGACGTGCTTACAACCTCAGCGGTATCCATAGCTGCGCGTCAAGCCGCGAAATAGGACCTGGCCGTGCGGGAGCGAGACCGCATTTCTTTATGCGTGTATTACACATTCTCAACGAGTTGAAACCATCGGGAGCCGAGCTGATGTATCTGGCGGCTGTCGAGCTGTGGCAGGCACACGGCCTGGAGTGCGAGATACTCGCCACCGGCGCACAACCCGGCACCCTGGCCTCCCGCATGGCCGACGCGGGGTTCAAAATTCACCACCTGCCCTTTCGCCGCTCGCCTCGGTTTCCGGCCAAGGTTTGCGGTTTCTTGCGCAGCGGTAAATACGACGCGGTTCACATTGATACGGAAAGGGCCTGGTACGCGTTAGCCGCCTACGCAGCTGGGGTGCCCTGCGTGGTCCGAACTATTCACAACAATTTCCCTTTCCGCGGCCTTCTCCGCCTGCGGCGTGCCGCCCAGCGCTGGCTGATGCGCCGCCTGCGGGTGCGCATGATCGCGGTCAGCCCCTCGGTACAAAGCACGGAGGCGGGCCATTTCCACAACCCCGCGGAGGTGGTCTGGAACTGGTTCGATGATCGGCGTTTCCGCCTGCCCTCAGAAGAGGAGCGGACGGGGGCGCGTGACGCCCTGGGGATCGCGTCGCAGGCATTCGTGATCTTGTCGGTTGGCGGCTGCAGTCCGGTCAAGAACCATGGCGCGATCATTGACGCCGTCGCCGCCTGCGCACCGGAGATCCCGCTGTTCTATCTGCATGCCGGGGAAGGGCCCGAGTCTCGCTCCGAGCGCAAGCGGGCAATTTTGCGGCACGTTGAAAACCGGGTCCGTTTTCTTGGTCAACTGCCGCATGAGCAACTTGTGCTTGTCCTCCGCGCGGCCGATGCCTTCCTTATGCCGTCGCTGCATGAAGGCCTGAGTTGCGCCGCGGTGGAAGCTATGGCCAGCGGCTTGCCGGCGATCTTTTCCGCAGTCCCGGGACTGCGGGACTTTCAAGCCATGATTCCCGGCATACGCTGGATTGAGCCCACGGCAGGGTCGCTGGCCTCGGCCGTCCGGGAACTCCATGCTATGCCACGTGAGCAGCGCTGGCAGCTGGGGGCGAAGCTGAGCGCGGCTGCGCATCGCGAATTCGGGCGGACGCGCGGCGCCATGCAGTATCTGACTCTGTACGGCTGCGGTGTAAGCCACCAGCTGCTCGTCCCCAACGTCAGGACCCAGGTTACGAGGATCTCTTGACAGGTGGTGTGCTGTGATTAGGACTTTTGCGGGCGACTTATTCAAGAGGGTTGTGCTGGAGCTACCTCGGGTCGTTTGTCCTCAACGCCTGCTCTTGCCGAAGCACGATTTAGTGATGCCATGAGACTTCTGGTCCTTTACCAGGCGCGCGACGCCGCCCAGGATCATCCCGGCTACTATCACGGTTTTGAACGCCTGGTGCAGGAAGGCGTGCTCCGCGCTCACGTGGCCATCGCCTATTACCAGATTGCCCAGCAGCGGGGCTGGGACGGGTTGTGGGCGGAAGCGGCGCAGGCGGCCCGGGCCCGGGAAGCCGATGCTATCTTCCTGCAATGGTTCCACGCAAAAAAGATGTCCGACCCGACTGCCGGCATCCTGCGCCTGAAGAACTTGATCAACCGGCCCACGGTAGCATTCATGCTCGGCTGTTAAGAAATGAACCATGCACAGACCCGTTAAGCTGCTTTACCTGCCCAACGAATCCGGCCCCGAGCCATCACAGGTTGGCCCACGAAACACTTTCCAAGTTTTGGTTGCGAGCGGGAGCATCTGCGAGCTTCGAGTCATCTCCTTTCTCCACGAAGCCAACCGACTAGGCGCGACGGGCGCCCGCCGGGCCATTCTGGCGGAGACGCATGCGTTCATGCCAGACATCCTCTTCTGGCAACATGTCGGTGGTTTTCAGGCGGATGCGGAATTCGTGCGGTCGCTGAAGCGGGCTTCGCGCAAGACTCTCTTCGTTTATCACGAAGGCGATGCTTACGGCCGTGTCCATAAACGTTATCCTCCAGCCACCCGCAATTTCATCAGCAGCTTTGATCTAATCTTCCAAGTTGCACTCGGGTCCATGCAACGGCTCAGCGAGGCAGTGGGCGCCAAGAGGATTTATTGGATACCCCATTCTTTCGATGCCGACCGCTTTCCACGGCTGCCCGTCGCCGCGGCCAACGCGCGCCAACACGAAGCCATCATGATCGGCGATGTGGTCCGCCGAATCCCGGGAATCTGGGAGCTCCCCGGTTCCGGCGATCGGTACCGCCTTGCCGCAAGACTTTGGAAGTTATTGGGCGACAAGTTTGCCGTCTATGGCCACGGATGGAACCTTCCTGCGTCAAAAGGCCCGTTACCCTATGAGCAGCAGCATCACGCGATTCGTGACGCGTGGGTTTCCGTTGGATGGGATCATTTTCCTGCTCACAGTTACTATTTCTCCTGTCGCCTTCCCATCGCCTTAGCTGCGGGTGTTCCGCACGTAAGCAGCTTTCACCAGGGGTACGAGAATGTTTTGCGGGACTGTCCCGGCCTGATTCTTGCCAAGACCGTGCAGGAGGCGGTTGACGGTACTCTTTATCTCCTTAGCCTCGACCGGCACAGGCTTCTTGAGTTAGGCACTGCCTGCCGCGATTTCGCCTTCAGCAACTTTGAGGCGACAAAAGTGTACACCACGGTCTTCAACAAGTGCCTCGAACATCTGGACGAGAAGATCGTGCGAGCCGGCTCTTGCTAGCCGATTATTCCAGAGCGTTGCGCTGGAGCTACCTGGGGTCGCTTACCCTGGGCGTGCTGCAGATAGCTTCCACCAGCATCATGGCGCGGCTGCTGACGCCCACCGACTTCGGCATTATGGCGGTCGTGCTGGTGTTGTCGCGGGCCATGGGCTACTTCGCACAGTTCGGCGTGGCCCGCGCGCTGGTCCAGAAACACACCGTGGACGACGACGACATTCGGGTCGCATGGACCATGGCCCTTACCTGCGGGCTGGTCAGTACCCTGACGATGTATGCAGGGGCAAGCTGGTTTGCGCGCTTCTTCCAGCAGGAGACGGCAACCTCTGTCATCCGGCTGTTCGCGTTCAACTTTCTGCTGCAGGCCATCGCGCTGACCCCGGCCGCCCTGCTGCGCCGCCGGCTGCGCATCAAACGGCTGGCTATCATCGAGGCCGCGGCCTTCGTCATCGGTCAGTTTGCGCTGGGCGTGCCGGCAGCCTGTTTAGGTGCGGGGTATTGGGCGATTGTGCTGGCCATGGTGGGTCAGTCGTTGGTGCTGGCCCTGGCTTCCTTTGCTGCCGCCCCCCATTCTTTGCGTCTGTCGTTCGATTTGAGCCGCTACAGCAGCCTGCTGTTCTTCGGGGGCAAAGCGTCTGGCGTCAGCGTCATCGAGTATCTCAGCGCTTCCGCCGATACTTTTATCCTGGGCAAACTTGTCTCCTCAACCTCGCTGGGCCTGTATAACCGCGCCTACATGCTCATCTTTCTGCCACTGCAATATTTGTCGAACGGTCTGCAGAAGGTGTTGTATCCGGCTCTGGCGCGCGAGCAAAAAGATGGGGTGCGGCTGCAGGAGCTGGTACTGGCCGCAACCAGCATTTTTTCCGCGGTTGTGATTCCGCTGGGAACGGGCGCAGCCCTGTCGGCACGTTCCATCGTGCTCTCCGTCCTGGGTAGTCAGTGGAACGACGCTGTTCCGGTGTTCCAATGGCTTTGCCTGGCGGCCGTGTTCAACTGCCTTTCACACATCCCCGCACTCATGACCGAAGCGGTAGGCAAATTCTCAGCCAAAGCCTGCGCCCAATCGGCTGTGTTGCTGG
>DASYWT010000139.1:0-5201 GCA_035935775.1 Terriglobales bacterium
AATCATCGTGGACGACCTGCTGGCAACCGGGGGCACGGCAGCGGCCTCGGTGCAACTGACCAAGTCGCTGGGGGCGGAGATCGCCGGGCTGGGGTTCGTGGTGGAGCTGGACTTCCTCAAAGGCCGCGACAAGCTCGCGCCGTACGATGTGTATTCGCTGCTGCACTACGACAAGTAGACAGGAGTCGGGAGTCAGGAGTCAGCGGCCTAAGTAGTGAGCCGGCCAAATGCCCGAAGCAGCGTGGAAGCGCACGGCTTCAGCCGTGCGATATCCGTGCACATGAGCAAACGGGCTTCAGCCCCTGGGGTCGCTCCTTGTGTGCCGCCCCTGACGGGGCTCGCCTAGATTTGGTCGTTTTCCCAGGGCTGACGCCCTGGGCTAAAAGCTGTATCGCCTTCGGGCTGATGATCGTTAACTCCCTCTTCCTCTTCAACGCACTCTTCGTCTTAGGGCCAAGCGCCTAATATCTTTTTCAAGATCACACAAAGGAACGGGGAACGCCTATTTAAGGGGGCTCCTCTTGCACCCTCACCTCCGCCCCCTTGGGCAGGTAGCTTTTGCGGCGGAACCAGTCCTCCATTCTTTCCTTGAGCTCATCGAGGGGCACGCGGGAACCGATTTCCATCAGGCCGTCGGCGACGGGGAGCGTGTCGTCAAAAATGGAGGCGTTGGTGAAGTTGCGCATGCTGAAGCTGTCCAGCCACTTCTGCGGGCAGGGATGGCGCTGGCCATCGGCCTCGTATTCCACGCGGATCTTGCGGGAAAACATGGTGGAATCATTGTAGTGGGTAGTTGGTAGTTGGTAGTGGGTAGCCGGCGTCGGCCTCGGTCACTTTTTCTGGCCGTCCCCAGCCTCTGTTTGTCATGTTGAGCGAGGGCGCATGCCCGAGTCGAAACACACCTACGTTGGGCGGAAGCATCAAGGCGGCGCAAGGGAGTTTGCGCGGATTCGAAACACACCTGGAGTGTTGGAAGAACGCCCTCGGACAGTTGAGGGAGCGTCAAGAGACGCTGGGGTGCTTCGACTGCGCCTGCCCGATTCGCAAGCGAATCGGCAGGCTCCGCTCAACATGACAGAAAAAGGGGGTATAGGTACATGAGCCGCCGCTCATGACAGAAAAAGGGGGTGTAGGTATGTGAGCCGCCGCTCAGCATGACAAGTAGGAAGCTTTACAGTTGGTCCCAACAGGTAGTCACTGATGCCGCAGCAAGCCCTCAACGGCTAAATGCTAATTGCCAAGTGCCAATGGCGTTGTGCGAGGCAGACCGCCCGACAGACGTTGGAAAGAAGCAGCTGGCATCTTTGGCGCAAATTAAATGGGCCGGAGACCAAGAAGCGGTGACATTCCTTGGCCTCCAGCCCATTCGATCCTGAATTGGATCGGAGGTGATGTCTCTATGCTAGACCCCTCAGCGCCAAAGTCAAGCGCGAATCCGGACTATCCCCGTAAGGTGTTCAAAAATGGGACTTACCGCCGGGCAGAAAAGCGCCGCGGGTAGCTGAACTTGCGTTGACACTGCTCAAAGACAGATGGTAGGTTTTAGAGTTTAGCCCACACATTCTCGCGGGGCTTTCCAGGCGGTTTTTACCACAGGCATGGACGAAATTCTCAGGCAATTGGGTGGATACCTGCTTGGCGCCATCCCCACCATCGTGCTCTTACTGGTGGTGTTTGCTGCCTATCGCGCCCTGGTGCATCGCCCGTTGGCGCGGGTATTGGCAGAGCGTCACAGCCGGACCGAGGGTGCGATGGAGCGTGCCCGCGCCGATATAGCGGCAGCCGAGGCCAAGGCAGCGGATTACGAGCAGCGCCTGCGGGAAGCGCGGACAGCTCTGTTTAAGGCGCAGGAGGCAAGACGCAAGCAGGCTCTGGAGGCCCGCGCCGCGGCGCTCGCGGAAGCCCGCGCCCACGCCCAAAAGCAGGTGCAGGAGGCGCGGGAAACGATCGAAACCAGCAAAGTTACAGCCCAGGACCGGCTGCAGGTGGAAGCGGGCCGGCTGGCGGACGAGATTATTCGGGCCATCCTGCGTCCGGCCGAGGCAGTGCAAAATCCGGTGGCTGGCGGTCGCTCATGAAGGGCATGCCAAAAATCCGCATTAGCGCCGGGCGAGGCTGTGTGCGTCTGCTGCCCATCGCCCTCTGTGGCCTGTTGTTGCTGGCGGCGCTGCTGACGGGCGTGGCTGCAGCCCAGGAGAACGGTTCAAAGGCCGCGCCAGCTACGCAGAACGGTGCCCGCCAGCAAAACGCGGCCGGGAAAGCACAAGGACAGCCTGAGAACTCCGGCTCCAGCTTCGGGCAGGAATTGGCGGAAGCGTCGCGAGAGGCGGCGGGGGAGAAGGCGGAGAACGCCCAGTTCAAGTTTTCGCCTTCGGTCCGCTGGGTGGGAAAGATTCTGGGGATCGGAGTGCATGGCGCTTACTGGCTGGCCTTCATCCTGAACTTTGCGGTGCTGGCGCTGCTCATCTACCTGGTATCGCGCTCGCGCATTCCGGCCATGTTTCGCAGCCGCACGGCCAGCATCCGGCGGGCGATGGAAGAAGCCGGCAAGGCTAGCGCCGAGGCCAACCGGCGGCTGAGCGAAATTGAGGCCCGGCTTGCGCGCCTGGATCAGGAGATTTCCGCCATGCATCGGCAGGCGGAACACGAAGCGGTCAGCGAAGAGGAAAAGCTGCGTGTGGCCGCGGCCGAAGATGCGCGCCGGGTGGTGGAAGCGGCGGAGCAGGAGATCGCGGCCGCAGCCAGCCTGGCAAAGCGGGAACTGACGGCATATGCCGCGGAGCTTTCCGTGGCCATGGCGGAAAAACGAATTCATATTGACAAAGATACGGACGCGGCGCTGCTGCGCGACTTCGCCGAACAACTCGGCAACGGCCTGCGCACTCCGCACCGCAATGGCGGAAAGGACGGCCGCTAGTCCATGGCCGCGGTGAGCAGCCGCTACGCCCGCGCTTTCGCCGACGTAGTGACCGATCGCAACCTGGACGCCGCACAGGTGCGGCGCGAGGTGCGTTCGCTGGCCGCAGTGGTGGAACAGAACAGCGAACTGCGGCGGGTGTGGGAGGCTCCGGCATTGCCGGCGGCCCAGAAGCGCGCCGTGCTCGACGCCGTGGCCAAGCGGGCCGGGGTTTCACCCGTGGTGCGAAATTTCCTGGCTGTGCTGATTGACCACGAGCGTATTCCGATGCTGGACCAGATCGTGCGGCAGTTCGAGGTAGAACTTGACCGCCGGCTGAATTTGGCAGAGGCCGAAATCACCAGCGCCCGCGACCTGAGCCCGGAGGAAAAGCGGGTGCTGGAGGCGAAAATCGGGCGACTGACGGGCAAACAGGTCCGGGCCAGTTATTTTCGCGATCCCAGCCTGCTGGGCGGCGCGGTGATCAAGGTCGGCAGCACGATTTATGACGGCTCGGTTCTGGGACAACTGAACAAGATTCGCGAACATTTGGTGGAAAGTCAGTAGTTGATAGCTGGTAGTTATTAGTTTCTGCAGCGGTCACCAACTACCGGCCACCAGCTACCTGGTATTCAACAATGGCACAGATCAAAGCTGACGAAATCACACAATTAATCCGCGAGCAGATCGAGAACTACGAATCGAAGATCGCGGTGGACGAAGTAGGCACGGTTATCTCCCTGGGCGACGGCATCGCCCGGCTTTATGGGCTGGATAAAGCCATGGCTGGCGAGCTGCTTTCGTTTCCGCACGACGTGATGGGCATCGTCATGAACCTGGAAGAAGACCAGGTGGGCGCGGTGCTGCTGGGCGACTATACGGAAGTGCGCGAAGGCGACGCGGTCAAGCGCACCGGGCAGATCATGAGTGTGCCCGTGGGCGATGCCATGGTGGGGCGGGTGGTGAATTCGCTGGGGCAGGCGATTGACGACAAGGGTCCGATCGCCACCGATAAGTACATCCCCATCGAGCGCCTGGCGCCGGGCGTGATTTCGCGTCAACCGGTGCGCGAGCCTATGGCCACCGGGCTGAAAGCCATTGACAGCATGATTCCCATTGGCCGCGGGCAACGCGAGTTGATCATCGGCGACCGGCAGACGGGCAAGACCGCCATCGCCATTGACACCATCATCAACAACAAGGATGGCGACCTGATTTGCATTTACTGCGCCATCGGGCAGAAGCGGTCCTCAATTGCGCAGGTGGTGAAGACGCTGGCCGACTTCGGAGCCATGGACTACACCATCGTGGTGGCGGCTTCGGCTTCCGAGCCCGCGCCCATGCAGTACATTGCGCCCTACGCGGCGTGCGCCATGGGCGAATACTTCCGCGACAACGGCAAGCACGCGCTGGTGATTTACGACGACCTTTCCAAGCATGCGGCGTCTTACCGCGAGATTTCGCTGCTGCTGCGGCGGCCACCAGGACGCGAGGCCTATCCCGGGGACGTGTTCTACCTGCACTCGCGGCTGCTGGAGCGCGCGGCCAAGCTCAACAACGAACTGGGTGGCGGCTCACTGACCGCTCTGCCGGTCATTGAGACCCAGGCGGGCGACGTTTCCGCCTACATTCCCACCAACGTCATTTCGATTACCGACGGGCAGATTTACCTGGAAACCGACCTGTTCAACAGCGGCATCCGGCCGGCGGTGAACGTAGGCTTGTCGGTAAGCCGCGTAGGATTTACCGCGGCCATTAAGGCCATGAAGCAAGTGGGCGCCACACTGAAGCTGGAACTGGCGCAGTACCGCGAACTGGCGGCTTTCGCGCAGTTCGGCAGCGACCTGGACAAGGCCACGCAGGCACAGCTGGCGCGCGGTGAACGCCTGGTCGAGGTGCTCAAGCAGAACCAGTACTCTCCGCTTCCTTTCTCCAAGCAGATTCTGATCATTTACGCGGGCACCAACGGCCATCTCGACGATCTGCCGGTGGAGCAGGTGCGGCCCTTCGAAAAGGCGCTCTACGAGTACGTGGACACCATGAATCCTGGTTTGTTCGCCAGCATCATGCAGAAAAAAGCGCTGGATGACCAGCTCAAAGCTGAGATGAACAAGGTTTTGAAGGAATGCAAGGAGCGGTTCGTGGCGGATCAGCAAGCGGCAGCAAAATAATTGAAGAATGACGAATGCAGAATGAAGAATTAAGACCGACACTGCCGGCCGATTGCGAGCGGTTCTTAATCGTCAATCTTCATTCATCAATTATCAATTGAGACATGGCGGGCATCCTCGACATCCGGCGGCGA
>DASYWT010000140.1:0-1584 GCA_035935775.1 Terriglobales bacterium
GCTTTTCCTTCGACCGTCCGAGCGGCCGCTTGTTCGTTGGAGATGTTGGGCAGGACAAATATGAGGAAGTAGATGTAGTTCAGAAGGGCGGCAATTACGGCTGGAACATCATGGAAGGGATGCACTGCTTCAGTCCTCCGACCGGCTGTGATGAGACAGGGCTGTTGCTGCCCATTGCGGAATACGACCACAGTATCGGCCAAGCGATTATCGGTGGTTATGTCTATCACGGCAGCGCCATTCCGAAGCTGCAAGGCACCTACGTCTTTGCCGATCTGACCGGCAAGGTGTTCGCCCTCAACCAAAATGCGACCGGCACCTGGAATCGGTCCCTGCTTCTTTCTCCCGCAACGAACATTAGCTCCCTGGGCCAGGATCAAGAGGGCGAGTTGTACGTGATCGAGATCAGTAATGGGACGGTGATGAAGTTGGTGGCGCAGTAGGCTTATTCGGTCGTGCAACGCTCTGCTGCCTTCAAGGACTCCTCTAGAAAACGTTGGACTGCATCTTCGGTGAAACCGGCGAATGCGGAATCGTGAGCTCCGCTCCCTCGCTCTTTGTCCCTTACATAGCTACGGGAGGCCCAGCAGGCTCCCAGATGGTCAATTGGCGCAGGGCACAACTAGCCACATAGTAGGTGTAGGACACGGTAGTGGGCGGCAGGGATGGCTAGTTTGCTTCGAGTTGAGAATTTAAACATCAGCTACACCAGTAGAGAGGGGAGCGTGCCGGCAGTAAGACACGCCAGCTTCTCTATCGGCGAGAGCGAAGTAGTGGGGATCCTGGGCGAATCCGGTTCCGGCAAGAGCACGCTGGCACTGTCGCTGGCGCGCATGTTGCCGGCAAACGCGCGCTATGGGAGCGGAACCATAATTTTCCGCGGGAAAAATCTGCTGCGACTCTCGGAAAAGCAGCTCACCGCCGTGCGTGGCGCGGAGATTGCCATTATCTGGCAGGATCCGGCGCTGGCGCTGAACCCGGTTATGCGGGTGGGGCAACAGATTGCCGAGGTCTTGCGGGCTCACGGCTGCCGCGATCGGCGTGAGCGCGCCGAGGGCGTACCGGCGCTGTTGACGGAGGTTGGCTTCGAGCAGGCCGCCGAGGTGGCGCGAGCTTACCCGCACCAACTCAGCGGCGGGCAACGCCAGCGCGTGGCCATTGCGCAAGCCCTGTGCTGCCGCCCGCGGCTGGTCATCGCCGACGAGCCCACCAGCAAGCTCGATGCCGCTCTGCAAGTAGAAATCCTGGCCCTGCTGGCGAGACTGCGGGAACGCCACCGGATGGCGTGCCTGATTATCAGCCACGATCCTGCGGTTTTCACCGGCTGGGTCGACCACATGCTTGTGATGTACGCCGGCGAAATTGTCGAAGAAGGCACGCGCGAGCAAGTGTTTGGTCGCCCGCTGCACCCCTACTCGCAAGCACTTGTGCGTCTTTCCGGCACGGTGGCGGCGAAGCCCCGAGAGCATCTGGCGGTTATCCACGGCGAGCCTCCTGACCCGATGCGGCTGCCGGTGGGGTGCGCCTTCGAGCCGCGATGCACTGAGCGCATGAAAGTATGTGCCGCTTCGCAGCCGGTCGAGA
>DASYWT010000141.1:0-10467 GCA_035935775.1 Terriglobales bacterium
CGCGGTTCACTTGTTCTTTGCCAATGACAACAAAACAGTCACTTTTCCGGGCAATTTCGTCAATGAGACCGCTAACATTTCAGGTTTTTCCAGCCCCGGCAGTTCGCGTTACAGGGTCCTTAGCTTTGCCCATACCTACGCCTTCAGTAACAACTGGCTCAATGAAGCGCGCTTGGGTTTTGTGCGAACAACCGGCGGTACACAGAGCCACGCTCCTTTCAAGTGGTCTGATGTTGGCGTCACCGAAGGCGAAATGAATGACACAAATGAACTCCCTAACCTGACTATTCTTGGTTCCGTGGCCTTCTCGTCTGCTTTTCCGCTACAGTTTGCACAAGACAGCTTCGTATTTGGAGATGGGTTCAGCTTTGTTCATGGACCTCACACCCTTCACTTCGGCGGGTCACTCACCCGCTTGCAGGATAACTTCGGCGACGTGGGTTTGGGATCGGCCGTGCAGTTCTTGAGCTGGCCGGATTTTCTGCTTGGCCTCAGTGCCAATGGCAATGGAACCGGAACTTTCAGCAACATATTTGCCTCCCTTGACGCTTTCGGCCTGTTCGATCGTGAGTACCGGGCCTGGGAGGGCTCGCTCTACGCCCAGGAGGCGTACAGGATTCGTAAGTCACTTAGCCTGAATCTTGGCTTCCGCTACGAGCGGCTTGGACAGTTCGGTGACAAACTGGGCAGGAACTCGAGCTTCGACGTGGACGAGGCCGACCCAAATTCTTCAGTAAGCGGCAGTGTTGCTGGTTACCTTGTGGCTTCCAATTTCCCGGGCACGGCCCCGCGCGGTGTAGTCCGTACGAACAACACCTTTGCGAATAACGGTGCTGGGCAGAACACAATCGCGCCTCGCGTCGGCTTCGCCTGGCAGGTCCTCCCCAAGACGGCCCAGTTAGTACTTCGGGGAGGATATGGGATGTATTACTCCCGCCCCACCGGCCAGGCTTTTTTTCAGAGCGCGGTCGGTGCTCCTTTCTCCGTGACTCGACTGATTACTGGAAGGGCAAACGCCCAAGCAACATTTCAGACCCCCTTCCCTCAGCCCTTTCCCACACCAGAATCTTTTCCTCTGTTCACTCCATATTCGCCGACGACAACGACAACCATCTCCACGGTCTCTCGCTCATTTCGTCCCGCCTTGCTTCAGCAGTATTCCTTGAATTTGCAAGAAGAACTGCATGCCGGTTGGTTGCTGGAGGCGGGATACGTAGGCACACGGGGCGCGCATTTGTTGCGCTACCGCTCACTCAATCAGGCGCTGCCAGCCTCTGCTCAGGAACCGGTCAGGGCCGCAACCACGAACACAGTGGCGAACATTGACTTACGAGTCCCCATCCCGGGCATCCCCGCGGATTCCCTGGATGAAATTGAATCGGCCGGAAGCTCCTGGTACAACGGACTCGAAGCCAGCCTGACCAGGCGGTTGAGCCACGGCCTCCAGTTCCTGGTTTCCTATACTTTCTCCAAGACCCTGGACACAGATGGCGCTAACATCAACGGCACATCGGCCGGAAACGCGTTGACATTAGGAAATCAGAACTCGGCCGCACAGCGTTGGGGGCGGGCCAGCTTTGATCGCACCCGCCGCTTGGTCTTCAGCGGGACCTGGAACCTGCCTGCTCCCCGCACCGGCCTGCGCCGGGCCATCCTGGGCGGCTGGGCCCTGGCTGGAGTCGTAACCCTTCAGTCGGGCAGCGCCCTGACTATCGCCGACACCAATTCCCACAATGTTTTTGGCATCAGCGAAGACCGGGCGCAACTCACCGGCGCCTGCACGCCAAGCCAATTGCTCACCGGTGGCCCAATCCAATCGCGGCTCAACAATTATTTCAATGCATCCTGTTTCACCAAGCCCCCGGTCATTGGAGCGGACGGCATCGGCACAGGTTTCGGCAACAGCGCCACCGGCCTTGTCGCCGGCCCTGGGCAAGCCAACCTGGACATTGCGCTTTCGAAATCGGTTTCCTTGCATTGGTTACGCGAAGGGAGCAGCGTGGAATTTCGCGCCGAATTTTATAATGCGCTGAACCATCCTCAGTTTTCTAATCCCGACACCAACTTCAGCTCGCCCACCTTTGGGGTCATCTCCAGCACAGCCGTTAACCCCAGAGTTGGCCAGTTGGCGCTGAAACTTCTGCTCTAGGTGTTCAATCTTTTCAAGCCTCTTGCTGCCGCAGCCCCCATGCAATAAGGGCAAGAGCTGAACGTTGAGAGCTGACAGCTGAGAGCTGAAGACTATTCGTATCTCAGCGCCTCGATGGGGTCGAGCCGCGCTGCCTTGATGGCCGGAATCATCCCGCTCACGATGCCCACGAATCCCAGGATCAGCGTCGCCGCCAGCAGCGTGGTCGCGTTGATCGTCAGGTGGATGTCCCCCGCCGAGGCATCCTCCACAAACGCGCTCCACAAAGGCAGCGAGCCCACAGACCAGGAAACCACGTACGCCAGCGCCACTCCCGCCAGCCCTCCCAGAAACGTAATCGTCAGCGCTTCCGCAAGGAACTGGAAGAGGATATGCCGCTTGCGTGCCCCCAGTGCCTTCTCCACCCCAATCTCGCGTGTGCGCTGCGTAACCGAGACCAGCATGATGTTCATCAGCCCCACGCCCCCAATGCCCAGCGTCAGCAGCCCGATGAACCCCAGCAGAACCTTGATCCCCACCGTGATAATGCGCAGCTCCTTGAATTCCTCAATGCTGTCGAAAACAAACACGGCGCGCCTGTCCTCGGGATTGAAATTGTGGTGGAAAGCCAGCGACTGCCGCACCGCCTTCGCCACCCGCGCATGCTCCGGCCCTTCATACTCCAGCACAACGTCGTCAATGTGGTAGCTGTCGCGCAGGTCCCCCACCGCGCTGAAGGGCACGTAGATCTTGCTGTTTACGTTGTCGTCGCCGTTCTGGATCAGCCGTTTCAGCACTCCCACCACGGTGTAAGAAATGCCGTCCACGCGGATGGTCTCGCCCAGCGCCTCCCGCCCGGAAAACAGCTTCTTTTTCACGTCCGCGCCCAGCACCGCCACCCGCGCGTGGCCGTAGTTGTCCTGGTCGCTGAAGAAGCTGCCCTCGGCCACGTCCAGGTGGCGGATGTGCTGAAACGCGGAATAAACTCCGGCCACCTGGAACAGCGCCGAGCGATTCAGATAAGCGGCCGTGCATTGCTTGGCCGCCTCTGGCGAAATCCGTTTCAGAAACGGTACCTCGTTGCGCAGCCACTCCAGGTCGTCGGTGGTCAGCTTTACCTCCACTCCCGCCTTGCTCCCTCCCGCCTGCATCGAAGTGTGCCCCGGAAACACCGCCACCATGTTGCCCGAGAAAGTCTCAAAGGCCACCATCAGCCCGCGCTCAAAGCCCGCCCCGTAGGCCAGCAGCAGCACCACTGTGGCGATGCCCCACGCCATGCCCAGCATGGTGAGCAGGCTGCGCCGCCGGTTGTAGCGCAGCGCTCCATAAGCCTGTTTGAGCAGATCGCCGGTCATGCTACTCCTGCCGCAGCGCCTCCACCGGCTCCAGTTTGGCCGCCTTGCTCGCCGGGTAGAGCCCGGCCGCCACCCCCGCCACCGCCAGCGCAAGAATGGCCGCCACCGCCGAGAGCGGCACAATCCGCGGCGTGTCGAATCCTTCCGGCGCCGGCAGCGTAGCCAGCGCCTTAATCACGGCATACGTGATCAGCGCGCCCGTGCCCCCGCTGAGCACCGTCAGAAACGCCCCTTCCAGAAAAAATTGCATCAGGATGTCGCGCTGGGTAGCGCCCAGCGCCTTGCGCAGGCCGATTTCGCGCGTCCGTTCGCTCACCGATACCAGCATGATGTTAATGATTCCAATCGCTCCCAGCGCCAGCGTCACCAGCCCCACCGCCCCCAGGAACGAGTCCATGGCATCGAATATCAGCCCTACCCGCCGCGAGCCCTCAATCGTGTCCCAGTCCTCGAACGCGTCTTCAAACTTGGCGCTGAAGTTGTGCCGCCGCGCAATCACCTCATGCACTTCCTGCTTGGCCGCTACGTGCTCCTCGCGCGTCCTCGGCTGGTAGTTGAGAAAGGAAATGGCGTCCTCGCTGTTCTGCTCCTTCAGCGGAAACAGCACCCGCATGGTGTTCAGGGGCATAAAAATGCGGATATTGGTGCCGTTGTGCCCTTCCTTGCCCAGTTGCGCCAGCACCCCGATCACCTTGAACTCGGCCCCGTTGAGCAGGATGGTGTTCCCTACCGCCGGGCGTCCGGGAAACATATCCTTCAGCAGCTCCCAGCCCACCACCGCCACCCGCCTACGCTCTTTGTTGTCATCGTCGTTGATCCAGCGTCCGTTGCCGATGGGGATGTTGCGGATCTGGTTGTAGTCCGGCATTACCCCGAACACCTGCCCGTTGGTGCTGCGGTAGTCGCTGCTGGCGCGAATGTCGTCGCGCTCCAGCACCGGTGAAATCGCGCCAATGTGCTGCGCCTCCGCCCGGATGGCCAGAAAGTCGCCGTAGGTGATGTGGTAAGCCTGGGCCGAGGCCAGGCTGCCTTCCACCGCCGGAATCCGCCCGGCGAAGGTGAACATGATGTTGCGCCCCATCTCCGCCAGATTCTTCTCCTGCCCGGAGCGGAAGCCCTCGCCCAGCCCCACCAGCAGAAGCAATGACCCCACTCCCCAGGCGATCCCGAACATGGTCAGGAAGGAGCGCAGCTTGTGGGCCCACAGCGTCTGCAATGATTGCCGCAGAATTTCCTTGGCTAGATTCATAGGCCGGCCGCCCGAGCCTCTTCCGCGCAGACTTCCACACCTTCAGGTACGTGGAGCCGAACCGCTAAGTTCCGCCTCTCATTGTGATACGCCACAGCTTACGAGTATGTGACGAACCCCACACCAGGTTGGATAGCAGAAAAGAGAAAAAGCCTTAAGTTTCGCGAAGCATTCAAGCTTTTATGGTTTGCACGTTTTTAAAGGGGCAGCCCTGGGTAGCTCGCTCCCAACTACCAACTCCTGACTACCGACTCCTGCCTACTGACTCCTGACTACCGACTACCGACTCCTGCCTACTGACTCCTGACTACCGACTCCTCGTCCCCGACCACCACCGTTTCCTTTCCCATCCTCCGCCCCACCTCCGCCACTGCCGCCACCGTGGCCTTGTCGGTTTCCCGACCGCGGACAATCTCCAGCCGCTTCATTTCCTGCACGGGTGTGACAAAGCGCATGCCAACACACTGGGGGGCGCGGTAGGTCACGGAAGCAATCTCGCTGATGCTCAAGCAGGAGGTGTTTGTGGCCAGGATGGTTCCGGGGCGGCAGATCTTGTCCAGCAGCGTAAAAATCTCGAGCTTCGACTCCAGTTCGTCGGGAACAGCCTCGATCACCAGGTCGGCCTGGCGGGCCGCATCTTCCACCGACCGGGCGAACTCCAACCGGCCCAGGGCTGCCGTGGCTTCGGGAGCGCCCACCTTCCCAGATTCCACCGCCTTATCCAGGTGGCCGCGGATTTCACCCTCCGCGTGCCGCAGATCGCCGGGAAGAACGTCTTCCAGAATGGTGCGGTAACCGCCCAGCGCCGCCACCTGTGCGATGCCGCGTCCCATCATGCCCGCGCCGATAACAGCGACGGTGCGGACCTCTCCCACTACCTGCCGCCCTTCTCCAGTTGCTGCAGCACCGAATCGTAGTTAGGCTCCACCTTGCGCATGTATTCGGAAAGGCGTTTGCGCTCGTCCTCGTCCATCATGGGAATGGTGGCGACAATGCGCCGCAAGGTGGCGGAAATGTCGTCAACGTAGTTCATCAGGCGTATGAGTTCGCCGGTAGCTACCATGAAGTCTCCCTGCTCTTGCCCGCTTACCGGGCAAACAAGTATTTTCTACGTCGGAAGAAAATTACACAAGCGGGAGCCCGAGATCCTCTGTGGCGTGGCCGCCCTCGCCCGCGATAGAGTCTCCTGGTTCTTGATTTGCGTTCTCCGTGCCTCTGTGTCTCTGTGTGGATGCGGGAGCCCGCGATCCTTTGTGGCGCGGGCGCCCTCGCCCGCGATAGAGTCTCCTGGTTCTTGATTTGCGTTCTCCGTGCCTCTGTGTCTCTGTGGTGGATTTGGGTTTTACATGCTCCGCGACCGTAACCTTATCCCGCTCTCCCATCAGCACCAGCATGCGCTGGCGCTGTGCGTTCAGACTGACCGCTCCCTGCAGGCCGGCGCCGCCGACCTGGAGGCGCTCCAGGCGCAAATCCGCACCATGTTCAACCTTGAGATCCGCTGGCACTTCGCCGCCGAGGAAGAGGCGCTCTTCCCCGCCGCCGCAGCCTTTGCCGAACTCACGCCCCTGGTGGAGCAACTGCGAAGCGAGCACGCTGCCCTGCGTCAATACTTTGCCCGGGCTGAGCGCCGCGAACTGGATGCCGCCGCCCTGCGCGAATTTGCCGGGCTCCTCTCCACTCACATCCGCAAAGAAGAGCGCGAGCTGTTTGAAGCCTGCCAGCTCTTATTTTCCGCGGAGAAGCTGGCCGAAGTCGGCGCCGCTCTTGATGCGGCATTGCACCGCACATGAAGAAAATTCTTTTTCGGGGGTCATCCTGGTTCACCTCGGCAATTCATTTTCGGAATGTCATCCTGAGCGTAGCTGGCCGATTTGCTTGCGAATCGGCCAGCGAAGTCGAAGGACCTTGCGCTTTGCTCGAAAAAACATTTCTTCTGGAGACCCGCGAAGAGCGCCCCCTCCTGCGCCCCTCGTGTGGAAGCCCCGGGCTTCAGCCGGGGGGGGTAAGAGATGGGGAAAATGTCATTAGATGGGTTTACTGCGGGTTGGGACGATATACCCAGCTCGGCTTCATCACTGGCCGGGCGGCCGCCACCAGGGAAACGTTCGCTTCCGCCACCGCCGCCTCCACCAAATGATGCCGCGGCGCCAGCGAGCACGCAGGATCGGTCGCGCTGGCGTCTCCAGCCAGCAGCAGCGCCTGGCAGCGGCAGCCGCCGAAATCCTGGCTGCGCCGCTCGCAGCTGCGGCAAGGCTCCGGCATCCACGCTTCTCCACGGAAGCGCTGGAAGGCCTCCGACTCCTCCCAAATCCAGCGCAGCGGCTTCTCCGTTACGTTCTCAAAACGCATGTCCGGGATCACGCCCGCGGCATGGCAGGGCATGGCCTCGCCCGCGGGATTGATCAGCATCAGCTTGCGTCCCCAGCCGCCCATGCAGGGCTTGGGATACTTGCCGTAGTAGTCGGGCACCACAAAATCAATGCGCATGCGTCCCTTCAGCCGCTCCTGCGCCGCCTTCACCGTAGTCAGCGATTGCTCCAGCTGCCGCTCGCTGGGCAGGAGCGCGGCCCGGTTCTCCAGCGCCCAGCCGTAATACTGCACGTTGGCAATTTCCAACTTGTCGGCCTTCAGTTCCTCGGCCAAGGTGATGATCTGCGGCAACCGCTCCAGGTTCTGCCGGTGCACTACCACGTTCATGGTGAAGGCCACGTTGTGCCCGCGAATGCGCCGCGCCAGGTCTAGCTTGTGGGCATGCGCCCGGGCCCCGGCAATCTCGTCCGCACCGGCCTCGTTCACATTCTGAAAACTTAGCTGGATGTGGTCAACGCCCGCCGCCACCAGAGCCCGCAGCCGGTCTTCATTCAGCCCAATGCCTGAGGTGATCAGATTGATGTAGAGCCCGGCCTGGCGCGCCGCCGCCGCCAGTTCCGTCAGGTCAGCGCGGGCCAGGGGCTCGCCGCCGGTGAAATCCACTTGCATCACCCCCAGCGCCGCCGCCTGGCCAAACACCTCGCTCCACTGCGCGGTTGTAAGCTCCGCCGCCCGCGCCTTCATCTGCAGCGGATTCGAGCAATAAACGCAGTGCAGCGGGCAGCGGTGAGTCAGTTCGACGATGAGTGCCAGCGGCCCCTTCATTCGTAATCCACCACCCGCCGCTCCTGCAGTCGTTCCAGAAACACGGCGGTATCTTCCGCGACGCGCTCCGGTGCGGCCGCCGCGAACTCGCCCTGCAGCGCGTTCACGATTTCCGCGAAGGTGTGCTCACCGTCGCAGTGCCGCAGAATTTTCAGCCCGGGCGGGTTCAGGCGCATGGCGCCCTCCGGCATCAGCAGGGTGGACTCCTGGCCTGCCTGCTCGCTGATGCGGCAGCCGCGCGCCAGGCGCGGCCGCGAAGTCGGCGCTGGGCGGCTCACTTTCCCTCCGGCAACTGGAAAGCCCCAGGCGGCGGCCATCCCGGCTGCACGTACGCGAAGTACAGCGCGTCCAACTGCGCCCACAAAATGTTGCACTTGGCCCTCAGCGCCCCGCACGCCAGCTCCTGCTGCTCGCGGCTTTGGGCGTGTCGTGTCACCCAGTCCAGCGCAAAACGAGCGTCCGCTGGCGCCTGCGAAAGACGCGCCTCAAAATAGTCCAGCCCCCCGCTCAGCCAGGGATAATGCTTGCGCAAAGCGTCCAGGCGCAGCGCGATCAGCGTTCCGGAAAACAGCTCGGTCAGCGACGAAGCCACCGCCTCCAGAAACGACCGCTCGCTCACCAGCCGCAGGTAGGCGTCCACCGCATACTTCACCGCCGGTAGAACCTCGGCCGCGCTCTCCACCCGTGCGCTCTCCAGCCCGGTGGCCTCCGCCAGCTTGATCCATTTTTCGATGCCGCCGATGCGCCCCCCTTCGCCATCGTGATCCACAATGCGCTTGCGCCAGGCGCGGCGAAATTCCGCGTCCTCGCTGCGCGCCAGGATCAGCGCGTCTTTGATGGGAATGCAGCTCTGATAGTAGTAGCGGTTCAGCGCCCACGCCTGCAGTTGCCCGCGTGTAAGCTTGCCTTCGTGCATCAGCAGATGGAAAGCATGGCGGTGGTGGTAGCGCTCTTCCCCGATCTTGCGCAGCCCTGCGACAAACTCATCCTGGCTCAGCCGATGCGTGGTGGCGGCGCTGCTCACAGCTCGAACTCCCAGCCGTCTTCGGCAATTTCCCAGCCGGCCTCCCGCGCCTCGCGGTGCTGCGGGCTCTCTTCGTTCAGCATGGGATTGGTATTGTTGATGTGAATATACATTTTTCTCGGACCGTTGAGAGCGGCCAGCCGCTCCAGGCTGCCTCCCTTCCCGCCCACTGGCAGGTGGCCCATCTCCCGCGCCGTGGGCCCGCCGCCGCGGGTTTGCTGCAGCTCGTCGTCGGACCAGAAGGTCCCGTCCGCGAACAACAGGTCGCAGTCTGCTATCGCCCTCTGCAGCTCATCGGTGATCGCGGACAATGCCGGTGCGAACAGCATCTTGGCGCCGCCGCTCTCCACCGCCAGCGCCAGCACCGCCTCATCGCCCGCCAAGCGGCGGTGTTCGCTATCCTTCACATATGCGGGATAGGATCCGGGCAGGGCCAAGGCTCGGCAGCAAACGCTAGCGCCTGCTCGCCCGCCGCTTTTCAATTCAAAAACGCTGCCCGGCCGGAATTCGGTCCACGTCACTTGATCCGGGACCCGCTCCAGCAGGCGAAAGAAGCTGTTGTCTTGGCTCACAATTTCTCGGATGGCGGCGGTGGAGTAAATCCGTAGCGGCTGAAACTCGCGCAGCAGCAGCAGGCCCAGTACGTTATCCAGATCGCCGCTGCTGAGCACAATCCCGGCAATAGGACTATGCCGCGTACCGGCTGTCGGCTGCAGCTCGGGTGTGGCTTCAATCTGGGTACACAGGTCGGGAGAGGCGTTCAGCAGGAACCAGGCTTTGCCGTCACTGCTTACCGCAAGTTGCGCCTGGCTGCGGGCTTTTCCACGTAACGTACCCTGGCGCAGGCCACGGCAGTTGACGCAGGCGCAGTTCCACTGCGGAAAACCTCCTCCCGCAGCAGAACCCAGCACCTTGATCCGCATTCGCGGATTATAGTTCGGCGTTTACGTAGGAATTGATCTCGCAGCTCAGATTGATTTCTTCAAACGTCGGGCTTACCCATTCCATTTTTCTGCTCCGGGTTACGGCAAATTTGAAGAAGGCTGTGGGGAACAGCGGCTTCGCAATGGGTTAGAGTATACCTGAGAATCGCGGGCTTGTGGACCTGGAAAATGGCTGTGCGACCGGTCTTTTGACCCTTTAGGAAAGCCCTTTAGGAAAGGAAACATGCGCAAAACTTTGCGCTTAGCGGATCTCCCTGGGACGCCGCGGGAGCAGCGAACATCCTTAAAATCATCATGGTAGACATTCATTGTCACATCATTCCCGAAGTGGACGACGGCGCCCCCTCCTGGGACGTGGCCCTGGAAATGTGCGAAATGGCTATGCATGACGGCATCGAACACATCGTCGCCACGCCTCATGCCGATTTCCAGTACGCCTACAACCGCGAAGAACTGGAAGCCCGCCTGGAACGGCTGCGCCAGCTCTCCGGCGGCTCACCCCGTCTCAGCCTGGGCTGCGATTTTCACCTTTCCTACGATAATCTCGAAGACGCCTTTGCCCATCCCGCGCGCTACACCATCGGCAACACTGGCTACCTGCTGGTTGAGTTCAGCGACTACTCCATCCCCCA
>DASYWT010000142.1:0-3479 GCA_035935775.1 Terriglobales bacterium
GATTCCATTCACGACGGGACGGACCAGTTCTTCCAGTGGCTGGCGGTGGATGCCCAAACCGGCGCTGCCAGCGTGATTTTTTACGATCGCCGCACGGACCCGCAGAACGTAAAGACGACCGTAACTCTTGCTCGCTCCAGCGATGGGGGCAAGTCGTTCACCAACTACGCCTGGAGCGAGGAGCCATTTGCCGGTCATCGCCAATTCATTGGCGACTACCTGGGCATTGCCGTTCTGCAGGGCCGGGTATATGGGATATGGACGGAGGTGACGCCTGTCCCGCCCGCCCAGCCCGGGAAGGAAAAGCCGGCAGCATCCTCCAGCAGCGGGCAGCACCGGACCATCATAAAAATTGGAACGGCGCAGTTCGTAGCCGCGGCCCCCGGAGACAGTGAAACAGCGACTCGGCGGTAAATGGTGGCACCGGCAGGTTGCTGCAAGGGGACGGGCACCAACGTTGCCATGTGACTGAGACTGATGTGACTGAAACTCATGTGACTGAGACTCGCCGTAACCGACGCTTCTTTACATTTCCGCCAACCCAGAATTTCTGAGCGGCCTATTCCCAACCCGCAGGAATAGTGTTATGACTAGCTAAAGAGGATGTGTAAGCATATTGATATCTTTTGCTATCCAGCAAAAGTGGGCTCATCTTTGTCATTTGCTATCTGGGGCGCGCTGTGTAGCACTGCCACCAGTCCTCAGGAAGTACTAGATGCCCGAATTTCCCCAGCCCACGGCGGACGCTTCCGCCGAGCAGCGCTATCGTGCGCTACTGGAGGTAACCGACGCTGTCGCCCTGCACGACGGCCTGGACAAACTGCTGCACGACTTGGCGCAGCGCCTGCTTAAGATCGTCCACTTCGATTCCGTCAGTTTCATCCTGCACGATCCGGCCGCTAATGTAATGCGCGTAGCCCACACCGAAAGCTTCGGGCAGCACCTTCCCCTGCCGGCCACTCTGCCCATAGAGGAGTCCGCTTCGGGCCGGGTCTGGAAGACCGGTGAGCCCCTGGTCCTGGATGACCTTACCCGCGAGACTCAGATGGGGCCGGTGCTGAAGATCCTGCGCGGCTACGGCTTTCAATCCTGCTGCGTGTTGCCCATCACCGCCGCCGACCGACGCCTGGGTGCTTTGGCCCTGACGAGCCGAAACAACGGCGCCTACAGCCATCGCGATCTGGAATTCCTGCAGCGGGTGGCGGAGCAGGTGGGGCTGGCAGTAGACAACGTGGCCCAACGGCAGCAAGCCCTGGCTTACCAGAAACAGTTAGCGGGCGAGCGCGATCGCCTGCGCCTGCTGCTGGATGTGAACAATGTCCTGGTTTCCAACCGTGAGATTCGCGATCTCTTTCCCGCCATCTCCGATTGCTTGCGGCAGGTAGTAGCCCACGACTATGCCAGCCTGGCCTTACTGGAACAAGGAGGCTCGCTGCTGCGGCTGCACGCTCTTGTCTTTCCCGAAGGCAAAGGCCTGGTGCATCAGGAAATGGAGTTCTCGCTGGAGGGGTCGCCGGGAGGATGGGCGCTTACCCATCGGCGACCGTTGCTGGCCGATCCCCTCACTGCTGAGCAATATCCGTCGGAAATCACCGCCCGCATGGTTTCTGAGGGCGTCCGCTGCGCTTGCTGGCTGCCGCTGGTTACGCGCAACGCAGCTTTGGGCACATTGAGCCTCGCCAGCCTGCACGAGCACGCCTTCCACGCCGAAGATGTGGCATTGCTGGCACAAGTGGCCAGCCAAGTGGCTATCGCCCTGGAAAACGCGCTCGCCTTCCGCGAAATTGCGCAACTCAAGGACAAGCTGGCGCGGGAAAACCTGTATCTGCAGGAGGAAATTCACTCCGAGTACAACTTCGAAGAAATCGTGGGTGAAACCCGGGCCCTGCAGACGGTGCTGCAGCAAGTGGAAACGGTGGCCCCCACCGGCGCCACGGTTCTGATCCTGGGTGAAACTGGAACCGGCAAGGAACTGATTGCCCGGGCCATTCACGATTTGAGCGTGCGGCGCGAGCAGACCTTTGTCAAGATGAGCTGCGCCGCCATTCCCACCGGGCTGCTGGAAAGCGAACTGTTCGGGCACGAAAAGGGCGCCTTCACTGGCGCCATCGTGCAGAAGATCGGGCGCCTGGAACTGGCCCACAAAGGCACGCTGTTTCTCGACGAAGTGGGTGACATCCCCCTGGAACTCCAGCCCAAGCTGCTGCGGGCGTTACAGGAGCGGGAATTTGAACGCCTGGGCAGCACACGCACCCAGCAGGTGGACACCCGCGTAGTTGCCGCCACCAATCGCGACTTGGCCAGGATGGTGGACGAGGGCACTTTCCGCCGAGACCTCTACTACCGTCTGAACGTCTTTCCCGTGCGCATCCCGTCGCTGCGCGAGCGCCGGGAAGACATCCCCCTGCTGGTTCGCTACTTCGCGCAGAAGTTCTCCCGCACCATGAACCGCCACATTGAAACCATCCCCGCCGAAACCATGGCAGCCCTGGTGAACTGGGAGTGGCCGGGCAACGTTCGCGAACTGGAGCACATGGTGGAGCGGGCGGTGATTCTCTCCCGGGGATCGGTCCTGAATGTGCCCATCGCGGAGCTGCGGCCGACCAATGGAGATGCCACGCACCTGGAACGCCTGGACGATGCCGAGCGGGAGCATATTTTGCGCGTTCTGCGCGAGGCCGGCGGAGTGATCGGCGGTCCCGCCGGCGCCGCCAACCGTCTAGGTCTTAAACGCACTACCCTGCACTTCAAAATGAAGAAGCTGGGAATCAGCCGCGCTGATCTGTGACAGTCGCGGTGACAGCGGGCTGCCAGCCTGACTGCATGCTGTCACCTTTCGCTGTCAGTCCTCCTACCCACTCTAAATGGCTGTTTCTTAACTAGCTGTGTTTGCACAGTGTCCACGGTCACAGCCGGTGATGACCAGATGGCCCTGAGCGTGCCTTATTCACAGTCAGTCAGGGAAGGCGAACACCATGTTCCGAGCGACAGTTGAGCATCACGGCGAGCTGGTGACGCTGCGAATTGAGGGACGTTTGAGCGGACCATGCCTGGGAGAACTGGGGAACTGCTGGCGGCAGATGAGCAACGGAAAAACCGGCCGGAAGATGGTGGTGGATCTCAAGGACGTCACGTTTGTCAGCTCGCAGGGCAGACAGTTGCTGGAAAGGCTCTGTCGCGCCGGGGCCGAGCTGACGGGTGATGGTCTGATGACCCGCGCTTTAATTGAAGAAATTACTCAGTCTGTGGAGTTGGTTGAAAGTCAAAACGAGGGGGCGAACGATGTCCACAGTGCACGCACCATATAACCTGGAAATGTCCGACAACTGCCTGAATTGCAGATTGCGCGGACGCGGCTTCTTCTGTCAGTTCGTGGGCGAGGATCTGCGGGGCTTGGCGGCAGTTTCCTACTCCACCGTTTATCCGGAAAACTCGGTACTGTTCGTGGAAGGACAAATGCCCCGCGGCGTCTACATCCT
>DASYWT010000143.1:0-5382 GCA_035935775.1 Terriglobales bacterium
GAACGAGGGCACGGCCAGAATGCTGCAGCCGGCAAACAGGCAGTTCTGCCAGCCGCCAATGCCATGCAGCAGGCGGCCATCGGAGTGGGTGACCACGTTAGCGTTGAAGTTGACGTCCACTTCGGTGGCGCCGAGAACCACCGCATCCACCAGCGAGGCGAAGTTGCCCTTGCCGTGAAAGTTGTAGGAGGTAAAGGGCGAGGTGGCGACGTGGCGCGGATCGGCGGCGATGGAGCGCACGCCATCGAGATCGAAAGTCTGCCCGTCGAGAATATAGTCGGTCAGACCCTCCTGCAGCATCTCCACCAGGTAACGCGTGGAACCGCCGCGCACGAAGCGGGCCTTCACACCCTCTTCCTTCATCATGCGACGCAGGTAATCCACAAAAGCCAGGGCGATTCCGCCGGCGCCAGCCTGGAAAGAGAACCCGTTGCGCATGATGCCGGCGTCGCGCAGGAAGCGGGCGACGAATTCGGCGATGCGCAGGCGGTCGGGGCTGCGTGTGATCTGAGTGGTGCCGGAAACGATCTTGGCGGGATCGCCGATGGAATCCACCTCCACCACATAATCCACCGTGTTGCCCTGGATCTGCCAGGGCACACAAGGAAAGGGCACCAGGTTGTCGGTGACCACGATGACGTGGTCGGCGTACATGGAATCGGCCAGAGCAAAGCCGAGAGAACCGCAGGCGGATTTGCCGTGGGAGCCATCGGAATTGCCGAAGGGGTCGGCGGTGGGCGCGGCGATGACCGCAATATCTATGTGAACTTCGCCATCCTGGATGGCCTGCCAGCGCCCGCCGTGGGAGCGCAGCACGCCCACGCCCCGCATTTTGCCCTGACTTGTGTAGTCGCCCAGCGGCCCGTTCATGCTGCCTTCAATGTGGTGGACGACGCCCTTCTCCATCAAATCCACCACGGCTGACTGCGAGGGAAAAGACGCGCTGGGAAACCACATCAGGTCCCGGGCGCCCAGCCGGCCGGCGGCTTCGAGCGCCATAACCGCCACCCGGTCGCCATCGCGCAGGTGATGATGGCTGGAGATGACCATGCCGTCGCACAGGCCGCATTTGCGCAGCGCCGTTTCCAGGTCGGGGACGCGTTTATCGCCGTTTTCCGGGTATTGCGTGCAGGAGCGGATGCGCGGAGCCGCCTTGTAGCCCTGCGGCTCATCCTGATCGGCGCCTTGATAAGGCCGCTGGTCCTTGCCGTTGACGGAAATAGGCACAAGCCGGCCCGCGGCATTGCGGGTAAGTTCGACGCGTGTGGCGGTGGTGGTCATGAGTCAGTTGTTGGCCGTCGGTCGTTACTTGTCGTAGCGCCGGCCCCTGGCCGGCTGTCGCGAGGGCATCCTGCCCTCGCACTGCGGGCGAGACGCCCGCAGGACAGCCGCTGTCCCGGCGGCGCTACTAAATCAGCTCCATTTCACGCGCTCGCTTCACCAGCTTCAGAGCGCGCTGCACGACGGGCGGATCAATCATCTTCGAGCCCAGGCTCACCACACCCAGGCCGCGCTGCTGCGCCTCCTCAAAGGCAGCAACAATCTTCTGCGCCTTTTCGACCTCCGCTGGAGTGGGCGCGAAGGCCCGGTGCACCACGGCGATCTGCAGCGGATGCACGCAGCCCATGCCCTCGAACCCCAGGGCGCGCGACTTCTGCCCCCAGCTCAGAAGTCCATCCATGTCAGCCACATCGCTGTAAACGGAATCAATGGCCTGCACGCCCGCAGCATGAGCGGCATTCACCAGGCGGGTGCGGGCATAAAGCGACTCCGCGCCGTCCGCAGTTTTCACTACCCCGAGGTCGGCGGTGTAGTCCTCAAGGCCGATGGTCACAGCGGCAATGTTGGGGCTGGCGGCGGCGACGGCAAAGGCGTTTTCGATCCCCAACGCCGATTCCAGAATGGGCATGAGCCAGATGGGGCGCGACACGTGGTGCCGCTGCTTGAGTTCGCCGATCTTGCGGTCCACTTCCACCACCTGCTCGGCTCGCTCGGTCTTGGGGATGAGCACCATGTCGGGCTGCTCGGGAATAACTTCTTCCAGGTCCGCGAGTCCCAGTGGTAACTGGTTGATGCGCACGGTGCGCTCGGCTCCGGCAAAGTCCACCGCACGCAGAGCGTTGCGCGCCAGGATGCGCGCGGCATCCTTCTCCGCGGGATGCACTGAATCCTCCAGGTCGAGGATGACGGCGTCGGGCGAGTGCAGGCCGGCATTGATGAAGTACTTGGGCTCGCTGCCCGGCAGATAGAGCCGCGAGCGCCGCAGCCGATCACGAGCCACAGGCGGAGGCAGGGGAACCTGCTTCGGCAGGGCGCGACGGTTCTGCCCCAGCCCGGCGCGGCGCACCGCCGCCTCAATGCGGGCGGCAATGACGAGAGGCAGAGCGCCTTCATCGTGAATTGCGACATGGGCGTCGCGCACCCCGAGGTCAGCGACCACCTGGCGCGCCTGGGCGAGAATATTCTCGCTGTAATAGGCCGCGACCCGGGATTCGAGAGCGATCTCCACTCCACCCTCGGCACGCAACTCGAGGGCAACATGCAGGTCGGAGCGCACTTCCTTGCCCCAGTGCCCCGCTTCCCCACTGCGCGTTATTTCAGCTTTGGCTGGACCACTCATATCTGATCCCGCATGGGCATGGTATCCAAAACTGCGAGCGCTTCCTGCGGATATTCCTCCAGGTCGGAACTGAGCCACTCCTCATCCAGGCGCACGGTGTGGAAGCGGACCTCGCAGTGGTCGCCATCGAAGTTGACGATGATGTGAAACGGCTTGCCCGCCCTTTCTTTTACCAGGCGATCGCGGAATACCTGCGCTACCGCCATGCCATAGCCCAGCATGGGGAGCGGCGCGAAGCCGCTGTTTTCAGAGTAATCCTCCACATGGACGTGGTTGACGTAGCACTCGTAGGCAGTGCGGTTCTGAAAATCAGCCAGTTTCGCCGCAGGAACGCGGCTCCGGAGTTGAGCCAGAAACAAGCATCCGTCCTCCTCCACAAAGGGAGAATCCAGCAATCGTTGCAGCTTCTGGCTGAGGCCTTGGGGGTCGTCAAGGTGGTCCTGACGAACTTGCTGGTACAGAGCCTCCATCCGCTGGTTGGTTTTCATGCAAACCCAGTTTCACAGTTTCGAGGTTTCAAAGTTTCAACCACCTAGTCTTGCTTGTCATCCCGAGCGAGCGCAACCGAGCAAATGCGAGGGAGCGCGAGTCGAGGGACCTTGTGTTTTCACTCCGCGCGGTCTGCTGCCCTCCCTAGTCGGCTGCGCCGGCGGTTTCCGACACTCGCTCCAGCTTGGCCAGGATAGCGTCCGTCATTTGTGTGGTCGAGGCCGCACCCTGGGACACCGACTCGGGCCCGCCGGAAATGCGCATCATGTCGTAGGTGCGCACCTTGCCTTCGCGCACAACCTCTGCGATAGCCCCCTTCACGCGCGAGGCTTTATCGCGCTCGCCGATGTGATCCAGCATCATGGCGGCGGAAAGAATCATGGCAATGGGATTGACGATGGGCGGGTTCAGCTCCGCATACTTCGGGGCCGAGCCATGCGTGGGCTCAAAGACCGCCATTTCCTTGCCGATATTGCCGGAGGCGGCAAAACCGAGCCCACCGACCAGCCCGGCAAATGCGTCCGAAATGACATCGCCGAACAGGTTGCTGGCGATGATGCAGCCGTAATCTTCCGGATTCTTGGTCAGCCACATGGTTTGCGCGTCAATATTGGTGGACCAGAGGGGAATGCCAGGATAATCTTTGGCCACCTGCTTGGCTACCTCCTCCATCAGGCCGCTGGTTTCGCGCAGCACGTTGGGCTTTTCGCAGATGGTCACATTCTTATAACCAAACTTTTTGGCGTAGTCGAAGGCGGCGCGGCAAATGCGCTCGGCCGCCGGGCGCGTAATGATGCGGAGAGAAACCGCCAGATCCTCGCCTTTCACATTCTGAAACGGCTTGAACTTGGGGTGCGTGGCAAAAACCGCGCGCACCTGCTCCGGCGGATTGGTCCACTCCACGCCGGCGTAGAGACCTTCCGTATTCTGCCGGAAAACCACCACGTTCACCTGCGGTTCCTCATAGCCGCCGCCCGGCTTTTTGCGGACGAAATTGAGTGGGTTGGCGGGAAAGCCGATGCAGGGGCGCAGGCACACGTCCAGGCCGAAGCGCTGGCGCACGGTCACAATCGGGCTGTAGTAGGTGTAACCCTTGCCGCGCAACGCGGGCTTGAGTTCGGCGTCGGCTTCCTTCTTAGGTTTGGAGGTGATAGCGCCAAACAAGCCGAGCTTGTGCTTGGCCAGCAGATCCACCGTGCGCTCGGGCAGGGCGTTGCCTTGGTTGATCCAGCATTCCCAGCCGATATCGGCGTGGATATATTCTGCCTGAAAGCCGACTGCCTTGAGCACACGAATAGCCTCAGGCAGCACCTGGTTGCCGATTCCGTCGCCGGGCATGGTTACGATGGTGGGTTTAGGCATGAGTTCTCCGAAGATTGACGATTGTAGATTTTCGATTGACGATTGAACATCCTAGGGAGCATTTCGTTTTGCCGTTAATTGCGATGCGCCGAAAATTGCCGGCAATTCATTGGCCTCGGGCTCCGCGTACAAAGAAGAGCGCTTTTCAATCGTCAATCGAAAATCTACAATCGTCAATTCTTCAGTCCCAGCTTCCTGGCTACCAAATTCTCCACGCCACGTGCCACAACCAATGATTGTGGCACGCTGCCCAGGGGCGGGAAATGGAACTGCTCACCACGGTATGTGATAAGACCCGAAGTGAAGTCCACCTCCACCTCGTCGCCGGGCATGATGGTCTTATCGCCGGCCTTAAGCTGGGCTGCAAACTGCTCGCGCAAACGGATGACGAACGGCGGCGCCTCAATGCACAGGAACCCATTGTTGAAGGCGTTGCGCAAATAGGTTTGCGAGAAGCTGGCGGCGATCACCATGGGAATGCCCTTCGCCTGCAGCGAGGTGACCGCCTGCTCGCGACTGGATCCGGTTCCGAAGTTGAAGCCGCCGACGAACACATCGCCCGCACGGGCGCTGGTGGCGAGTTGCGGATCGTAGTTCTCCATGATGACCTTGGCCATCATCTCCGGAGTCATGTCGTCGCGGTAGGTGTAATCCTTGCCGTAGATGGCGTCGGTATTGATGTTGTCGGCGGCCAGGAAAATCAATCGCCCGCGCACGCGCTCGGGAAAGCCGGGAAGAATTTCGACCTTCTCTGCTTGCGCCGTTGCCGCGCTCAGCTCGCGGTAGTGGGGGACTAAGGTTTGCGCATAGGGCCTGAGCCCGTCTGGACCGCGGATATATCCCGCCACCGCGGAAGCGGCCACCACCTCCGGGCTGGCCAGGTAGCAGCGGGCGTCGCGCGAGCCCATGCG
>DASYWT010000144.1:0-1600 GCA_035935775.1 Terriglobales bacterium
ACACCGTTCTGCTGGATGTAACTGAGCTTTCCGAGCGTGCTGACAACGCCATCAAGTTTCTAAGCGACATGTTTTCCGCCCGCCTCTACCGCCTGGCGGCCGCCAAGGTGGGCGTGATTGACTACAAGAACCTGGTCAACCAGAAGATCCGCACCGCCGAAGACCTCTACCGCTTCATGGTGGACCAGTTCCACCAGGCGCGGGCCTTCGCCCTGGAACTGCTGGTGGTCATCATCCTGATCGTGGAATTCTTTGCCCTGTTCTACAAGCCGGGCTAATGGTCACTCGGCTGCTTCAAGCCAAAAAAGTTCTTCGCGGCGGATATACGCGGATTGGCGCAGAGCAAATTTGTGTCATGCCAAGTGCGATTCCTCCCAACGGGCGGGAGACGCAAGGAACGTCTCTACCTGTCTCGTGTTGTTCCGTCCAGACGTTCGTAATCATCGGTGCCTGTTTATTCGCCGTCTTGCACCACCAACTGCTAACGACCAACGACTCAACGGTATAGACTCCCTCCATGCCTGACAGCGCAATTTCCCCTGTGCGCTGGCTCTTTGGACCGGGGCCCACCGGCCCTAAAGGCCACCTCGGCGCACGCTGGATTGTTTTGCGCGCCTTGGGACTGATTTACTATTCCGCTTTTTTTTCGCTGCTGTTTCAGGCAACCGGGCTGATTGGGACGAACGGAATCCTGCCGGCCAACGACTACCTGCGCTATCTGGGTGAGCACCTGGGAACGATGGAGCGCTATTGGTATGCCCCAACGGTGTTCTGGCTGAGCAGCAGCGATATGTCCCTGAAGCTGGTGTGCTGGATTGGCATGGCGGCGGCGGTGCTGCTCACCATCAATATCTGGCCGCGCGCCATGCTGCTGGTCTGTTTTGTTTCTTATCTCTCATTCATAGCGGCGCTGCAGGATTTTTCCAGCTACCAGTCGGACGGCATGCTGCTGGAGGCCGGATTCATCGCTCTGTTCTTTGCCGCTCCCGGCCTGCGGCCCGGCCTGGGGCGCGGCCACCCGCCCTCGCGGACCTCGCTGTTCCTCCTGCAGTGGGAGTGGTTCCGCATTTACTTCGAATCGGGCTGCGTCAAGCTGCTCAGCGGCGACCCACAGTGGCGGCACTTCACGGCCATGGACCAGTATTACCAGAACGGGCCCTTGCCTACCTGGATTGGCTGGTACGCGCAACACCTGCCGCGCGGGTTCCACGCCTTTACGGTGGGCCTGACGTTCGCGGTTGAACTGGGAATCGTATTTCTGATGTTTGTGCCCTGGCGGCGGCTGCGGGCGTTATGTTTCCTGATCGTGACGCCGTTTGAAATCGGCATCATCCTGACCGCCAACTACACCTTCCTCAACTACCTGGTGCTGAGCCTGGGGTTCCTGCTGCTGGATGATGGCGCGCTCGCGGCTGTACCCGCAAGAAGCGTGAGCGAATGGTTCAAGGCAAGACTTGCTGCGGGCGCCCGGCCTGCGGAGGCAGCGCCCGCCGAAGTTCAAGCGGAGTCCGCTTTAGATCCCGACGAGAGCCGGCAACCGCGCTGGCGGCAGCACATTTCCGCCCTCCGCCTTGCCACCTCGGCCGTCGCGCTCTCCGCG
>DASYWT010000145.1:0-4770 GCA_035935775.1 Terriglobales bacterium
TGCTCTGCTTTCGTTTTATGGAGGGCCGGTTGGCGATCCGGCCATGGGGCCGGTGGCGTATCCGCACCGCGCTTCCGCCGCCGAGGATCCTATGGCCCCCCTGGGGCATCACCTGGAGGATTCCACCCACATTGCCGATGACGTGATTACCGCCGGCCTGGCTTATCGCATTGTGAGGATTGAGGCTTCCGGTTTTCATGGCCGCGAACCCGACGAGGACCGCTGGGACATGGATGCGGGCCAGATTGATTCCTGGTCCACGCGCGTGACCGTCAGTCCGGCCCAGAACTGGAGTTTGCAGTATTCGCTCGCGCACCTTACGAGCCCGGAAGCGATTCGCCCGGCGGAGGATGTGCGCCGCATGACCGCCTCGATCATGTATAACCGTCCGCTGCGGCGCGGCAACTGGGCCACCACCCTGCTTTGGGGGCGCAACAGCGATTTGGGCGGGCATCAGGAATTCAACGGGTACCTCGCGGAATCAACCCTGCACTTCTTCGATCACAACAACGTCTGGGGAAGGGTGGAAAATGTGGATCGAACCAGCGATTTGCTGTTGGCTGGGGCTTCCGGGCCGGTGAACGCGCCAGAGAATTTCCTGGCCCGGGTGCAAGCTTACACGGCGGGTTATGACCGGGAATTCGCCTGGGTACCTCACGTTTCCACGGCGCTGGGCGGGCAGGTGACCTTCTATGGGAAGCCGCAATTCCTGACGCCCATCTATGGCGCTCACCCGGTTGGCGTAGTGTTGTTCTTGCGGTTTCGACCGGGGGAGAAAATGCACTGAGCGGCTACTCCTTTTTTGTGGCGTCCGCCGTCCTGGGCTGCAACTCCACCACTACGCCATCGCCCCAGCCGTACTTTTCCCGCGATAGTTGCTGAACGGCGGCATGGAGGGCGGGTTCCGCGGCGGGATCAATGACGCGGACGCTGGCTGCGAAGCGTTCCTCTCCCAAGCGCACCGCAACGTTGGCGTTAGCGCTGACGTTTTGTACCCATTGGCTGGTGGGATATTCCGCGATCACGTAATAGAGGCCATCGCGGCGAGTAAACCAAATTTCAATTTCCCGAGCCAACCCGGTGCGTCGTCCGGTGGTGGTCAGATAGAGATAATCGGGTTCGGTAGTCTTCGGCATAAACAATGGTACGGTTGCGGCGTGCTGTTCTGTTTCTTCATAGATGCACGGCCAGTCGTGGCGGCAACAGTGCGCATCCGGCTCACATCTCAGTTAAGCGGTAATTCAGTTTGCCGGGGAAACGGTGAAGCTTACTATTTTTGGCCTCACGCTCTCATCTTCCTGGGGTAATGGGCATGCTACCCCCTACCGTGCGTTGCTCCGCGGCCTGCATCGCCTGGGGCACCGCTGTGTCTTCTATGAGAAGGATGTGGAGTATTACTTCTGGCGGCGTGATTTCACTTCGTGTGACTACTGTGATCTGGTGCTCTACGCGGATTGGGACGCGGTGCGGCGCCGCGCCCTTGCCGACGCCGCCTCTTCCGACGTGGTCATGGTCGGCAGCTACTGCGCGGAGGGAGCGCGCATAGGAGAGGAAATCTTAGGCCTGCCTGGTTCTCAGCACGTCTTTTACGATCTGGATACGCCGGTCACATTGGAAAACCTGCAGGCCGGGAACGTTCCGTATCTGACCCTCGAGCAAATTCCCGCCTATGATCTGTATCTTTCTTTCACCGGCGGCGCCATCCTCCGCGACCTTGAAAGCAAGCAGGGAGCCAGGCAGGCTCGGCCCCTCTACGGTTGTGTTGACCCGGAGGTGTATGTGCGGGTGCCGCCTCGGTCTGAGTTTCGTTGCCACTTGAGTTACATGGGCACGCACTCGGCGGACCGCCAGCACAAGCTGGAGCAGTTTTTTCTGACCCCGGCGCAACGCCTTCGGCAAGAGCGTTTCGTGCTGGCCGGCTCCCTCTACCCGCACGACTCGAGTTGGCCGGTCAACGTGGTGCGCTACGACCACGTCGCACCCGCTGACCATCCCGCCCTGTATTCCTCATCGCGGGCGACCCTGAACATTACTCGCGAGGGCATGGCGCGCACCGGCTACTGTCCCTCGGGGCGTTTCTTCGAAGCCGCCGCCTGCGGCACCCCCATTGTTTCTGACTGGTGGGAAGGCTTGAGCGATTTCTTTGGCCCAGAGGAGATTGTGGTAGTCCACAACGAGTCCGATGTGATCGCCGCGCTGAAAAGGGAAGAGCCGGAACTGGCGCGTATGGCGGCGCGGGCACGCCAGCGCACGCTGGATGAGCACAGCGGAGAATGCCGCGCGCGGCAGTTGATCAGCTATCTGGAGAAAAGTGCGGCCGCCCGCAACCGGAATTCCCTGGAGGTGGCTTCATGATAGGCATTATTCCCGCGGCCGGAGCGGGGCAGCGCATTCAGCCCCTGGGCTGCTCCAAAGAACTCCTGCCCGTAGGTTCACGGGCGGTGGATGGTATACAGCGCCCGAAGGCGGTGGCCGAGTACCTGGTGGAACGCATGATCGCGGCGGGCGCCGACCAGATCTGCATGGTGATTTCCTCGGAGAAGACCGACATCATCAGGTATTTTGCGGAGCGCCAGTACGCGGCTCAGATCTTCTACGTGGTTCAACAGCACCCCCTGGGACTGTGCGACGCTCTCTTCCGCGCCGAGTCTTTTGCCCGCCAGCATGCACAGGTGCTGATTGGGCTGCCGGATACCATCTGGTTCCCGGAAAATGCCTATCGTACGGCCTTCGATGCCCATGCTGATGCCGACGTCAATCTGGTGCTGTTCCCGGTAGCGAATCCCGCCGCGTTTGACGCCGTGGTCTGCGACCCGTTGAATTACGTGCAGCGGGTCGAAGTCAAGAAGTCGGATGCGCGCTCGCACTGGATCTGGGGAGCGGTAATCGCCACCGGCCATGCTTTTCATGCCCTCAAGCTGCTGTGGGAGGCGCGTCACCGGGAAGACCTGTTCCTTGGCGACCTCCTGAACGCGTACATTTCCGCCGGGAACGCGGTGCGCGCCACGAGCGCGGGTGAGCTTTATATGGATGTGGGAACTCTGGAAGGTTACCGCGCGGCGCAGGACTTTCTCCGCGGTATCGCCGAGCCCCCGCTGCAGGAAGCAGCCTGAACGCGCGGAGGCCGAACGGGATCAACTCTGGGAGCGCAGGATTTCGCGAATTTCACGGTTGATGCGGGCGGCATCCCGGGCGGCATTATCTATCAACTCCACCCACTTCTTGTTGTTGTCGTCGAGCTTAGCCTGGGCCAGCAGGTAGGAAGCCTGCATGACCGTTTCAATGGAATTGCTCAGATCGTGCGCCAGGTTGCGCAACCGCATGACGACTTCGGGTGCCATTTTTGCCGGAGGTACGGTCGGTGGAGTCATGAATTCCTCTTGCCGTTCACAATTATCTACGATGCCGGAAGCGGCAGGTTGGAGGTTCGCACTTCTCCAACCCTGAAGTTGGAAAGCAGATTGGCCACGAAATGTTGCTGCCCTCTGTGATCTTTTCTGCCTTTCCGGCTTGCGTCGGGCGCAGAGTCGTCAGCGGTTTGACACTCTTGAGAGCGCCTGTAACAATATTAGCGTAATTCTTCCTCAGCACAGCCGCATTGGCTGTCTTGGTACGTCACGCGCCGAAGTGGCGGAATTGGCAGACGCGCATGGTTCAGGTCCATGTACCCGCAAGGGTGTGGGGGTTCGAGTCCCTTCTTCGGCACCACTTCGAATTTAGAGATCCTTTCACTTAAGCCGGGAGGTCCTTCGCTGCGCTCAGGATTTCGCCTGCGGGCTTCCGCTGCGCTCACGCCCGCAAACCGGCTCAAGTTCGAGTCCCTTCTTCGGCACCAACTTTCGCCAGGTCCACCACCTCTCTCATCCCTCCATGGAGTGAGCCGGACGTAATGACCGAGCGGGTCGAGTCAACCTGACGGCAGCCCTGATCGTCATTGACTTCCGATAGATGCCCCGCTATCGTCACGGGCCTGAGCGGCCATGAACATCGTCAAATCTACGCGCAAGTACGAGGAATGGCTTCGACGCCACACCTCCGTGGTGGAGCCTGACCTGCGCCTGAAGCACCAGCGCATGAAAGAAAGCGTGTTCATGTTTCTGCGGGCCACCTTCTACCGCTGGGTGCAGTTGTGGGCGGAGGTCTGCTCCGATTTCACGACGGCGCCGAAGGTGTTGGCCGTGGGCGATCTGCACGTGGAGAATTTCGGGACTTGGCGGGATGCCGAGGGCCGTCTCATATGGGGCATCAATGATTTTGATGAAGCGTACCAGATGCCATACCCCAACGACCTGGCTCGGCTGGCGGTTAGCGCCGCTTTCGCCATCGAGGAGACGCATCTTGGCATCAGCAAGAAGTCGGCCTGCGAGGCCATCCTGGACGGATATGTGGAGAGCCTGAAGGCCGGTGGTCGGCCCTACGTTCTGGAGGAGGAGAACGATTGGTTGCGCCGGATAGCGCTGGGAGAGTTGCGTGATCCTGTGCATTTCTGGGAAAAAATGGATTCCTTCGAACTGGTGAAGGGACCTATCCCCCTCGCAGCCGAAGACGCGCTTCAAAACCTGTTGCCGGAAAAAGGACTGGGCTGCAGAGTGGTGCGACGGGTTGCGGGCTTAGGCAGCCTCGGGCATCAGCGATTGGTCGCTATTGCCGAGTGGCGCGGCGGCCGGATTGCCCGCGAGGCCAAGGCCCTGGTGCCTTCGTCGTGTTATTGGGTCGGGGAGAGCGATGGCGTCCCGGAAATCATGTACCCGGCCATCATCTCCCGCGCGG
>DASYWT010000146.1:0-17096 GCA_035935775.1 Terriglobales bacterium
CGGGAACAACCTGCTGGGCTATTACAGCGTAGACTCCTTTTCCACCTGGCAGCTCTCGCAATCCATGACCTGCCCCTGGGCGCCCTGCATTAACCCGCTGCAGCGGCCAATCCCACAATTGGGGGCGATCAACGTTTTTGAGAGCGCCGCCACCAGCACGTATCACGGCCTGACGGTGTCATTGCGGCGGCGGATGACTCACGGCCTCTACTTCCGTGTGGCCTACACCTACGCCCATGCCATTGACGACGGTCAGGATGCGTTGCTGGTGGGACGGCCGGTGACGGTGCAGAACACCTATTCGCCCAACTCTGAGCGTGCCTCCAGTGTTACCGATCAGCGCCACCGCTTCGTGGCCTCGTGGATTGTTGAACCGCGGCCCTTCCATGCCGGTCAGGAATTTCTTGGCCGCCTGTTCAACGACTGGCGGCTTTCGGGAGTGGTCACAGCGGGCAGCGGCCGCCCCGTGGACGCCCGCATTTTCGGCGACCCTAATCAGGACCTTAATACCAGCAACGATCGGCTGCCGGGGTACGGCCGCAACGCCTTTGTGGGGCCGGACTACGCCACTGCCAATGCCCGTCTGTCGCGGCAAATTCACCTCGGCGAGCGTCTGCGCCTGGTGGCGCTGGGGGAGGTTTTTAATCTCTTCAACCGCTTTAACGGGCGGGTGAACACCAGCGACGATGCTTTTCTGAATTCTGCGGGGCGTTTTGTGCAGGTAGATAAGCGATTGGGGGTCAACTACTTCCCGGCACAATTTCGAGTACCCGGCAATTTCCTGCAGGCCACGAATGCCTATGCCCCGCGGCAGGTACAGTTCGCCCTGCGCCTGGTATTTTGAGCAGAAAAACGGTCAATTTTAGGCATTTAGCCGCAAAAAACCGTTGAAAAACCCAACATATCCTCTTGACTTGGGCTGGGAACCTTGCCATAACTACAGTGGTCCAACGGGGACAAGGTTGGGGGTGTATTCAGTTTGGCGGAAGTCAGAATACAAGAGGGCGAATCGCTGGAAAATGCCCTGCGTCGCTTTAAGCGCAAGGTGCAGCAGGAAGACATCATTAAGGAGGTTAAGCGCCACTCCTTCTACCTGAAGCCCGGCGAAAAACGGCGCGTAAAGGAAGCCTTAGCGCGGAAACGTAGCCGCAAGAAAGCGCGGAAAGAACAGGAATAATTCTAACCAGGCCGCTTTTTCCTAAGGAGCGGCCTTTCCATTTTTAAGCCTTCACTCGCTCCTATGTTCCGAAGGCCATTAGTCGGTAAGCGGTCGCGCATTTTTAGGGTCTTATGTTGTGCCGCGTGCCTCAGCCGCGCGCGGAGGGCCGAACCCGGGGCGTAGTTGGACCAGAATTAGCCGTTCCCCTCGGTGGCTACTTCAGGTCCGTAAAGGGGGCGTGTCACAATGGAGTTCCAGGACAAGGTACTGAAATGCGTGGACTGCGGGGCCGAGTTCATCTTTACCGCGGGTGAGCAACTCTTCTTTTTCGACAAGCAGTTCAAAAACGAGCCCAAGCGCTGCAAGCCGTGTAAATCCAAAAGAGTTGCGACTTTGGGCGGGGCACCGCCCACAGGCGCCACTTATCCGCGGGTGGAAACACGCACGGTTTGCTCACAGTGCGGCAAAGAAACTACCGTCCCCTTCAAACCGACACAGGGACGGCCAGTATTTTGCCGGGAGTGCTTCCAGCAGCGGCGCACCACCGCTGCCACTGCCTAAAGCCAGGATCCCACTGGGCGCAGGGGCCCTTTACGCTTGCTTCGGTAGGCGAGCGTTAAGCGTGTCGGCAGACAGAACTGCTCTTTTCCGCTCAAATTCCGAACTCGGGGTTGTAGCCACTCAAGGGCAAGACACACCGCCCCTCACCCTGATTTTGGGAAAACAGGGCTAAATAGCAATCACTAAATCACTTAATGGATTAACTGACCTTACGACTGCGAGCCACTTCCGGGCGGGCAGCAACATCGCGTGTCTGCAGGTTGTGAGCAGCGTGTTTCTTGTCCTCGTGCTGAATCAACAGAACCTCTATCTGGCGCAGCAGGTCTTCAGTCCCCTGCGGCTTCACCAGGAGCGATTCCGCTCCCCGGCTCTGCCAGTCGCTGCCTAGGACGGGATAGGCTGTGAGAATGGCAGTGGCGGGGTTATATGCCTGCTCTCGGGCCACGCGAATGACGTCGTAGCCGGAAGTTTCGCTCTCCATACGCATGTCGGTGATGACCATGTGATAGACCCCGGAGCGTAACTTGGACTCGGCTTCGCGCGCTGACGACGCGGTAGTAACCTCGAAGCCATTGATTTCCAGAACCGCTTTGAGGGTCAGCAGGATGGGCAGTTCGTCGTCCACCAGCAGGATACGGCGCTTCATAAATTCTCCTATCCCCCACTATAGCGGAAAATTCGTCGGATGCCAGTGACTTGCTCTTGGTTTCCGAGTAGCTGCTTTCCTGATTAACCGGCGGTTGAGAGCCCCCGGCGCCCGCCTATAATAGCACCGTGTCCAGCTTCTACGTGGAGAACTTCGGCTGCCGCGCCACGCAGGCCGATGGCGCGGCCCTGGAGCAGCAACTGCGCGCTCGCGGCCTGCAACGAGCGCAAGAGCCCGGCGAAGCGCAGATTGTGGTGCTGAACACCTGCACCGTAACCGCACCCGCCGACCAGGACGCCCGCGCCGCCATCCGCCGCATTCATCGTTCAAATCCCGGCTGCCAGATTCTGGTGACCGGCTGCTACGCCCAACGAGCGCCGGAAGAAATTGCGTCTCTCCCGGGGGTGCGCTGGGTGGTAGGCAATTCCCATAAGCACGAGATTGTCGAAGTCATTAGTAGAGACGTTGCTTGCAACGTCTCCCAAGCAGATGGTGTTCTCAGGACGAACTTCTTTCCTTTGAGCCGATTGGAGGCGCCTGCTTCGACTAGCGCTTCGCTTCTGGTAGGCGATATTTTTGCGCACACCGAACTCCTGGCGGCCCCGGTTTTTGATGCCCTCTCCGAGCGGACCCGCCCCAATCTCAAAGTGCAGGACGGATGCAATAACCGCTGCTCGTTCTGCATTATTCCCTACGTGCGAGGGCGCAGCCGTTCGCTGCCGCTGGAGAAGGTCATCGGCCAGGTAACTCATTTAGTGACAGCAGGCTACCGCGAGGTCGTAATTTCCGGCATCAACCTGGGACGCTGGGGGCGCGACCTGCGCCCACAGTTGCGGTTCCCCTCGCTGGTGCTCGCCATACTGGAGCGGACCAGCCTGGAGCGGTTGCGGCTCAGCTCTATCGAGCCCATGGACTGGAGCGAGGAACTGATCGAACTGGTCGGTTGCTCTCTCCGAATTGCCAAGCACGCCCACGTGCCCATGCAGTCAGGCAGCGACCGCATCCTGCGGCGCATGCACCGCAAGTACCGTCCCTGGCACTACGCCCAGCGCCTGCACAAGATTCGCCAGGCGATGCCGACGGCGGCCATCGGCGCCGACGTGATGGTGGGCTTCCCCGGCGAGACCGAGGATGACTTCGAGCAGACTCGCGCATTAATTGAAGAACTGCCCTTTACCTATTTGCATGTGTTCACGTATTCCGCACGGCCGGGAACGGCGGCGGCGGACGTGCCGGACCAGGTCCCGGCGCCGGTGGCCCATGAGCGCAATCGCGTGCTGCGTGAATTGGCGGCGCAGAAGAAACTGGCATTCCAGAACTCGTTCCTGGGCAGCACTCTGCCCGCCATCACCCTCAGCGCCTACGACGGGGAGCGCACAGAGGCGCTTACCGACAACTACCTCAAGCTGCGCCTGGCCGGACGGCACGCCCCCAACCAGTGGCTCACGGCCCGCATCGAGAGTGTGAGCGGCGGCGAACTGCTGGGCAGGATAGCCTCATCCTGAGAGTTTTGGCTCGTCTGGAGATTTCTTCTCGTTGCCGGCGATCCGGCAGGTGCCGTGAGATGTGTGCCTGAGCCAGTTGTTTTTGCAACAGGTGAGTGCCAACAAAATTTTCTGAGGAGCGAAAAACTTCGCGCCGAGATGCCGGCCGGCAGCGAAATATCTATCGTCTGCATGCTATAATTTTGCATCTCGCCCTGCCTTGACAGGCACCGGAGGTTTGTATCGACAAGCGTTTTATCCGCATGAATGAGCGCATTCGCGCCCGCGAAGTGCGCGTGATTGACGACGAAGGCAAGCAGATCGGCATCCTACCGCCGTTCGAAGCACTGAAGATGGCCCGCTCCAAGAACCTTGACCTGGTTGAGATCTCGCCTACGGCGCAGCCCCCGGTTTGCCGCATCATGGACTACGGCAAATTTCTCTACCAGCAGGAAAAGAAAGAGCGCGAAGCCAAGAAGCATCAGAAGGTCATCACCGTCAAGGAAGTGAAGTTCCGCATCAACGTGGACGAACATGACTACCAGACCAAGAAAAACCACGTGCTGCGCTTCCTGGACGAAGGCGACAAGGTAAAGGCCACCATCTTCTTCCGGGGCCGGGAGATGACCCGCCAGAGCCTGGGCCGGGAAATCCTGGAACGGCTGATCAAGGACGTCGAGGAAAAGGGCCTGGTGGAGTTCCGGCCGCGGCAGGAAGGCAACACCCTGCACCTGATTCTGGCGCCAAAGAAGGCAAGCGGTGCGCAGCCGGCGCCGCAGCGCGCCCAAGCCTGATCATCTGGTTGGCTGAGAGCGGAAAGCTGATGGCTAGCGGCTTTTCATGCCTTGCTGTTTTCCCGATTCTCCATTTAGGATGAAGAACAGGTTCAACGACTTATGCCGAAACTGAAGACTCATAAGGGCGCCGCCAAGCGCTTCAAGAAAACGGCGGGAGGCAAGGTGCAACGCTCGCATTCGCACCTGCGCCATATCCTGACCTCGAAGGACAAGAAGCGCAAACGGAAGCTGCGCCACGCGGTGCTGGTGGATCCCGCGGATGCGCCCAAGATCAAGCGCATGATCCCGTACCAGTGATTGGTTTGTGTGGGGACGGGCGCCCTCGCCCGTCCGGCGGCGCTTGCGCCCCGTGTTCAAAAGCCGCGGCCGAGGGCGGCCGCGCCACAAAAGTAGTAGAGCGAGTGAAGTTGAGCCGTTTAGCGGGGCGGGAGCCCGCTGGCGAAATCCTGAACGAAGCAAAGGAACTCTAGCTTCTGTTCAATCTGTTTAAGCGCGTGAAGAGGCTGCGGAAATCCTCCTTGCCTCCAGCCGCTAAAATCGCGGCCCCGAGCGGGCCGCCCAAAAAAGGAGCAAGCCATGCCTCGTGTCAAACGCGGAACCAAACGCCGCGCTAAGCGCAAAAAGATACTGGAGCGCGCCAGCGGTTATTTTCTGACCAAATCCAAGCTGTATCGTTCGGCCAAAGAATCGGTCGAGCGCGGTCTGAAGTTCGCTTACTCCGGCAGGCGCAACAAGAAGCGCCAGTTCCGCTCCTTGTGGATTGTGCGCATCGGAGCGGCCGCCAAGCTGAACGGGCTCAGCTACAGCCAGTTCATCAGCGGGCTGAAGAAAAGCGGCGTGGAACTGGACCGCAAGATTCTGGCGGATTTGGCGGTCAGCGACCCTGCTGGTTTTAAGAGCCTGGCCGAGCAGGCCAAGACGGGATTGGCGGCGGGAAAGCCTGAAACCAGCCATTAGCAACTAGCCTTTAGCATTTGGCCCATGGAGAGTCTCTTTGCGTAGGCCCAGCCGCCCTCGGCTGGGCGGCTGAGCGAAGCTCAGCTGGATCTTTCGATTGCCGGGCTTTGCCCGGCCGCACAGGCGAGGGCGCCTGTGCCTACGTGGTTTATCTCGATACCCGCATGTACCAGGTTTCCAAGCTCACGGATTATTCGCCGGCAGCGCTGGACAAGGCCGTTGCTGAGCTGACGTCTGCTCTGGAACAGGAGTGCACCGTCGTCAAGAACGAGGCGGAGTGGAAGGCGCTGCGCGACCGCTGGATGGCGCGCAAGAACGGCATTCTCACCCAGGTAAATGAGTTGTGGCTGAAGGTCGCGCCGGGGGAAGCAAAGCGCGAGGTCGGCCGCCGGGTGAACGAATTGCGGACGCACGTCGAAACCGATGTGGTGGCCGCACAGGAGCGCATGGCAGGCCGCGCAGCTGGCGGCAAGCTCGCGGCCGAGCAATTGGACATCACGCTCCCCGGCATTCGCCGCCCCATCGGCGCCCGACACCCCGTACTGCAGGCGATGCACGACGTCGTCTCCGTCTTCAAATCCATGGGCTATTCGGTGGAAGAAGGCCCGGAGGTCGAAACTGACTACTACAATTTCGAAGCGTTGAACTTCCCCCCCGACCACCCGGCGCGCGACACCCAGGACACCATTTTCCTGGCCGGGCAGGAGAAAAAGCCGGCGCGCGACCGCCTGCTGCTGCGCACCCACACTTCCCCGGTGCAGATTCGCACCATGCAGAAGTATCCGCCGCCGGTGCGCGTGGTCTGTCCCGGCAAAGTGCACCGCCATGACACGCCTGATGCCAGCCACTCGCCGCTGTTTCACCAGATAGAGGGCCTGGCGGTGGACACCAACATCACGTTTTGCGACTTGAAGGGCACGCTCGACCACGCCATGAAGGCGCTGTTCGGCTCGTCGGTGAAGACGCGGTTTTATCCCTCGTTCTTCCCTTTTACCGAGCCCAGCGCCGACGTGCAGATCAGCTGCCCGTTCTGCGGCGGCAAGGGCTGCCGCACCTGCAAGCAGAGCGGCTGGATCGAGCTGCTGGGCTGCGGCATGGTGGACCCCAACGTGTTCGGGTTCGTGCGCCACAACGGCTACGACCCGGCCAAGATCAGCGGCTTCGCCTTCGGCATGGGCGCCGACCGCGTGGCCATGCTGCGCTACGGGATTGACGACATTCAGCTGCTGTTCCAGGGGGACGTGCGGTTTTTGGAGCAGTTCGCTTAAAGAAGTAGCGCCGGCATCTTGCCGGCTGTCGTGAGGGCCCTTCGACTTCGCTCAGGGCAAGCTCGCCCTCATTGGCGCAGGCGGGACGCCTGCGCGACAGCCGCCGGGACGGCGGCGCTACAAAACAGACCATGAAGATTTCTCCTACATGGGTGCGCGAGTTCGTTGACTTGAAGGTGGACGACCGCAAGCTGGCCGAGGAACTCACGCTCACCGGCACAGCGGTGGAGTCTATCGGCGCGGACGGCGTGTTCGAGATGGAGATCACCACCAACCGCCCCGACTGCATGAACCACTACGGGGTGGCGCGGGAGTGCTCGGCCATCTACGACGCAGCGCTGAAGCCCATTCAGCCACATGTGCCCAAGGCCCAGGGCAAGGCAAACTTCAGCATCGAAATTGAGGATGCCCAGGGCTGCGCCCGGTACACGGCGCGCATCGTGCGAGGAGTGAAGATTGGTTCCTCTCCCGCGCGGATTGCCGAGCGGCTCGCCGGCGTGGATCAGCGGGCAATCAACAACATTGCCGATGCTTCCAACTACACCCTGTGGGAAATGGGGCATCCCACGCACGCCTTCGATCTCGACCTGCTGCAGGGCGGAAAGATCGTTGTGCGCCGCGCCCGCGCCGGGGAAACGCTGAAGACACTGGACGGAGCTGAGCGCAAGCTTTCGCCGGAGGACCTGATCATTGCCGACGCCAATCGCCCGGTGGCGCTGGCCGGGGTGATGGGCGGCTTCGACACCATGATCACGGAGCGCACCAGGAATGTGCTGATTGAGTCGGCCTGGTTCGATCCCGTGGCGGTGCGCAAAACCTCGCGCCGCCACGGCATGCACACTGACGCTTCCCACCGCTTCGAGCGCGGCGCCGACTTCGCCGCCACTACTGTGGCTTGCGCGCGTGTGGTCCGGCTCATTGTGGAATCTGCGGGCGGAGAGCTTGTGGGCGAGGAGATTGATACCGTAGCGCGCCGCATCGGCCGGGCGCCGGTGCCGCTGAGCCGCGCCGAGGTGTTGCGCATCCTGGGCGAGGAGATTGAGCAGACGGAAGTCGAGCGCATCCTGCGGCGGCTGGGATTTGGCGTCACCCCGGGCCGGGCCGCGGTTGCAGTTTCAACGCGGAGCGCTTCTCCTGGTTCGGGCGGTGTGCGGGCCGCCGTGGCCGAAGAAGCGGCAACCTACACAATTGAGATTCCCAGTTGGCGACTGGACGTGGAGCGGGAAATTGACGTGATCGAGGAGATTGCCCGCGTCCACGGCTACAACCAGTTTGCCAACACCCTGCCGGTGTTCTCGGGCTCGGTGGTCGAGCACACTGACGCGGCCAAGGATGAGCGCCTGCGGTCGCGGGCACTGGCGCTGGGCTATAACCAGGCCATCTCACTCACATTCATTTCGGAGCAGGATGCGCGGCAGTTCTCCTCGGCTGCGGGCGTGGAACTGGAAAATCCCATCAGCGATGAGGCGCGCTTTTTACGCAACTCCATGCTTCCGGGCATGCTGGAGATGCTGGGCTGGAACCTGAACCGGGGCAATGACGACGTGCGGCTGTTCGAGATGGGAGACGTCTTCGAACTGGCGGGCGCGAATGTGGAAGAACACAAGCATCTGTGCCTGGGAGCCACCGGGAACGCCGAGGCGGCGGGCGTTCACCGCGCGCCGCGCGCCTGTTCCTTTTTCGACCTGAAGGGAGATGTGGAAACGCTGCTCGCCGCCTTTGAGCACCAGACGCTGTATTACGACGCGCACGCCGCCGACTACTACCATCCGGGGCGCTCGGCGCGGGCGGTGATGGATGGCGCCACCGTGGCGCGATTCGGGCAGCTGCATCCGGAGATTGCCGCTGCGAGAAAGCTCCGGCAGGACGCATATGTGGCGGAGATCTATCTCGACCGGCTCTATCAGCACGGGTTGCGCCAGGTACGCTACGAGGCGCTGCCGCGATATCCGGCGGTGGAGCGCGATTTTTCCTTCATCTTCGGGGACCGCGTGACCTACGAGCAGATTCGCGCCGCGGTGGAAGCGCTGCGCATTGGTGAGCTGCGCCGATTTGTGCCGGTGGAAATTTTCCGCGACGGTGCGATTCCGGCGGGCCGGTATTCCCTGCTGCTGCGGGCGACTTTTCAGTCCGATGAGCGCACTTTACGCGATGACGAAGTCGCGCTTTGGTCCAGCCAGATCATTAAGACTCTGCAGCGTCTGGGCGGAGCTTTGCGGGCATCGTGAGTGCCCTTCGGGCGAGAAGTGCCGCCCCTCCGGGGCTCGGATTCTTAGCCTCACGTTGACCCAGGACTTCCGTCCTGGGCTTTACTATCCCGCGCCTCCGGCGCTGACCGGTTCTGTGCTGGGGCCCCGCCTCTTGCGCTGATCACGTCCCGTCCTGGCTCTACTTTCATCGTGAGGTTTTCTATCCCGCGCCTCCGGCGCTGATATGCCGACGGGTTCGATCAGGTACTCGGTACCGGCTACTGAGTACTGGCTACTGGGTACTGGCTACTAGAAGCCGTCTCATAAATCGTGAATCCGCGAACACGACGTCCCTCAGGGGCTAAAGCCCGTATATTTTGCGGCTCCAGACGGCACGGCTGAAGCCGTGCCCTTCCGAAAGACATTTATGAGATAGCTTCTGGTTACTCAGAACTTGATGCACCACTTCACCCCGGGTCCGTTACCCGGCACACGGCACTCGCACTAATTAATAGTTTCCACAGCCAACTGGGGTATACTGCCCGCAACCCAGGTAGCCCAAAATAAATCTTCAAGGATGAGTTTCACTCATGTCTGCAAAGGCGTTGTCTGCCGAGGTACCTACCGACGAATTTAGCGTGCTGGAAGAGAAGGTCTATCGCACTATTGAGCTGTACAAGGGTGCGCGGGAAGCCAGGTCCGTGGCGGAGCGCGATGTCCAGCGCTTGCGCCAGCAACTGGAAGAACGTGAAGAACAGGTTGAACAGCTCAAACGGGAGGCGGTCTCCCTCAAACGGGAGCGCGAGGAGGTCCGCACCCGAGTCGAAAACATGCTGCGCCAGATTGAGGCCCTGGCCGAAGAGGCCGCCGCCGACTAGGCGCGGACATCGCGAGCAGGAGGAGTCAAGCATGCAAGCTGCGGCCAAGGAACAGGCGGTAGCCCCGGTCACCAACAGCGTGCGGGTGGAGATTTTCGATCAGGCCTACAACCTGCGCGGCACCGATCCCGAGTACATCCGACGGCTGGCGGAGTTTGTAGACACCAAGATGCGGCTGATCGCCGAGCAGACTTCCACCGTGGACTCATTGCGCCTGGCGGTTCTGGCCGCGCTCAACATCGCCGACGAGTACCACCTGATCAAGCGCAAGCTGGAAAACGGCGGCGTCAACGATTACGCCGTGCGCGCTCAGCGCCTGGCTGGGGCCCTGGATGAACTGCTGCTGGAAGACAAGCGCCGCGTAGGCGAGCGCTCCGCCTAGCTCAAACGGCGGATGCTAATTGGCGGCATTCCTTCAAGCATCTTTACGCTCGCAAAGCGCCCTTTTTCCATTCCTCCCCGCTGATTCCGACGCCGCTACCTACCCCGCAACTCGCAAGCCGAGTGCCAACTATTTACCTTGGGCAGCTTGCCTTGAACTCGGCTTTTGCCTAGCATTAATCCCGTAAGCCGGCCTGCCAGGTTGGTGATGGCGGTAACCGTTTTTTGAACCAACAGCCGAATGAAGGGGGCTCGACTCGGCTAACGATCCTGTGCGCGATGCTCCGCCACGCGGAGATGCCTAATGGGTCGCGGCGGGCTCCCACCGTCCTGAGACGGGTTCATTCTCGGCCCGCCACACGGCTCAGTGGGTCGGCCTTACTTTTTGGTCGACAGCTGACGGCTCAAGCCTGACGGCCATTCGCTGTTGCGGGTTTTCTGTTTGCCGGCTTTCGGCTAGTGGCTTCCGCCCCCAAAGTTTGTCATCCTGAGGCCCTCCAGGACCGAAGGACCTGTTTTCTCGTCCTCAGCCGCAATCTTCAGCCGCAAATCCTGCAGTCCCGCACTCCCGCTTAGCATCTATAATTGAAACGGTGTTCCCACGACTATTTCAGATCGGTAATTTCAGCCTGCCCACCTACGGCCTGCTGGTAGCAACGGGTGTCCTGGTCGGACTCTGGGTAAGCGTGCGCATGGCGCGCCGCCAGGGCATTGACGCGGAGAAGACCTGGAACCTCGGAATCCTGGTGGTGCTGTGCGGCATCCTGGGCGCCAAGATCCTGATGATTCTGGTGGACCTGGGCTATTACACCTCGCACCCTCGGGAGATTTTCAGCCTGGGCACACTGCAGGCCGGGGGCGTCTTTTCCGGCGGCTTTATAGCCGCCCTGGTGGCCGCTGCTTGGTACATCCGCAAGCACCGCATGCCGGCCCTGGCCACCTGCGACAGTTTTGCTCCCGGGCTGGCCCTGGGGCACGCCATCGGGCGCCTCGGCTGCTTTGCCGCCGGATGTTGCTGGGGTAAACCTACGAATCATATTTGGGGCGTAACTTTCACCAGCCCCCTGGCTCACGCGTGGGTAGGAACGCCGCTCGGAGTGCCGCTCGAGCCGACCCAACTTTTCGAGTCGGCGGTGGAGCTGGCCAACTTCTTCATTCTTTACTGGCTCATCCGGCACAAGAAGTTCGACGGCCAAGTCATTGGCGCTTACATGTTCCTCTACGGCTTCGCGCGTTATTTTCTGGAGTTCATCCGCGACGACCCGGGCCGGGGGGTAATGTTTGGCGGAGCAATGAGCGGCACGCAGTTCATTTCCATCCTGCTGGTGATTGCCGGAGGCGCGCTGTGGCTGCGGCGCGGAACAGCCCGCCGGACCGTGGTCGCCGGCGCCACCCGCTAATGAGATGCAACATCGCATCCTCATTGTTGACGACGAAAGGCGCATCGCCGACACCTCAGCCCTTATCCTGCAGGCCGAGGGTTACGAGACTGCGGCTGCTTATGACGGCGTGAGCGGCCTTGCCCGCTGCTGCGAATTCCATCCCCACCTGGTGCTTACGGATGTGGTCATGCCGGGCATGAGCGGCATCGAGATGGCCATCGCCATTCGCCGCGAGTTTCCCCGCTGCGCCATCCTGCTGATCTCCGGGCAGGCCGCAACCGCTGATATGTTGGAATCGGCCCAGCGGCAGGGGCACAGCTTCGAGCTGCTGGCCAAGCCCGTGCATCCCACCACGATCCTGCGAAGAGTGGCGGAAATACTGCAGGGCCGTGACGCGAGGGAAGCGGCCAGGTAGGCGCCGGTTCTGGAACCAAGGCCTTCCGCCCCTCTTTTAACAACGAGTACCCACGGCAGCCGCTGCAATAGTAGAATTCGGCGGCTCGGGAGGTGGCTTATGTACGATGCCATCGTGGTTGGCGGCCGCTGCGCGGGGTCTCCCACCGCTATGCTGCTGGTCCGGCGGGGATACCGCGTTCTGCTGTTGGACCGGGCGGCCTTCCCCAGCGACATCACTTCCACGCACTACATTCAACCGCCGGGTGTTGCGCTGCTGAAGCGCTGGGGCTTGCTGGAGCGGCTAAAGGCGACCAATTGTCCTCCCATCCGGCGAATTACGTTCGATGTTGGACCTATCGTGCTGCAGGGATTTCCACCTTGCCCCGACGGAATCGCTGAGGCTTATTGTCCGCGGCGCACGGTGCTGGATAAGTTGCTAATGGACGCGGCCGCCGAGGCGGGGGTGGAAGTCCGCGAGCGTTTCTCCGTGGAAGGACTAACCCGCGATGGCGAACGAGTAAGTGGCATCCAGGGCCGATCGAGCGCCACAACCGTTAAGGAGACCGCCAGGGTCGTGATTGGCGCCGACGGCATGCATTCCCTGGTAGCGCGTGAAGTGCAGGCGCCCGAATACAACATGGTTCCTCCACTGGCCTGTTTTTATCTGAGTTATTGGAGCGGGGTTCCGGCACAGGACTTGGAGTGGTACCCGCGCGAGAGCGCCGGCCATCTGGCGGCCCTGTTTCCCACCAACGATGGAATGATCTGCCTGACTGTGGCCCGGCGAAATGACGCTTTTGCCCAGTACCGTTCCGACATTGAAGGCAGCTTCTTCAAAGGCCTGGAACTCATCCCCCAACTTGCGGAACGGGTGCGCCAAGGCAAGCGCGAAGAATCCTATCGCGGCATGGGAGACCTGCCGAATTTTTTCCGCAAGCCGTTTGGCCCCGGATGGGCGCTGGTGGGCGATGCGGGATACCACAAAGACCCGATCACGGGCCAGGGCATTACCGATGCTTTCCACGATGCCGAACTCCTGACGGGCGCGCTGGATGAGGGATTTTCCGGCCGCCGCGATCTCTCGGCCGCGCTGGCAGACTACGAACAGCAGCGCAATCAGCGGGTGATGGCCATGTACGCCTTTACCTGCCAAATGGCGGCGCTGCAGCCGCTGCCGGCGGTGTTACAGCAACTCTTCGCCGCGCTGCGCGGCAACCAGGTGGAAATCGAGCACTTCTTCGGCACCTTCGCGGGAACAGTTTCAATTCCGGAGTTTTTCGCGCCGCAAAATATGGCCAGAATTATTGCCGGAGCGGGACCGCAGGCAGCGTCGGCGTAGAAGGCGGCCGGCGTTGGGGAGGAACGTTGTGAAAAGTGAATACGCGGAGGTAAACGGCGTACGGTTGCATTACATGACTGCGGGGCAGGGCAAGCTGATCATGTTCCTGCACGGCTTTCCCGAGTTCTGGTACGAATGGAAAAAGCAGCTGGCGGACTTTTCGCGCGACCACCAGGCGGTAGCACCCGACATGCGCGGCTACAACCTTTCTTCCAAGCCCGCCGACGTTGCCCAGTATGGGCTGAAGCTGCTGGTGGAGGATGTAAACGCACTGGCCGACCATTTGGGGCATGAGCGATTTGTTCTGGCGGGGCACGACTGGGGTGGAGTGGTGGCGTGGGCGTTCGCCGCGGCTCATCCGGAGCGCCTGGAAAAGCTGGTCATCATCAATGCGCCGCATCCCGCAGTCTTTGACCGGGAACTGCGGCAGAACCCGGCGCAGCAGCAGGCCAGCCAGTACATGCTTACGTTCCGCACACCGGCAGCGGAACAGATGCTTAGCGCCGGCAACTTTTTTGCCTTGAGCGAGGTTCTACTGCAGCCCGGTTTTAAGCAGGGATACTTTGCGGCCGAAGACGTCGAGGCCTACCTGCAGGCGTGGGCGCAGCCTGGCGCGCTGACCGGAGGTTTGAACTATTACCGGGCGGCGCATGCGGGGCCGCCGGCAGCTGCGGAACAGCGGCCGGAAGAATTAGCAGCGCAGTTGCAGGCGCTCAGGATCGAAGTTCCCACCCTGGTGATCTGGGGCGAACAGGATCCCTACCTGCTCACCGGCAATTTGAACGGCCTGGAGCAATTTGTTCCTGAGTTGACCGTGCGCCGCGTGCCCGATGGCTCGCACTGGGTGATTCACGAAAAGCCGGAGCTGATCAATTCCTTCATTCGCGAATTCATCGCGGGCGGCGCGGCCGTGGCGAGGAGTGCGTAAGCCGGACCGGGCGGTCACCTCTTGAGTTCAGATCGCCAGTTCACGATGATGGTGATCGGCGCGCTGGCGCGTCCAACCGGCGCCGCTACCAAAAGTTTTTTTCCATCGCGTGCAACGTCAAACTCCAACGGGCTGTTTGGGGGGGTGGGCGGCAGCTGGAACAGCGCCCGTTGCTCTCCCGCCTGCACTGTTACTCCCAGCTCCAGCGGAACAGTGATCACCTGATGGTCGGGCGAGATATAAAGGAGGTGCTTTCCGTCCGGCATCCACCGAACATTTTGTCCGCCGCTCGTTGATATCTGCACCGGCGCGCCCGGCCGGCCAAATGGCGCAACATAAATTTCAGAATGGCCGGATTGGTCTGACGTGAATGCAATCCACTTTCCGTCTGGTGAGAAGCGCGCATCCGGGATATTGCTAGGCAGCTCTTCAAAGAGCCGATATGGTTTTGAGTCCCCGGTCAATGGATAGACGCCGAAGTACCCCAATGCCTTCGTATTGTCGCCTTCCCAGTACAGCAGCGACGAGCCGTCCGGCGACCAATCCCTCGGGATGTAGTCGTTCTTTGGATCAGGAGAGCTCAATTTTGTGCGTGAGCCATTAGCTTCCTGAATGTAAATTATCTCGGAGCCCCCGCCAACTTCATCTAGTGCGATGCGTTTCCCGTCCGGCGACCAAATACCCAATACGCCTGCAATTGGAGCTTCATGCGTTACCGCCGTCACAGTCTTTCTCGTGCTGTCGAGCATCCAAAGGTCACCGGTATGGGTCAGGGGGTCGGAATTTGAGGCAAGAACCTTGGTCCCGTCCGGCGATACCCGTGGATTCTGCCAGAACGAAGGTTCGGCGAGGGCACCTAACCGTTTACCGTTGAAATCCTCCCAGGAAAGCTCCATCTTTGGATACAACTGCGCATGGTAGGCGAGCACGTTTGCAGCGACCGAGTAATTTGCGACTCCGCCGACGCCTAAAAAGGCCAACTGTGTGCGCAGGACCTGTGAGGCTTCGCCGCTGAGCTTCAGGCTGTCAGGATCAAAGGGCTGAGCATAGAGGTAGCCATCGCGCTCGAAGAACAACTTGCCTTGTGCAAAGGTCGGAGCTGCGGCATTGTGAACCAGCAGCTTTCCCGGCTTGCCGTCCAGCGATCCCGAGTAGATGTCGTGCCGCTTGTCACTGCGCAATGCGGCGTACACGAAGTGCTGCCCATCGGGAAGGAAAGTCGGCCAGCGCTCCCCGATGTTATACTTTTCGCGGTCCCACGGTGCTGCCTGCTTTATGGAGCAGTCCGAGGTCGAACCTAGCTTGAGCGACGCATCGGGAGCCATCAGCAGCAACTGATTATCTTGATTCGCCGAAATGAACGCCGTGTTGGCAGGAAGATCGCAGAGCATCTCTGCTGAGCCGCCTGAAATTGCGACCCGCATCAGTCTGTCCACATTGCGTGCCTTATCGTGCATGGCGAAGAACAATGAATGACTGTCGCGCGACCACGCCACCACCCATTTTGCCGTTCCCGCCGTGGCTTCCAGGCGAACCGGTTCGCTCGAATCCAGCGCTCTGACCCAAAGCGATGGCGTCTGCTGCTCATCGTTCGCAACGAATGCCAACCGCTTTCCATCGGGGGAGAGCACCATCGGGACGATGTACTCTAAGGGCTCTGCTGGCGATTCCACGGTGAAGTGAATCAGCGGTGCCGGCTGCATCTCACGATCAACATACGCGATAGCGATGATGGTGGTCGTTGCGGCGAGCACCGCCAGCGCAATCCACGCGGCTCGCTCGCGGTTCTTCCGTCGGGCGGCGACCGGAGCCGCTACTCCCGCCTGCGACCCGCCTTCGAGCACCCACTTCAGCTCCAGCTTTACGTCGTGTGCGGTCTGCCAGCGCTCATCGGGATCCTTCGCCAGGCACGTTCTGATGACCCGGTCGAGCGCCGGCGGCGAAAGCGGCTGCAGCGTGCTGATCGGCGCTGGCTCCGAATTCATGATGTTGGCAATCAGGCTGGCGCGCGTTCTTCCCTGAAAAGCAGCTCGTCCCGTCGCCATTTCGTACAGCACCGCGCCTAACGCGAAGATATCCGTGCGCGCGTCCGCCTCTTTGCCTTCGAGCTGCTCCGGGGCCATGTATTGGAACGTGCCAACAATCTCGCCTTTGCTGGTGATATTGCTATCGCTGATCGCGAGAGTTGACATTACCGCCTCTTGCGCGGCAGAGACTGTGTACTTCGCCAGGCCAAAATCCAGCAGCTTCGCGCCCGATTTCGTCAGCATAATGTTTGCCGGCTTCAGGTCACGATGCACGATCCCCGAGCCTTGCTTGTGCGCTTTTTCAAGTGCGTCGGCGATCTCAATTCCAATCTTGAGGACTTGCTCGGCCGGCATCGGTCCGCGCTGCAGGCGCTCTGCCAAGGTCTCGCCTTCGAGCAACTCCATGACGAGAAATTCCACGCCCTCGTGCTGCCCAATGTCGAACAGGGTGCAGATGTGCGGATGCGACAGGCTGGAAATGAGGCGCGCCTCGCGCTCGAAGCGCCGGCGCAGTTCAGTATCTTCTGCAAGATGCGGGGGCAGAACTTTGATGGCCACGCTGCGCTCGAGCCGCGTGTCCCGCCCGCGATACACCTGCCCCATACCGCCCGCGCCCAGCGGCTCCAGAACTTCGTACGGGCCGAGCCGCGTTCCCGCCCTCAGCCGCGCGCTCCATGAGGCTCCCGGCCCAGCCATAGCGCGCG
>DASYWT010000147.1:0-3510 GCA_035935775.1 Terriglobales bacterium
CTGCGGCGCCTTGGCTGTGCGGGTACGCGCCGGAAACCGAGCACGAACGCTACGTCGCGCACAATTTCTACGGAGAAATCAAGCGACACTTCCAGTGGCTGGGCGGCACCAATGATGGCAAGCCGGTAGTTGTAAAGGGACGGGCATCATGATTGCGCGCGAACGGCTCAAGCAGTTGAGAGAGAAGTTCGACAGCGCCATCCTGCGCGCTGACCTGCCCAGCGAGCGCCAGCTCTTTATGTGGGTCAAGCCGGAAGCCGTGAAGCAGCTGTGCCAATACATTTTCCGCGACCTCGATGCCCGCTACGTGATCAGCATCGGCGCCGATGACCGGCCATTTTCCGGTAGCTACGTTGTGGCCCACGACTTTGCCTTCGATAAGGACCATCTGCTTTGCAGCGTGCTGACGCAATTGTCCGCCGACACACCAAGGATCGAGAGCATCTCCGATGTCGTGCCCGCCGCCAACTGGGCGGAGCGCGAAATGCGCGACCTGGTGGGCATTGAATCCGTTGGTCACCCCTATCCCAAGCGGCTGGTCCTGCCTGACGGTTGGCCCGAGGGCGTCCACCCTCTGCGCAAGGACGTGCCCTGGAACCACGTGCCGACAGACTTTAAAGAGGACGCCCTGTTCGAATTTGAAGAACCGCCCGAGGGCTGCACCGTGGTGCCGTTCGGGCCTTTCCACCCCACGCTGGACGAGCCGGCGCATTTTCGGCTCTACGTGGAAGGCGAAATGGTGCGCGGCTGCGAGTATCGCGGCTTTATGGCCCATCGCGGCATCGAGAAGCTGGCGGAATCGGTCATGAGCTACAACGACATTCCCGTGCTGGCGGAGCGCATTTGCGGCATCTGCGGCTGCGTGCACAGCGTGGCCTACACGCAGGCGGTGGAGGCTGCCGCGGCGCTGCCCCCGCCGGCTCGAGCCGAATATATCCGCACCATCATGCTCGAATTAGAGCGTCTGCACAGCCACCTGCTGTGGGTCGGCCTGGCCTGCCACATCGTCGGCTTCGACACGCTGTTTATGCAGGCCTTCCGCATTCGCGAGCCGGTCATGTGGATCGCGGAGAAAATCACCGGCAATCGAAAAACTTATGGGCTTTGCGTAGTCGGCGGCGTGCGTTGGGACATCACGCCCGAGTTGAAGGCCGAGCTGGGCAAGGTCCTGGACAAGCTGGAAGCGGAGTGGCAGCCGCTGGTGGGCGCGGTCAGCCGCGACAAGAACATCCAGAAACGCACGCGGGGAGTGGGGATAGCCGGCAAAAAGGTAGTGAAGAACACGGGCGCGGTGGGGCCGGTGGCGCGGGCGGCAGGTGTGGACATTGATTGCCGGCGCGACCACCCCTATGCCGCCTACGACCGGGTGAACTTCCAGGTCATCACGGCCGAAGACGGCGATGTATGGTCGCGCGTGGTGGTGCGCATGAAGGAAGTGTTCGAGTCTATCGCCATCATCCGCCAGTGCCTCGACAAGATGGAACCTGGTCCGCTGCAACTGGAGATCAAAGACGAGCTGCCGGTAGGGCGCATCGGCTTGTCATCGGTGGAGGCGCCGCGCGGCGAGAGCCACCACTTCGTCATCACCGGGGAAAACAACCGACCGCGGCGCTGGCGGGTGCGGGCGCCGACTTACCAGAACCTGCAGGCGGTGCCGGCGATGATCCGCGACCAGCAGATCGCCGACATGACCATTTCGCTGGGCAGCATTGACCCGTGTTTTTCCTGTACCGATCGCCTGGAGACCATCGAGCTCCGTTCGGGCGGGAAGAGGACCTGGTCGCAGAAAGAACTGCTGGCTCTGAGCCAGGGAAGGAAATAGAACACCATGCGCCTTGCATGGGCAATCTTCGGCGGCATGCTGAATGTGGCGGCGGTTTTGGCCCTGGCGCCGCTGCTGCAGGGCGTAGTGCGCAAGTTGACTGCCCGCATTCAATCCCGCCAGGGACCGCCGCTGCTGCAGCCCTATTTCGACCTCCTGAAGCTGCTGGGCAAAGAAGACATCGAGTCCGGGGAAACGCCGGGGATGCAGCGCTTCGTCGCCCTCCTGTCGCTGGCCACGGTGCTGGCGGTGGCCTGCCTCCTGCCGATGGGCTTCGGTGCTCCCATGAATGCGGCGGGAGACGTCATTCTGCTCATCTACCTGCTCACGCTTTGCTGCATCAGCACGCTCCTGGCCGGCATGGCGGCTGGTTCGACCTACTCCCTGATTGGGGTCAGCCGCGAAATGATGACCATGATCACCCTGGAACCGCTGCTGGCGGTGGCCATCATCGTGGGCGCTGTGCATGCGCGATCGCTCCGTCTGGATGCGGTTTTGAGTGGATCGGTGTACACCAGCAGCGGCATTCCCTGGTCGGGGCTGGTGATGGTGACGATAATGCTGCTTTCCTTCCCCGCTTTCGTGCAGCGCGTGCCCTTCGATGTCGCGGAGGCGGAAACGGAGCTGATGGAGGGGCCTTTGCTGGAGTATTCCGGGCCCAAGCTGGCGCTGTTTCAATATGCACACATGGCCCGGCTCATCATTTACAGCGCGTTATTCGCCGCCCTCTTCCTGCCCTGGGGCGCGCAGCTTCGCTTCCCTCTGGGATGGCTGCTGTTCTGGGCAAAAGTATTCGCCATGGTGCTGCTGGTGACAGTGGTCGCGGCCACGCATGCGCGCTACCGCATTGATCAGGCCCTGCGGTATTTCGCCGGCCTGCTGGGAGCTTCCATGGTGGCGCTGGTATTGGCGACATTGGGCTATTGAGGAGATGAAACCATTTCGCTGTTGAGCAAGCTCGAGGAAACGCTGCTCTGCCTGAGCGCGGGCAAAGTCACGCTGCCTTACCCGCCGCAGGGGAAGCCCACGCCCGAAGGCTTCCGCGGGCGCCCAATATTCGACGCCGCCAAGTGCGTGGGCTGCGCTGGATGCGCCAATAACTGCCCCGCCCGCTCCATCCTGGTCTTTGACGTCTGCCAGGAGCTGCGCATCCTGCAGTACGTGGGCGCGCGCTGCACCTATTGCGGCCGCTGCGCCGAGGTGTGCCCGGAAAAAGCCATCACCATGAGCCAGGAATTTGAGACCAGCACCAACAACGTTGGCGACTCCCAGCAGCGCCTGGAGCTGTTCATGAGCACCTGCCAGCGCTGCGGGCGCTGCTTCAAGGATGAGTCGGCGGTGGAAAAGCTGAAGCTGACCGGGTATCGCTTTGATGACCTGCAAAACCAGCGCTGGATTTTTGGAGCCCGCGCGTATCAGGAGCGCGAAGCGGCGGTGAAAGACATCGCCATCGAAATGGATTGGTAGGCGGCCATGCTGAAGCAGGTGTGCCAGAAAATGTTCGGCCGGTCGTTGTGGGTGTATCACGCCAACAGCGGCGGCTGCAACGGCTGCGATATCGAGGTGCTGAATGCGCTCACCTCGTATTACGACGCGGAGCGCTTCGGCATCAGGCTGGTGGGCTCGCCGCGCCACGCCGATGTTATGTTGTGCCAGGGTCCGGCCATGCGGGCCACTGCCCGCGCCCT
>DASYWT010000148.1:0-9178 GCA_035935775.1 Terriglobales bacterium
CGCAGGTTCTCCCTCATGCCCATTCTTTGTCTTTCCATGCAAACCTTTTCACCCCGCAAGGTGTTCTCTTATCTAGCAGCCTGCACTCCTTCGTTGAATCTTCTGGGTTGAGCGGAAGAATCAAGTGGTTGCCCAAATGCAATAATGGACGGCAAAGCAGGTCTCCAGTCCGAGCCCTCTAGCGAGACATAGATGAAAGCGACCGAGCCCAGCCATTCGCCGTCCGCCCAGATTTTCTGGGCGATTTTTATTGTCCTGGTCGCACTTTGGGTGATCGCCTTCGCCGCCCACGTGGGCGGCGGCGTAATTACCTATCTGCTGATCCTTTCCCTGGCGATTCTCCTGATCCGTACCGCTTCAACCCGGGCAAAGACCGCTCCGGTGCAGGAAGGGCAAATGAAGGGCCGGTCCAGCGAATAGCCCGTCGCACGTTGTGGGTGTCCGCAATTCGCTACAAGGGCAAGTGCAGCCGTGCTTCGCAGCCTTTGCCTTCGGAGCGATTGGCGAGTTGCACGGTGCCGCCGTGGGCTTCGGCGATCTGCCGGCTGAGCGCCAGCCCAATACCCGATCCCCCGGGCTTGGTGGTGAAAAACGGCACGAACAGGTTGCCGGGATTCGCGATGCCCAGGCCCTCATCGCGCACGCAGACATCGAGAGAAGCGCCATTTCTCTGCCAGCCCACGCTGACCTTGCCCTGAGTCTCCAGGGATGCGTCGGCCGCGTTGCGGATCAGATTAATGAGGACTTGCTGCAGTTGGTCAGGATCGGCTTGCAACCTGATGTCCGGTCCGGGCACCACCTCGACCGGCAGGCGGGTCTCCACGCCGGCCGCGGCGCGCACCAGCGCGCCCAAGTCTACTTCCTGAAGCTGCGGCTTGGGCAGGCGGGCCAGCCGCGAGTAGTCGCGCATGAACTTGCTAAGCGCCTCAGAGCGCTCCGAGATGATTTTCAGCCCGCGGCGCAGGTCCTCTTCCCAGTCGGCGGAGCGCGGCTCGCGCTTAAGGAGGGTTTCGAGGCTTTGCGCGATGGAGGAAATGGGCGCCAGCGAATTGTTCATCTCGTGGCCCAGCACCCGTACCAGACGTTGCCAGGCCTGCCGCTCCTCCTCCCGCAGGGCCCGGCTCAAATCCGATATCACCAGCAACTGGTGAGGGGCACCGCCCTGGCGGAAAACGGTGCGACGCAAGCCCCAGCGCCCGGCGCGTCCGGGAAAGCTCTTCTCTATGGTGCGGCCCATCTCCCCTTCCAGGCAATCCGCCAAGCCGAGCTCCGCCGCCGTCTTACCCAGTAAGCGCTCCACGTTCTGACTGAGCAGCCTTTCGCCGGCGCGGTTCACCAGCCGCAGGCGCGACTGAGGGTCAAAAGTAAACACCGCGACGTCAATTTCCGCCATCACCGTACCCAGCAGGGCGCTGGCCTCCATGGCGCCCAGGCGCTGCTCGCGCAGCATTTCGGAGAGAGCGTTAACTTCGCGCATCAGTTCGCCCAGGGCGTCTTCGGGATTGCCCACGCGCGCGCGCATGGAGAAGTCACCCTCGCGCAGGGCTGCCTGCATGTTGGCCAGGGTTTGCAGCGGACGCAGTACGGTGCCGCGCACGGTGAAGGAAAAGGCCAGCCAGCAGGTAACGATCACCACGGTGAGGGTCCACTGCGTGCTGCCGGAAAAGGACCCTGTCCACAGCAGGATCATGGCCGGAATCACACCGGCTAAGCCGGAAGCCAGAGCGAAGAGCAAGACCCGGTTTTCGTGAGCGATTCGCCGCCGGCTCCGAGGTCGCGGGCGACCAGTGGCAGTCAGGGTGCGGGAGGACTGGGTTGCGGCCGGTTTGGCCAGATCAGATTCCATACTTCTGCAGACGCCGGTAGAGGGCGCTGCGGCTCAGGCCCAGCGCTTCCGCCGCCTGGCTGATATTACCCCCATAGCGGGCCAGCGCCTTGCGTACCAGCAGCGACTCTACTTCTTCCAGACTCATATCTTCCATCTTTTGCCCACCGTCGCGGGCGCCACGCAGCCCCAGATCGCTTACGCGGACCTGCTCGCTCTCGGCCAGCAATACCGCGCGCTCCACCGAGTGGTCAAGTTCACGAACGTTCCCCGGCCAGGAATACTCCAGCATGGCACGCAAGGCAGCGGCGTCAAAGCCGTTGAGGTGCTTGCTGTAGCGTTCCGAATAGCGCTTCAGGAAATTCATGGCCAGTACGGAAATATCCTGGCGGCGTTCGCGCAGAGGCGGCAAATGAACCTCCACCGTGTTCAAGCGAAACAGCAGGTCCTGGCGGAAGCGCCCCGCCGCCACTTCCTGGTTCAGGTCGGCGTTGGTGGCGGAAACCACGCGCGCATTCACCCGCCGCGTCTTCGACGAACCCACCGGTTCCATCTCCCCCGATTCCAGCACGCGCAGCAGTTTGGCCTGCTGCGCCGGCGGAACATTGGCAATCTCGTCCAGGAAGATGGTCCCGCCATCCGCCAGTTCGAAGCGGCCGACGCGGTCGGCCCGGGCGTCGGTAAACGCGCCTTTGACATGGCCAAACAGCTCGCTTTCGAACACACCCTCGGGCAGGCCGCCGGTGTTAACCGCCACGAAGGGGCGATGGGTGCGGTTGGACAAAGCATGCAGCGTTCGAGCCACCACTTCCTTGCCGCTGCCATGCTCGCCGGTGATGAGGACGTTCGCGTCCGAAGGCGCCACCCGGGTAATGAGCTGCAGGATGGGCTTCATGGCGTCCGATTCGGCAATGAAGGTGGGCCGGCCCTCCGCCCGCAGCAGCCGGTTTTCCGCCTCCAGCCGTTGTCCCATTCTCAGCGCCCGGCCCAGTTCCACCTGCGTGCTCAATACCGAAAGCAGACGCGCGTTCTCCCATGGCTTCTGGATGAAATCGCGGGCTCCACGACGCATCGCCTCCACCGCCAGGTCCACATTCCCCCAGGCGGTCATTACGATTACCGGAAAGGTGCTGTCGCCAGCCTGAATCTCAGAAAGTAAATCCAGGCCCTCCTGGCCGGAGGTGGTGTCGCGGGTGTAATTCAGGTCAATCAGGGCGGCATCGAATTCCTGCTTCTGCAGTGCCTCGAGCACGCCCGCCGGGGAAGACACCGCGCCCACCTGATAGCCTTCGGGCTTCAGAAGGAGGCGCAGGGCTTCGATGACGTCGTGCTGGTCATCGGCAACCAGTATGCGCGGCGCGGGCAGGCTGGCAGGTGTCATTCTGGCGGCCTTACCCGAGGATTGTATACGTTCCGTCATGGCCTCCTTCACAGCGAGGGCCCCGGCGGCTCGTTGGCGGGAGCGGGCTTGGGGTCGTTCACATCGGTGCGCGGCATCACGCCCGGAATCTCCGGCGCCTTCTGCACGCGCCCGTTCTCGGCATCGGCGATTTCGATCCCGTTGTGGGTCAGCGTCAGGCCGGTCACGCGATCCAATTCAACCCGTGACTTCTCATAGGCCGCCATGGCCGCCACTCTTGCCGATTCCGCCTGCGCCAAGTCGCGTTGTGTCTGCAGCACCTGGTAGCTGGTGGAGGCGCCCAGGGCGTACTTCTTCTGTTCGATCTCGAAGGTGTGCTGCGCCAGGTCGCGCGCGGTGGTGGCCGCTTCCACCCGCGCCCGGTTCTGCTGCAGGGCAAACTGCGCATTGCGCACCTCGATGCCGATCTCGTTCTGCAGTTGCTGCAGGCGCATCTGCGCCTGCCGGTATTCCAGTTCGGAGCGGATCTGGTCCGCCTTGGCCGTCCGGTTGCGGAACGGAATATTCACTTGGAACCCTACTGCGTAGTCAGGAAACTCGTTGTGAAACAGCTTGGAGAAAGCGTTGCCGTATCCGGTGGTGGCTACGGTTCCCGGGGGCAGGCATTGAATCGAGTTGGGATTGGGTTGCACGCCGGGCGCGCAGGTGAAGGCCGGGTTCTGCACTCCAGCCAGGGCTGAGGCGCCATACCAGGCCACCAGGTCCACCGTGGGCAGCAGCGCATTCTTGGCGCTCTTGCGGCTGATTTCGCGGTTGGTCAGGTCTATGCGCGCCTGTGCCAGCTCAGGGCGGTGGGAATAGGCGTCCTGGAGCAAATCCTGAATCGGCCGCACTGGCTCCTTCTCCGGCACGTACATGGTATCGGTGGGCACCACCGGGGCGGCGGCGATAAAGGTATCGCTCAGGTTGCGCGTAACCGCGTTCTTCATCAGCAATTGCTGCAGCTGCAAGCTGGTCTGCGCGATGATCAGGTCCTGCTTACGGCTGGCCACTTCGTTTTCCGCCTGGGTTACTTCGATCGCCGGCAGCGCGCCGATGCGCACCTGCTCGCGGTTGTCGGAAAGCGTCTTCTCCGCCAGGTTCAGCGACCGCTCCTTGACCTTCTCGTCTTCATAAGCGTCCACCAGGTCCCAGTAGATATTCTGAATTTGCGACACGGTGGCAATCACCTGGTTGCGGAAAGCCACATCAGAGATCTCGCGGTTGTTTTTCGCGATGCGTACGAAGCGCAGGTTGGGTCCCGGGCCGAATCCGGCCAGCAGATGCTGTTTCACTTCCAGCCGGAACTGGGAGAACACCTGCGGCACCAGCAAATCAAACTGGCTGTTGTCCGTGCCGCGGAGGTTATTGAAGTCCAGCAACATCAGGGTGCCGCTGGGAAACGCCTGGGTGTACTCGAAATTGGCGTTGGTTGTGTTCTGCTGGAATACCGGGACTTGGCCGATGGTAACGGCGTTGTTGATGGGCTGGGCTACGTGGTTGATGTACATCTTGCCGACCAGTTGCGGATCGTAAGGCTCCAGTTGAGTCCCCGCACCCAGGGTGGACTCCACCAGTCCGGAAGCGCCGCCGCCGGCGCCACCCGCGCCGCCGCTGGTGCCGCCAGCACCCGAGCCCTGCGCCCCGGTTCCAAAACCGCCCACGCCGCCGCCCGGCGTTCCCTCCACCAGCCCCGTGGCCACGCCGCGGATCTCCGAGCCCGCTTTCGCCCGTAAGATGTCCGTGTCGGCAATAGAAAGGTTGTAGCGGGCAATCGCGATGTCCAGGTTGTTCTCCAGGGCCAGCGCCACGGCATCGCTCAGAGACAGCATGAGCCTGCCGTTTTGCATTAGCGAGTCCAGCCTTGGAGTGTTGCTCAGACTCGGCTGCGGCACTTGTACCGGCGAGTAAGGATTCAGCAGGTTGGGAAACTGCGACCCTGCGTTGGGAAATCTGAACACTTGAGCCGAAGAAGAAACCGTCGCAGCCGCCACAATCAGAAGCAGGCCGCATGTTGCGCACAATACACCATTGATTTTTTTCATAGTCACCACACCATAGGATTAGCGCCGGCCTCCGCCGGCCTTGCTCTCAAATCGTGTTCCATGGGCTCCGCCTATACGGCGTGGCGCAGCCCGGATCTCCTCACTCGTATCGCAGCGCCGCCAGGGGATCTACCTTGCTCGCCCGCCGCGCCGGCACGTAACTGGCCAGCACTGCTATGGCGGCGATCAGCACCACCACGGCGGAAAACGTTATCGGATCGTCCGCTTTCACTCCGAACAGCAGCGTGGACATAAGGCGGGCGAGAATCAGCGCCCCGGCGATCCCCAGGCCCAGCCCGGCGGCCGCCGCCATTACCCCCTCCCGCAATACCATGGTCAGAACGCTGGCGGCCTGCGCCCCCAATGCCATGCGCACTCCAATCTCTTGCGTCCGCCGGCTCACCATATAGGCCAGCACGCCGTAAAGCCCGATGGCGGAGAGCGCCAGGGCGAGCCCGGCGAATGCGATCAGCAGGAACATAGTGAAACGCTGTTGGGAAACGCTGTCGCGCAGCACCTCGCCCAGTGGCTGCACTTCATAAAGCGGCAGGTTTTTATCCAATCTGAGCACAGCCTGCGTGACAGCAGGAACCAGCGCCATGGGATCGCTATTACCGCGCACCACCAGGCTCATGTCGCTGTAGGCGCGTTTGGGCAGATACATCTCGGGACGCTGCGGCGAATCGAGCGACAACTGGTGCGTGTTGGGCACCTCGCCAACCACCTGCTCACGCGTAGAGCTTCCGTTTTGATCCAGGTACAGCACCTTGCCAATCGGATCCTGGTTCGGCCACAACTGCTGCGCCAGGGCCTGGTTCACTATTGCCAGGCCCGCCGACTGCTCTGTCTCCTGCCGGGTAAAACCGCGGCCGCGCAGCAGCGTTGAGCCCATGGTTTGAAAGTAATCCTCGGAAACGTACTGGTAGTCGGCGGTCCGGTTGGACGTCTTGGAGCTTTCCCCCTCCAGGTGGATTCCTGAGAGGCTTATGTTCTGCATGGGTAAGCCGCTGGAAAGACTGGCCGAGCGCACTCCCGGAATCGCCTGCAACGACTGCAACAGCTGCGCACCGAAGGCCCGCTGCTGCTCGGGATTGGAATAGTGAAGCGGAGGCAAGGAGAGCTGTGCCGCGAGTACGTGCTGGGGATTGAAGCCCGGGTCCTGTGCCAGCAAGGCGCGCAGGGTGCGCACCATCAGACCGGCTCCCGCCAGCGGAATCACCGCCAGCGAGATTTCCGCGATCACCAGGGTTGTTCTCAGCTTGCGCGAGATTCCGCCGCTGCCCGAACGCGCCCCCTTGCCCATGCTGTGCTGAATGTCCTGGCGGGCCACATGCAGCGAGGGAGCGAGGCCAAACAACAGCCCAGCCACCAGCATCACGCCGAAGGTAAATGCCAGAACGCCGGGGTCAATGCTGAGCTGCTGCAGGCCAAGAATGTCAGCCGGCGCCAGCGCGCGCACGCCGCGAATTCCCCACCAGGCCAGCAATAAGCCGGCGGCGCCGCCCAGCAGGCTGAACAACAAGCTCTCACTCATCGCCTGGCGAACCAGCCGCCCGCGGTTGGCCCCGAGGGCCACCCGGATAGCAATTTCCTTTTCCCGCCCCGCGGCCCGCGTCAGCAGCAGGTTAGCAACGTTGACGCAGGCGATGAGCAGCACGAAGCCGACCACAAATTGCAGAATCAGAAGGCTGCGCCGCAGCGTACCGGCCACATTCTCCGTGTCAACGGTGAACACGTGGGTGCCGTAGTCCCGATACTCATCCGGCTTTTCCTGCCGCAAGCGGGCTTCGATCACCTGCAGTTCGCTGCGTGCCTGCGCCAGTGAGACACCCGGCTTCAGCCGCCCGAGCACCACGTTCTGGCTGTTCTGCAGAACCTCCTTCGCCTGGCCGGAGCTGGTATTCATCGGAATCCATACCTCCGGCTTGTCCTGCGAAAGGCCTTCCCACATGGCCGGCAGATGGAAGCTGGCAGGCAAAACGCCGATGATGCGGTAATGGACCTCATTCAGGGTTAGGTCGCGGCCCAGCGCCTGCGCGTTTTTCCCGAACATCTTCTGATAAAGCGGGTGGCTGATGATGACCACACGGTCCTGCCCCGGCTCGCCCTCCTGCGGCGCGAAAGTGCGGCCAAGTTCGGCATTCACTCCCAGCATGGAGAAAAAGTTGCTGGAGGCGGATGCCGACTCTACGCGTTCCGGTTTGGCAATCCCGGTGAGATTGACGGCCGAGCTCCCAGAGGAGCCCTGGCTTATGCCGGTGTGGTAGGCGGCGATGTCCTGAAAGGAATGCGCGTCCTGTTTCCAGCGTAAATAGCTCTCCAGCCGCACCGGCAGGCGCTGCCCGATGAACCCTTCCACCTGCGGGTTCGTCTCCCAGAGCACTACCACCTGGCCAGGATCGCGAAAGGGCAGCGAGCGCAGCAGCACTGCGTTCACGGCGCTGAACATCGCCGTGTTGGCGCCAATGCCCAGGGCCAGCGTGATGAGGGCCACGGCCGTAAAGCCGGGGCTTTTGCGCAGCAGGCGCAGCCCATAGCGAACATCATGCAGCACGGTTTCCATATCAGCCTCAAATCACTCCCGGGTGCCCCACCTTTGCGGTTTTCGCAAAGGATTCGTCACTCGTACCTCAGTGCGACGATCGGATCCACCCGCGTTGCCCGCCGCGCCGGCAAATAGCTTGCTGCCAGCGCGACCAACACCAGCAATACTGCAAGGGCCAGCAGAACCGCCGCCTGCAGCGTAACCACCCCGAACAGAAACGTAGCCATCAGCCGGCTGAGCGCCAGGGCCACCGGCAGGGCTACCGCCAGTCCCCACCCAGACAGCTTGAGCGCTTGTCCCAACACCAGGCGGAGCAGTTGCTGCGGGCGCGCCCCCAGAGCCGCCCGAACCCCAAATTCGTGCATGCGCTCCTCCACCGCATGCGCCAGCACTCCGTACACGCCCACTGCTGACAGCGCCAAAGCCACCCCGCCGAAGACCATCATCAGGAGGCCCATCAGCCGCACCGGCGAAATCGAATCGGAGATCACTCCCTGCATGTCCTGCACTTCGCTGATGGCCACTTGTGGATCCAGGCGCTGCACCAGGGCGCGAATCGCGGGCGCCAGACTTGCGAGGCCGTAGCTGGTGCGCACCACCACGTTCACCACGTTCCTCGGCGCCTGCTGGTAAGGCAGGTAGATTGTGGGCGTGGGCTTGGGGTCGAACCAATTTTGCTTCACGTCGCCAACCACCCCGGCCACGGCAAGCCAGGGTGCGGCGGACTGCGTTGTACCCAATTTGAAACGTCGGCCAATGGGATTGGACCGGGGCCAGAAGCGCGCCGCCATGGTCTGGCTGATCAGCGCCACCGCCGGGGCCTCACTGTTATCGTGGTCGTTGAAATTGCGGCCTGCGAGCAGCGGGATGTGCAGCGCGGGGAAGAAGCCGGCACTGGCTGTCTGCCGGCGGGCGCTCAGCAGGTCAGTCTCGCGAAAAGCCGGCCGCCCCTCCACCGTGAATGCGACCTGGGCATTGTCCACATTGCTGGCAGGAATGTTGCTGGCGATGCCGGCGCCCTGCACGCCGGGCAAGCCGGCAATTCCCTCCAGCATGCGCTGCTGGAATGCATTGATGCTTGCGGCGTCGGTGTAGCTGCGGTCGGGCAGGCTCACCTGCATGGTGATCACGTTCGCCGGCTGCAGCCCGCTGTATACGTCCACCAGGTGCAGAAAACCCTTAATCATCAGTCCGGCGCCCACCAGCAGCACCATGGCGGCGGCCACCTGGCTCACAATCAGCGCGCTGCGCAGCCGGTTGCGCCCGCTGGCGGTGCGTTCACCGCCTTCCTTCAGGGCTCGTCCGGGATCGAGCCGCCCCGTACGGAAGCTCGCGCCCACCGCGAGCAGCGCCCCCACTGCTAC
>DASYWT010000149.1:0-26592 GCA_035935775.1 Terriglobales bacterium
CGCGCAAGGTTTTTATCCCCCTGACCACCCTTTGCCGGGACTACTGCGGCTACTGCACTTTTCGCCGCGATCCCGGCCAGCCCGGCGCGCACACCATGTCGCCGGATGAAGTGCTCGCGGTAGCCAAGGCAGGCGAAAAACTGGGCTGCACCGAGGCCCTGTTCAGCCTCGGCGACAAACCCGAACTGCTCTTCCCCGAGATGCGCCAGAGGCTGCACGAACTCGGCTACAACTCCACACTTCACTACCTTGAGGCCATGTGCGAACTGGTGCTGCGCAAAACACGGCTGCTGCCGCACGCCAATCCCGGGTTGATGAGCGCGCAATGGCTGAAGCGGCTGGCGGCGTACTCACCCAGCCTGGGAATGATGCTGGAAAGCACCAGCAACGCCCTGCTTCGTCCCGGCGCGGCGCATGACAACGCTCCAGACAAAATTCCCGCCAGACGTCTGCAGGTCTTAGAAGACGCGGGCAAGCTGGGAATTCCCTTCACCACCGGTTTGCTTATCGGAATCGGCGAAACCATGGAAGACCGCGTTGACACCCTGCTGGCCATACGCGAACTCCACGATCGTTACGGCCACATCCAGGAAGTAATCGTTCAGAACTTCCGCGTAAAGCCAGGCATTCCCATGCGCAACTGGGCGGAGCCCAGCCACGGCGAGATGCTGCGCACGGTGGCGGTGTCGCGGCTGCTGCTGGGCGACATGAATATCCAGGCTCCTCCCAACCTCACGTCGCCCAATTACGACTCGCTGCTCGATGCCGGCATCAATGACTGGGGCGGAGTTTCTCCCCTCACTCCAGATTTCATCAATCCCGAGGCGCCCTGGCCCCATCTGCAGGATTTGGACGCGCGCACCCGGGCCAGGGGATATGAGCTGCGACAGCGCCTGCCCGTCTATCCCGAATTCATTCCCGCGGCAGTGAGCGGCGGATCGGACTTGCTGCGGGCCAAGCTTGCGGCCGTGGCGGACAACGAAGGCTATGCCCGGAGGGCCGCATGATAACCGTGCTCACCGGCGGCACCGGCGGCGCCAAATTTGTGGACGCGCTTCGGCAATTGCTGCCTGCGCGCCAGCTCACGCTCATCGTCAACACCGGGGACGACCTGGAGTGGTGGGGCCTGCACGTTTCGCCGGATCTCGATTCCATTATGTACGTGCTGGCCGGCATGCTCAGCAAAGAGCGCGGCTGGGGCGTGGACGGCGACACCTTCGAATGTCTGGACGCCATGGGACGAATGGGCGCGCCGGCGTGGTTTCGGGTCGGCGATCGCGACCTGGCCACGCACCTGGCGCGCACGCAACTGCTGGCCGCCGGGCGCACGCTGACGCAGGCTACCGCCGAAATCGCCGCCGCGCTGGGGGTGCCGTCGCGCATTCTGCCGATGAGTGACGCGCGCGTGGAAACACGGGTCGCGACACCCGAAGGCGAGCTTAGCTTCCAGGAGTACTTTGTTCGCGAGCGCTACCGCCCGGAAGTGCGCAGTGTGCGCTTTGTTGGCGCGGAACAAGCCAGCCCGGCTCCGGGCGTGCTGGAGGCGATCGCCCATGCCAGCGCTGTGGTGCTCGCGCCGAGCAACCCCATCACCAGCATCGGCCCCATCCTGGCCGTGCCTGGCATTCGCGAGGCACTGCGGGCTACAGGCGCGCCCGTGGCCGCCATCAGCCCCATCGTGGGTGGAGCCGCCGTTTCCGGCCCGGCGGGCGCGCTAATGGCCGCGCAAGGGCTGCCTGTCTCGATTGCCGGGGTGGCCCAAGCTTACGATGATTTTCTCGACCTGCTCATTGTGGACGAACGCGATGCCGAAGCCGCGGTCGCGCTGCGCGACTCCGGCCTGCATGTGCACTGCGCCCAAACCATCATGAAAACGTCCACTGACAAGGCCGCGCTGGCCGCGACCGTGCTCGAACTCGTAACCCCTTCCGCCGCGCGCGCCGGATAAGCCCATGATTCTCATCCCTGTAAAGAATCTGGAAAATGCGAAGGAAAGGCTGTCGCCCGTGCTCAGCCAGAAGAGGCGGCGGGATTTGGCCGAAGCCATGTTGCAGGACGTTCTGCAGGCGCTGGCTTCCGTGAACCATCATACCCGCGTTGGCGTGGTGACCAGCGACCCCTTCGCCGGGGCGCTGGCGCAGCGCTACGGGTTCGCCATCATCCCCGATCCCGCCAACCGGGGCGAAAGCGATGCCATTGCGCATGCCACCGAGCACTGCGTGGCGCGCGGCGAGGACAACACCATGGTGATTCCTGGCGACATCCCTCTGGTTCAACCGGAGGACATTGAGCAGGTGCTGGACGCAGCTCCGGCACAGGGCTCGGTGCTGGTACCGGGATGGGATGGGCGCGGCAGCAACGCCGTGTGGCGCCGTCCCGCCAACCTCTTCCCTCTGCGCTTCGGCAACGACAGTTTTCAGCCCCACCTGCGAGCCGCGCGGGCCACGGGCATGCCCTGCGTCGTGCTGCGCCTGCCGCGCATTGGATTGGACGTGGATAATCCAGGCGATCTGGCCGAATTGCTGGCCGCCGGGGGCAACACCGGGACACAGCGCCTGTTGCGAAGCTGGAAGCTCGAGCCCCAGGCGCTCGCCGCGCATGACTGAAACCTGCACCGAAATCCGCGCTCTTCCCATTCGCGGCATCGGCGAAGTGCGCGCCGGCGACGACATTGGCGCCCTGCTGCTCGGCGGTTTGTCCCGCGCCGGCATGAAGCTGGCTGATGGCGACGTGCTGGTGGTCAAGCACAAGATTGTTTCCAAGGCCGAAGGACGCATCGTGGCGCTGGACACGGTGCAACCCTCGCGCCACGCCGCGGAGTGGGCGGCGCGCTACAACCTTGATGCGCGCGTCGTGGAACTGGCGCTGCGCGAAAGTGTCCGCATTGTGCGCCAGGAAAGTGGAATCCTCATTACCCAGACGCGGCACGGGCTGGTATGCGCCAACAGCGGCGTGGACCTTTCGAACGTCGACGGCGGCCGCAGCGCGGTCCTGCTGCCGGAAGATCCGGATCGCTCCGCCGCCGAGTTGCGCGGTCGCCTGCAGGAAAGGCTGCGGCTCTCGCTCGCGGTCATCATCAGCGACAGCTTTGGCCGGCCCTGGCGGGAAGGTTTGTGCGAAGTGGCGATCGGCGTCGCCGGCCTGATGCCGCTGCACGATTACCGCGGCCGGCGCGACCACCATGGCTACGGCTTGCACGCCAGTGTAGAGGCGGTAGCCGACGAGCTGGCTTGCGTTGCCGGCCTGGTCTGCGGCAAGCTGAAAGACACGCCCGCGTGTATTATTCGTGGGTTCCGCTTTGCGGCGGGAGAGGGACACGCCACGCAACTGGTCCGCCCCGCCTCACGCGATTTATTCCGGTAGAGGGGAAAGCGATGCCGCGAAGTTTGAGCGAATTCGACCTGCAGTACTTCCACCAACAAGAGTGGCGGCAAGCGGCGTCACGGGTCTCGCCTGCTATTCGAGAATCCCTGGAACGCGTGCTCGAAACCCGCGATGGTGCGGTGCTCAGCCGTGAGGAGAGCCTTCTGCTCGCCAGGGCCGAGGGCGACGACCTGCTTGGGCTGCTGCTCGCCGCCGACGAATTGCGGCGCGCTCTGGTGGGCGATATCGTCACCTACGTGGTCAACCGCAACATCAACTTCACCAACGTCTGCTTTGTGGGTTGCAAGTTTTGCGCTTTCAGCCGCGGCCCGCGCGAAGCTGACGCCTACTTCCTCAGCCTGGACCAGGTGGCGGCCAAAGCGGCGGAAGCCTGGGAACAGGGCGCCACCGAGGTCTGCATCCAGGGCGGGCTGCCGCATGGCCTGTCCCCGTTCTACTATCGCGACATCCTGCTGGCGGTGAAGCGTGCCGTGCCCGGCCTGCACATTCACGCCTTTTCGCCCATGGAGATTGTTCATGGGGTGGAGCTGACGGGCATGCGGCTCGCCGATTATCTTGCCCTGCTGCGTGATTCCGGCCTGGACACCCTGCCGGGCACGGCGGCGGAGATTCTGGACGACGACGTGCGCTTCGTCCTTTCACGCAACAAGCTCTCCACCCGGCAATGGCGCGAGGTGATTACCACCGCCCACCGCTGCGGCATCCGCAGCACCTCCACTTTGATGTACGGTCACGTTGAAACGCCGGAGCACTGGGTCAACCAACTGCTGCTGTTCCGGCAAATTCAGGCGGAGACCGGCGGCTTCACCGAGTTTGTGCCCCTCGGCTTTGTGCATTTCAACACTCTGCTTTACCAGCAAGGAATTGCCCGCCCGGGACCCACCCTGGCTGAGCACCTGAAGATTCACGCCCTGGCGCGCATTCTGCTGGCCGGGTCCATTGAGAATGTGCAGGTCTCCTGGGTGAAGCTGAACCGCGGCTTGTCGCAGCTCTGCCTGCAGGCGGGCGCGAACGATTACGGCGGCACGCTGATGGAAGAAAACATCTCCCGCGAGGCCGGCGCCACCGCCGGGCAATACACCAGCCCGCGAGAGTTCCAGGAACTCATTCGCCAGATTGGCCGCATCCCGGCGGAGCGCAACACCGCCTATACCAGAATCACCCCGAAACCAGCGGCCAGCGTCCAAGCCACCCAGCCGCAGGTGGCTTCCGCATGAGCAGCAAGATCGGCGTGTTAGGAGGTACTGGGCCGGCGGGCAGCGGACTGGCGCTGCGCTGGGCGCGAGCCGGTGAAACCGTCATTATCGGCTCGCGGGATCGCGCCCGCGCTCAGAAGGCGGCCGCCGAAATTGCCGGCCGCGCGGGAACTGGCGCCAGCGTCGAAGGCATGGAAAACTCCGCCGTCTGCGAAGCGACCGATCTGCTGGTGCTCACGGTGCCGTTCGAAGGCCACGCCCTCCTGCTGAAACAACTGGAGAAGCATTTTCGTCCCGGTTCCGTACTGATTGACGCGACGGTGGCGCTGGCGGCGGCCGTGGGCGGTCGCCCCACCCGCACACTCGGCGTGTGGCAAGGCTCGTGCGCGCAGCAGGCCGCCGAACTGGTGCCCGACGGAGTCACGGTGGCGGCCGCGTTTCACAACATTTCTGCCGATATCTCCAACGGGGACGAGCCCATCGAGTGCGACGTGATTGTATGCAGCGACGACAAGCGCGCCCGCCAGCTGGCGTCGGGGCTGGCGGAAAAAATTCCCGGCGTCCGCGCCGTGGACGGCGGCAAGCTGGAAAATTCGCGCATCCTGGAGCAGATTACCGCCCTGCTCATCGGCATCAACATCCGCTACAAAGGGCATGGCGCGGGCATCCGCATCACCGGCCTGCCCGGAAAACCAGGAGTCAGGGGTCAGTAGTCGGGAGTCAGGACAGCCCTGTTTTCGGAAGAACACGGCTTTCAGGCGTGCCGCTTGCGCGAACGCGCGTTCGGCTGCGAGAATCGCGGACGCAGGCAGCAGCCCGGCACGTTCATGGCGACGGATACACACCCCGATGTGGCCGTGGAGTTCCGCAACGTCTCCTACCGCCTCGACCACGGCTCGACCCTTCTCCATGAGTTAAACCTCTCGGTGCGCAGCGGCGAGCTGCTGGTGCTGCTGGGGCGCAGCGGTTCCGGCAAGACCACCACCTTGAAGCTGGTCAATCGCCTGCTGGAGCCCTCTTCCGGCCAGGTGCTGGTGGAGGGACGCGCCTCGACCGACTGGGATCCCATTCAATTGCGCCGCAGAATCGGCTATGCCATCCAGGAGGTCGGCCTTTTCCCGCATTTCACGGTGGAGCGCAACATCGGGCTTGTGCCCGCACTGGAAGGATGGCCCGGCCAACGCATCCGGGAGCGGGTGCGTGAACTCCTGCGGTTGGTAGATCTGGACCCGCAAATTGCCTCCCGCCGCCCGCGCGAACTTTCCGGTGGACAGCGGCAGCGCGTGGGCGTGGCCCGGGCGCTGGCGGCCGACCCGCCTATTCTCCTGATGGACGAGCCATTCGGCGCCCTCGATGCGCTCACCCGCGCCGAGCTGCAGCGCGAGTTCCTTGAACTGCAGCGGCGTTTGCGCAAAACCACCGTGTTCGTCACGCACGACCTGCGGGAAGCCTTGCTGCTGGGCTCACGCATCGCCCTGCTCGAGGCCGGTCGCCTGCTCGCCACCTATACCCCAGAAGAATTTCTCCACGCCAAGGAGCCGCTGGCAGCGGCTTACGTGGCTGCGTTTCACACTGGAAACAGACCGCAAGGAGGAACATGAGCCTCTGGCAATTTTTCCTGCAGAACCGAGCTGAAGTCTGGCAGCTCACACTGGAGCATCTGTGGATGGTGGGCCTCTCCATGGCGATTGCCGTGGTGATCGGGGTGCCTGTGGGCATTTGGCTCACTCGACGGCAGGTGATGGAAAAACCGGTGCTGGGGGTGGCCAACGTGATTCAAACCATTCCCAGCCTTGCGCTCTTTGGTTTTCTGCTGCCCGCGCCCTGGATTGGCGCCCGTGCCGAGCGCATCGCCGTACTGGCGCTGGTCCTCTACGCCCTGCTGCCGGTGATCCGCAATACTTATGTCGGCATTATGGGAGTGGACCGCGCCGTGGTCGAAGCGGGGCGCGGCATGGGCATGACCGGGCGGCAATTGCTGTTGCAGGTGGAACTGCCACTGGCGCTTAGTGTGATCATTGCCGGCATCCGAGTGGCCACGGTGATTTCGGTTGGGCTGGCCACCATTGCCGCCGCTATCGGCGCCGGCGGCCTGGGCGAGTTCATCTTTCGCGGGCTGGCGATGGTCAACAATGTGGTGATCCTGGCTGGCGCTGTCCCTGCGGCGATTCTCGCGTTGCTGGCCGATTTCGGCCTGGGCCGACTGGAGAAGCGACTGCGTCCTGCATGAAGCGCGTTCTCACCGCCGCTGCGGTTGCCTTGGCGCTCGCATTCACGGGCTGCAGTTCTTCGCGGCAGAACGTGGTGGTGGTGGGTTCCAAAAATTTCCCCGAGCAGCTCATTCTGGGCGAATTGATTGCGCAGCAGATCGAGGCCAAAACTCACCTGAAGGTGGAGCGCCGCTTCTACCTTGCCGGAACCTACATTTGCCAGCAGGCAATGCTGGCGGGAAGAATTGACGTTTACCCGGAATACACGGGCACGGCGCTGACCGCCATCCTCAAAGAACCGCCACTGAAAGATGCTGATGCCGTATATCAAAGAGTGAAAGAACAGTACGAACAGAAGTTTCATTTCGAAGTTCTGCCCTCGTTCGGCTTCAACGACACGTTCGCCATCGAGATTCGCGGCGCGGACGCGCGCCGCCTGCACCTGACCACCATTTCCCAGGCGGCGAACTACACGCCGCAATGGCGTGCCGGATTCGGTTACGAGTTTACGGAACGCCCCGACGGCTACAAGGGTCTGGTAGCCGCCTACGGTCTTAAATTCGCCAGGCCACCTCTGATCATGGATCTTGGCTTGCTCGACCGCGCCCTGGTTGATAAACAGATTGATCTGGCGGCCGGCAACTCTACCGACGGCCTGATCCCGGTGCTCGATCTCGCGGTTCTCCAGGATGACAGGCACTATTTCCCGCCCTACTACGCCGTGTCCATCGTGCGAGGCGAGGCGTTGGCCCGGCATCCCGAGTTGCGCCCGGCACTGGCGGAGCTAGCAGGAAAAATCTCGGATGATGACATGCGCGCCCTGAACTACGCCGTAGACGGCCAGCATCGCTCGGTGAGCGACGTGGTGCGCGAATTCCGCCAGAAAAAAGGGCTGAATTAAATCGTAGTTGTTTCACATCCTGCCCGGGATTCTTGACACCCAAGGTTTGGCTGAGTGCTGACTGCTGAATGCTGACGGCTGGTTTCTTTGTGCTCCGCCTCACGTCGCTTCGTGACCCACATCACACCGCCCTGCAACATTCGAATTCATAATGGTTTCGGATGTCAGGCCGCCACGCGCGGCAAGTGGGGGATCATGGCCAAAGGCGCGGTCAAAATTGTGGTCGAGCGCTGCAAGGCGTGCGGATTCTGCGTGGAATTCTGTCCCACCAAGGTGTTGGCGCTCTCTTCCGCCTTCAATTCCAAGGGCTACCATCCCCCACGCGTGGTGGCGGCGGAAAAGTGCAGCGGCTGCGACCTGTGCGGCATGTACTGTCCTGATTTCGCGATTTTCGGATACCGCCTGCCACAGCCAGCGCCCGCCAAGGAGGGCTCTGATGCACGCTGATCCCAGCGGCGTCCTCACCGGCGTGCACTTCCTCGATGGCGACCATGCCTGCTGCGAAGGCGCGCTGGCAGCGGGGGCGCGCTTCGCTTCCGGCTATCCCATTACTCCCTCCACCGAGGTGGTGGAGCGCTTCGCCGCGCGCGTGCCCACTTTGGGCGGCATCTTCATCCAGATGGAAGACGAACTGGCTGCCTCCATTGCCCTGCAGGGTGCGGTGTGGGGCGGGGCCAAGGCCTTCACCGTCACCTCCGGCCCGGGCTTTTCCCTGATGATGGAGCACATTGGCTACGCCGCCATGACAGAAACGCCCTGCGTGTTCGTCAATGTGCAGCGCGGCGGGCCCTCCACCGGACTGCCCACCTTGCCTGCACAGGCCGACATGATGCAGGCGCGCTGGGGCTCGCATGGCGACTACGAAATCATCGCTCTCTGCCCCAACTCGCCGCAGGAGTGCTTCGACCTCACCATCACGGCATTCAACTTTGCGGAACAGTTCCGCGTTCCGGCTATGCTGATGATGGACGAAGTGGTCGGCCACATGACCGAAAAGGTCGTGATCCCGCCGGCCGAGCAGATTGAAATTTACCCGCGGCGCCACACCGCAAAGCCACCCGCCGACTACCTGCCCTACGAGACCAATGGCGATATGGTGCCGGAAATCGCCCACGCCGGCGAAGGCTATAAGTTTCACATCACCGGGCTCACTCATGACCATCGTGGCTACCCGGTAATGAGCGTGCCCGCACAGGACAAGCTGGTGCGCCGCCTGCAGCAGAAAATTCAGTGCGCCACCGAGGACATCGCGCTATTTGAGGCAGAGGGGGTGGACGATGCCGACGTGGTGGTGGTCTCCTACGGCATCACTTCTCGTGTGGCGCAACGCGCCATCGAACTGGCTCGGGCGCAAGGACGGCGAGTGGGTAAGTTTCGCCTGATCACCGCCTGGCCTTTCCCCGAGCACCGCATCCGGACGCTGGCGCAGAGGACGAAAGCCTTCGTCGTCCCTGAACTCAACCTGGGTCAGATGGTGCAGGAAGTAGAGCGCGCGGCCGGCGGGCTGGCCCGAGTGGTACCGGTTTCCCATGCCGGCGGCGGCGTGCACCGCCCGGAGGACATCCTGCAGGCCATCGTGGAGGCGGCATGACCAGCGAAGTTCGCAATCCCGTGGAACCGTTCCTGCGCATGGACCGCATGCCCCACATCTGGTGCCCGGGTTGCGGCATCGGCACCACCGTCAACTGCTTCACCCGCGCCCTGATCGAGTCGAAAGTTGACCTGGAGCACGTCACCATCGTCTCCGGTATCGGCTGCACCGGGCGCGTGGCCGGTTACGTGAAGCTGGATTCGTTTCATACCACCCACGGTCGCGCCATTCCCTTCGCCACGGGGCTGAAGCTGGCGAATCCCAAGCTCAACGTGATCGTGTACTCCGGAGACGGCGACCTCTCGGCCATCGGCGGCAACCACCTGATCCACGCCGCCAGGCGGAATATTGACCTGAAGGTGGTCTGCGTCAACAACCTGATTTACGCCATGACCGGTGGCCAGACCGCGCCCACAACGCCGAATGATGCCATCACCGCCACCGCGCCCTACGGCAGCTACGAGCCGGCTTTCAACCTGCCCCACCTGGTCGAAGCTGCGGGCGCTGTCTACGTGGCGCGCTGGACCACCTATCACGTGCGCCAACTGGCGCGCTCCATGCAGGAGGCCTTCGCCAAGAAGGGGTTCTGCTTCATCGAAGTGCTCTCGCCCTGCCCCACGCTCTACCAACGCCGCAACAAGTTGGGCGACGGGCTGGAAACCATGAAGTACTACAAGGAAAAGAGCAAAGTACGCAACGGCGCGCCCACCAGTGAAGTTGGCCTGACCATGCAGGGAGAAATCATTGTGGGCAAGTTCGTGGACCGCGACCGGCCCGATTATCGCGAGCTCATGCGCCATCGCCTGGCCGAAAGCTTGGGCGAACGCTACGTGGAGTGCGAGGAACTGGTATGCAGCTAACCGAAATTCGCATTGCCGGCTTCGGCGGCCAGGGCGTGATTCTCTCCGCCATCGTCATCGGCAAGGCCGCCTGCATCTTTCATGGCGGCTACGCCACCATGACTCAGAGCTTCGGCCCGGAGGCTCGGGGCGGCGCCTGCAGCGCGCAGGTGATTCTCTCGGACCAGCCCATTCTCTATCCCTATGTGACCCGGCCGGACATTCTGGTTGTCATGTCGCAGGAGGCCTACACCCGCTTTTCGCCGGAGCTGAAAGACAACGGCCTGCTCATCATCGAGCAGGATCTGGTGCGGGTTTCCGAGCTGCCGGAAGGCACGCGCCTGTTCAGCGTGCCCGCCACGCGCCTGGCGGAAGAGCTAGGCAAGCGCATGGTGCTGAATTCGGTGATGGTGGGATTTTTTGGCGCTGTGGCCGGGCTGCTCGATCCCGACTCATTGCGTCAGGCGATTGCTGACTCGGTACCCGCGAGTTTTCGCGATCTCAACCTGCGCGCCTTCGACCGCGGCTTCGACCACGGCACGGCTGCCGTGCCGCTGGTGGCCGAGGAGCACGAACACGAGCACGCCGCCAAGTACTTCGACGGCGTGTGATATTCCATCCACGACAAAGGACACGAAAACACAAAGACTTATTCATCCCTGTCAGTCCGCTCAGTGCAGGGTTGATTTTCAATTGTCCTGTGTTTGAATTTCCTTCGTCGTCCTTCGTGCCCTCTGCGGTGAGTTATTTTGTCAGGAAATAGAACGCGCGGTGGCTTGCTCCGCCGGCTCGCCACCCGCTGCCGACTGGGCGATGATCAACTGCCGCGCTTCCACCCGCAATGCCGGCAGCCGCCGCCAGAACACGGCCGCTCCCGCCAGGCAGGCCACGGCCCCGATGCTCACCGTAAGCGGCGCGCCCAGTCGGTCTGCCAGCACGCCGGCAAACAGTGCTCCCATGGGCGCCATGCCCATGAACATCATGGAATAGACGGCCATCACCCGCCCGCGCAATTCATCCGGCACCATGGCCTGGATGAGCGTATTGGAGGACGCCATCTCCACCATCATGGCCATGCCTACGGGTACCAGCGCCAGGGTGGAGATCCAGAACATGTGCGACCAGGAAAACACGATGAGGGTGATCCCAAAAGCCGCGGTAGAAACCGCAACCCAGCTGCCCAGCCCGCGAATGCCGGACTTGGCGGCAAGCATGAGCGCGCCAATCAGCGCTCCCACCCCGGTTGCGCCCATCAGGATGCCTAGCCCGCGCGCTCCGCTGTGCAGAATCTTGTCCGCAAAAATTGGCATGAGCACGGAATAGGGCATGCCCACCAGGCTTACCAGCCCCAGCAGAAGCAGCAGATCTCGTATGGGCATGGTGCGGCGCACGAAGCGGAAGCCCTCAATGATGTGCTCCAGCGGCGAGCTTTCCAGCGCCCGCCGGACAAAATCGCCTTGCATGAGCAGCAGGCCGGCAATCACCGCAATGTAGCTCACGCCATTGGCGAAGAAGCACCAGCCTTCGCCGATACTGGCCACTAGAATTCCGGCAATTGCCGGGCCGATAATGCGCGCCCCGTTAAACATGGAGGAGTTGAGGGCGATGGCGTTCATCAGGTCTTCCCTTCCCACCATCTCCACAATGAACGCCTGGCGCGCGGGTATATCAAAGGCATTCACTACACCCAGCAGGGCCGCCAGCACCATGATGTGCCACACCTGCACCACCCGGCCCAGCGTCAAAGCGGCCAGGATAAACGCCAGCACCAGCGAGGCTGCCTGAGTGCCGACCACAATCCGGTGGCGGTTGTGCCGGTCGGCCACCGTGCCGCCCAGCGGCGCCAGCAGGAACACCGGGATCTGGGAGGCGAAACCCACCGTGCCCAGCAGCAGGGAGGACCCAGTAAGCCGGTAGACCAGCCAGGCCTGTGCAATGTTTTGCATCCAGGTGCCGATCAGGGAAATGAGCTGCCCGCCAAAAAACAGACGAAAATTGCGGTGGCGCAGTGAACGCATGGCCAGCGCCAGCCGCGAAGTCGGGCGGGTTGCGAGAGCCCCAAGTTGTGGGTCTGGTTCGCCCGGGTTTGCGGGTGAGGGCATCGTCTTCGTTCTACGCTGACCTATCTTAAATGCGAACTGGCCACGCAACTCATGGACGCCTGCGCCAGGTAACCGGATCAACGGGGATCAGCCTGGCCGCAGTTTGTTGAGTTTCGGGTTACGGTAACCGGGTAGTTAATTTCTTGTCCGAAGCTATTTGCTGCTTTTCTTCCCCGAAAGATGAGGGTAAGCTGATCCTGCCCGACCCGCTTGGGTCGTGCCCGTGCAAGCCAAGGAGAGTACTGATGAGTTCTTCTCCAGTTCAGCACGAACGTCGCGCCGCTCAGCGGTTTCCCTTCCAGATTCCAGTCACGCTTCGGCTCGCCGGTGAGGCGGAGTGCCGGGGCATCACCCAGGACGTAAGCGCGCGCGGAGCTTTCATTTCTACTGACACGAGGGTGCCGGAAACCGGCTGCCTCGAGTTTACCCTCGTGCTGCCGCCGGAAATCACGCTCACCGAGAGCATGCGCGTGCGCTGCCGGGGCAAGGCAGTTCGGGTGGAAGGCCCCGGCTTGGGGGCCAAGTTCGGAGTGGCGGTGGTGGTTGAGCACTACGAATTTCTGCCCGAAGTGCGCAGCGAACCGCGCCCTGCGGAACGCGCTGCCGTGGCGGGAGTGGATGATTCCGAGCAGGGTCTTGGCTACGGCGCCCGCGACTATCCCTGGCGGGCCTGAATCGCGAACCGCTTTCGCAGCTATTTGTAAGAATTCAAAACGACTTGACAGTGGGCCTTCTCGCGCCTAAAATCTTTGCCGCCGGACGGACCCTTCTGCCCACTTCCTGAGTTCCGTCCGGATTTGCACGCGCCCTCGTCACCAGATATCCAGCCCAGGTTCGAGCGCGAAGAGCGCTCGCGGAAGTGTCGCAATTCGTTTAGGAGGTAATCTCACTATGCCCGCCGCACCCCGCACAGATAGTTCTCAGGCGCAACCAGGCAGTTTCAACCGCGCGCTTTCCGCGAAAGCGCTTCTCCTACTCTGGGGACTCCTGCTGGTTCCACCGCTAGGGGCGCAGACCCAGATGCAGGTCTATGGGCTGTGGCATTGCTCTTCCGACGCCTGCAGCTGGGCCTCAGTTCCTAACATGACTACGTTTGACACCGACAATCACTGGATCCTTGATCGCGGCAATGGCTCTCCCGCGGTCAATCTGGTGGTGCTCAGTTTTGTGAATCCGGTCAAGCTGATGAACCTGACCACCGATTCCACCACCACGAATGGCATTCCGATTGGAATGACCTCGGCGGTGGTGAACTATTTTGAGAACAAAGGGGTGCGCGTCATGATGTCCATTGGCGGCGCCAGCTATACCAAACTTTGGGACAAGGCCCTTTCCAGTAATCCCACTCAGTTGGGCATCAATGCCGCCAATGCCGCCAGGCAATTCAATGTGGGCATGGAAATTGATTACGAGAAGAGCAGCAATCCAAATTTGACCGGGCTGCAGAAGTTCGTCACCGCCTACCGTTCCGTGCTGCCGTACGACGCCACGGGCAACAACTTTGCCGCCCGCCTCACCATTGACCTGGGCAACGACGACCTCTATTTGACCGCTCTGGCGAATTACGCCACCACCAACTGGCTTAACCCCGCCAACCCGGTGCTGGACTACGCTAATGCCATGGTCGCCTCCCAGAAGACCGGCATTTCCTCTTTGGAGACAGGCTGGCAGCAGCACGTGCAGGGCACAAGTTCCGTGCCCCCGCTGGCGCCGGCGAAACTCACCGGCAGCCTGTGGGTGGTGGGCAACACGGTTATTCCCAACTGCGACAATTTCGGCAGCTCTGACCAGGAGACTGCGGCCAATTTCGTGGAAACGATTCCGCCGGCGGGCGCAGGCACCACGGCTGGGATGTTGGGCTATATGTTCTGGGGAGGAGGTTGCCAGGGCAATGGCACGGTCTGCACCTTTCCCCCCGATACTTGCGAGGGCGGGGTGGGAGTAGGCGCCACAACCTTCAACGTACCTGTGCCTATGACCGCTCTGCGGCAGAACTGAGCGACCGGCGGCATCGTCCCGCGCAAGGTCGCCTTTACAGGGTCAGAGAGATGCGCGTAACCAGCCTTGGCTGCTGCAGCCGGGTGAAGCGCGCCATGGCCTCGGTCAGAGCCTCGTAGCGGTCGGCGACAGCGGAGGGAGAGAGACGCAAGCCCGGAAAGGCGATATTCAGGTATAGCTTCAGCAGGGCAAAGAAGGCAAAAAGCCGCATTCGGATGGCGGTGTCAACCAGTCTCCGGCCCGCGGCCGCCAAGTGCGGGTCGGCGCTTCGCTGGGCTGCTTCTCCCAGGCGCAGCAGGACCGCCGCGTTCTGCAGCGCGGTCCGAATGTAGGCGGCGGCGGCGCGCATCCGCTCCCTTTGAATTCTCCTGAATTCCGCGGCCGGCAGGCGGTCGCGCAGATAATTTTCTTCCTCAAGTGAAATGAGGTTGCGGAAGCCTGCAATATCAATGGCGGTCGTCCGCCCCTGCAAGTCTACCAGGGCAGCGATGCGGGTTACGCCTTGACCCCGCGCTGCGCTCGCCAGCAAGAGCAACGCACCCGCTACTAATACAACCAGAACTGCGGTTATGATCATGTGACTTTAAATCAACTGCTTTGCCAGTAATGGAACACGGCCGGCATAGACTATCCCCAGTCCCTGCCCGCGTTACCCGGCTCATTGCCGTCCCGCGCCCTTTACAATCTTGACAGCCTGTGGTTCTCCCCACTGTTCCGAAAATCCTCTTCCGCTTCCGGCCCGGCCATGATAATGTGCCTGCGGCCCGGACAAAAGCAAGGGAAATGGCCAAAAGCTCCAGATTCCGGAAAACGGAACAAAAATGACTTTTCAGTCGCCTTTTGACGATTTTGTGCTTAACAGCCTGGCCGCCATAGCCGGGTTATTCGGGAAACTGGACTATGTAGCCGGTCTGCGCCAGGGTAATGGAGATTACAGCCACTGGGGTTTGGCGCGAGTACACGGGGAAAACGCCGCTCACCAGGCCGCTTTAGAAGCCCATCGCCTGCTGTTCTCCCGGGTGTTGAGCACGCCCTTGGCCCATCTTTTGGAAGATGTAGTGGTGTCCCAATCGGAAGGTAGCCAAGAGGTGGAGGGCTATCTCCAGTATCTTTCAGAGCGTCTTCCGGCCCTGACTCCGCCGGAGGCGGGAAACGGTCCGGTCCTGCACTTCAATTCAGTGCTGCACGCGGTTTCGGCTCTGGCGCGTGCTCGGACTCGTACCAGTCCGCGAGTCTCATAGCCACTCCCACAACCTGTCCAATCACTTCCGCCTCCTGGGGATGGCGCAGGATGCGCACCGGCTGGGGGGAAAGCGGGTGTGGCTGCAGAGTGAGTTGGTCCCCTTTCAAGCTGCACCAGCAGCAGGTATGACCCTGGCGGGTCTCAACAAAATAAATCGGCCGCTCAAATTCCGAACGCCACATGGCGCTGGTCACCTTGTTGCGGCCTTCGTCCACCTGCACGAACGAGCCGGGCAACAAAATGGGGTACATAGTGAAATCCTCCGTACCCACATAGCCATAGGTGTAATTGCGGCTGGCGAACTGGGCCAGGTAAGCCAGGGGAACCAGGCCCCACTGCTCAATCATTCGGCCTAGATTGGCACTGCGCTTGAGGTCGAAGGAGGGATCGAGGCGCACCGGGACACGCACCGCGCTGGCCCCCAGCAGGACTTCCGCGCGATGCGAACGGCGTAATTCCACTGCATTCAAGTCGGCCGCTGCATCATTCAGATCAATGCCGTACCACGCCAGCAGCTCGCGAAGATCGCGACGGTACACAATCGCCAGAGAATAAAGCCGATAGATACTGGGGACGATGCCCTTGGTCTCAATGTCGGAAAGGCGGCTGAGGGCAATGGCGAAATCGTCGTTGGCGTGTTTGGCTGCGATACGTGTGCTGGCGACTTCCACATCGCGCATGGTCAGCCCGAGTTGTTCCCGCAGAATTCGCAATTGCTGGCCCGGTGTGTGCACTTCTGTCTCCCTGCTTACCGATAATAGGCCGCCACCGTATCACAACTTACAATCCTCAAAAAGTCTTTTTATGAGCCAGATTTCTCATTCCCGCAGCCCCTTCTTCCCACTTTGAACGTTTTTTCGCGCACTCCGGGAATTCCTCTGGGGCTATTACCTTCGTCACTTGGAGAGGCGGCGAGGCCGACTCTAAGATATTGAAAGTCAAGGACAACCACGCATGCGCACGTTCAGGGTCGCCCTGGTTGGTAAAAACGAAGAACATCTGTCTCAGCTCAAGTCACGGGTAGAGGCCACGCTGGCAGCGGAAGTCGTGTTCCGCCGTCAAGGCCTGCCCACCACCGCCGGCGATGCCAGTGTCCGGCAACTGCAGCAGTTGCGTCCTGACATTGTTCTCGTGGATATTGCCCCAGGCGACCCAGATCCCGGCATTACCACGGTTGACATCCTGGCTAGGGAAGCCGGCCAGCCTGCGGTTTTTGCGGTGGGCGCGCTCAGCGAGCCGCAAGTCATTATTCGCGCAATGCGGGCAGGGGCTTCCGAGTACCTGGATCGTGATCTGGCCAGCGGCACACTGTTGGAGGCCTTTGCCCGGCTGCATACTTCTCTGCAAGGACACAAGTCGAGCGGCTCCCGAGGGAAACTCATTACCCTTATGAGCGCCAAAGGCGGCTGTGGGGCCACCACCGTTGCGGTCAACACAGCTATTGCCCTGCAGAAGCAATATTCCCATGTCGCCCTCGTAGACATAGCCCCCCTGGGGCACACTTCCCTGCATTTGAATGTTCGTCCGCAGTTCGGCCTGGTAGATGCCCTGCGCAACCTGCATCGCATGGATGCTTCTCTTCTGGAAGGATTTATGACCGAACTGCCGGGAGGACTGCGGCTCCTGGCGGGGCTTAGCATCCCCACTCCGCTGGAGGTCGAAATCAGCGACCTGGTGCTCCTCTTTGACCTGCTTCTGGACCACTACAAGTACGTGGTCGTGGACGGCTCCAATCGCACGGATAAGATCAGCCACACAGTTTGCGATCTCTCGGAACTGGTGCTGCTGGTGGTACAGGCGGATGTTTCCTCGTTGTGGAGTGCCGGAAGGGTGCGGGAATTTCTGGGCGGAGAGACCAACAACGCCCGGGTGCAATTGCTGATAAACCGTTATCGCAAGATTGCCGGCTTCAGCGACGAGGATGCGCAGGCGGCCACCAACTGTCGCATTTTCTGGAAAATACCGAACCAGTTCAATACCATCGGCCCGGCCATTGATCGCGGTAATCCGGTGGCGCTGCAGAACAATTCGGAGGTCGCGCGTTCTTTCACTGACCTGGCGGGTGCCCTGGCCAAGCTGGCACCTACCCATACATCCAGGCCAGAAGCGGTGGATAAGAAGAAAGAGCAGACGCAGAAGGCCCTGGACCGGCTCATCAGCCTCACTTCAGCGCCCGGTCGCTAGCCTCCAGGCCCGGCGTTTGACCATCCCAGTTTCGGCTCGGGCCGGGTGCCCTCGAACTCCCTCCACAACTATTGCGCCGGTACGTGGAACACGTGCAGCGAGTGATTCAGGATGGTCTCCTGGCGATAGCGCAATACCCAATGATAGGCATCGAAGTCGGCCAGCATTTGCCCGGTCAGTTGAGTGGCACTGACCACCACCGTCGCCCCTGACACCCGCTGATCTTCGGCCAGTTTCCTGGCCCGCAAACCATAAGCTGCTGGATCCACGCTGCCAAAGTACGCCAAATAGATTCTTTGCTGCGGATGTTCGGCCTCGTACCGGCGCAGAGCCAGAAGGCCTTGTCCCCAGTCCAAGTTGCTGTCGCTCAGGAGCTTGTAACTCTGGCTGGAGGGCACGAAGGGGGTGAAATAAGAAAGATAATCGGGGGCGTAGCGGAGGGCGTCGGCGGCATTCAGGGCAACCGCGATCAGGACCAGGGCAAGTACTGCACGCGAGCGCCGAGCCAGTTGCCAGTAACCGCCGGCCACGAACAGCAGCACAAATGGATAAATGGGCAAGATATGGCGGTCGCCAATATCAATGTGGGAAAAGATGGCGAAGACGAAGAAAACCGCCGGAAACGTGGCCATAATCAGCAGGTGCCTAGGTACAGCAATCTTCCGCCAGGCAGCCAACACCAGACAGATCAGAAACAGGAGCAAAACCACCGTCGGCCACTTCAGAAGCATGACCGTGGGGTAGTAGAGTTTCCATCCACCTTTCGCGGAGGCCGTGCCCAGGAAAAATGCCTGATGGCCGCGATGATTGTGGAAGGCGACGTTGCGCAGCCCTTCCAGGTATTCGCCGGCCGGGACCGGAATGCTGAAGTTCACCGGCGTGCGCATCTTCTTGACGATCGGGGCGCGATGAGGAAAAGTGGCGATAAAGGTCCCATCGCGCATGGTCAGGTGCGAAACATGGAAAAAGTAGCCGCCCCACACCACCGCAAACGCGATGGCACAAACCACCCCCGCCGCGCGCCAGTTCCAGCGCAGGGGATGGAAGGCTATTCTGTCCGGCTTGAGCAGCAGCAGCCAGCCCAGCGCCACAAGGAACATGGGAGGGGTGTAGAACTTCGCCAACAGCAGCAGTCCCATCACTACACCCAGCAGCGCGGTTTGGCCGCGTGTGGGATTGTGGCGCCAGCGCAGTAACTGCACGGCGGTGGCGAAGATCATCAGCACACCGATGCCATCTGTGGTAATCAGCGAGTAGTGGGCAATTAAAGCCGGCGAAAAAACGAACAGCGCCAGCGCCAGATTGGCGGCGCCCTCGGAAAATAGGCGCCGCGTCGTGATCCACAGCACCATTGCGAGGATGATGCCCAGCACCACGCTCACCGCACGCCCGCGATCCGCCATCTGCTGCGGGCCAGGATGAAAACCGGAAGCGGTGAATTCCGGAAAATGTCCCTGCACATCCACCTGCCACTTCTGGCCGATCAGAGGCAAAGTGCACAACAGCCGCTGCAGTGGCGGGTGGTCGTTCCAATCCTGGATGCGGCCATAGCGCCACATTTCCTGCCCGGTAACAATGTGGATAGGTTCGTCAAAGGCAAATGACTGGGTGCGGATGAACCAGGCGCACTGCGCCACATAGACGAGCAAAAGGACGAGGGGAAGAACAAATCGCAGCCGCGACTGTTGCCCGGAGACAGCCGTAGTCGCGGATTCGGCAGCACTCTGAACTGCGGGGGTGGAATTCATCGCGGACCGGCATCCCCGGCCCGCCTACAACCTTACTTCACGGCGCTGGAAACTTCCACTTCCACCGGTGATTACACCGGCACAGCCGCCGCTGCTTCGACCGTGGCTTGCAGTTCCACGTGGCTGGACAGCGAGCGTGTGATGAGGCAGGCGCGCTCGGCCTTCTCCAGCATACGCTGCGCCCGCTCCTCGTCCGCCGCTTCGGCGATGGTCAGCCTGGGCCGCACGACGATCTGGGTGAAGCGGAAGCCGCCTTCCTCCTTCTCTAACAGGCCTTCGGCCTCAACTTCCAGGCGCGCCACCTGCAGTTTGGAGTTTTCCGCAATGGCGCGAAAGGTGGCGAGAAAGCAAGTGGCGACCGAAGCCACCAGCAGGTGCTCCGGCGTCCACAGGCCGGGCTCGCCCTGAAATTCAGGCGGGGAGGCAAAATTGATGGTGCGCGGCACATCCTCCGCCGAGACAATCCCACGGCGCCGCATGGTCCAGATAGCGCTGGTTCGGTACAGGTAAGTGCTCTCCACGGTTTCCCCCTTTTTGCCCACGGTCCCTGGCAGCCGGCATCACGCCGGCGGCAGCGAGGCAGTTCGTCTTCGCCTGCCTTCATTCTTTACAAGGCACGACCGCGGCGCAGTGATGGGGCTCACGAATCGGGGTGAGGGCAGGCACGAGAGGAGGCTCGCGCTTCTCGGCGCGAGCTGAGAAGCAAATTCCTCCGCCTCCCCTTTTGCTTGCGTCGGAGTGACAACTAAGTAGTGTTGATCCCGTCCCAGTAAGTTCGGTTCACGCCGTGACCATCTTCGCCGACCAGCTCTTTACGAATGCTGCGAAACGTTCAAGCGCCCGGGAGAAATTGTCTCCGGCGGCGGCAAAGCCCAGGCGGAAATGCGCGGGCATATCGAAGCAATCGCCGGGAGCCAGCAGAATTCCCCGCTCGGCGGCGGCCTGGCAGAACGGACGGGCATTCTCTCCGCTCACCAGCCAGGGGAACACGGTCATGCCGCCTTGCGGCGGAATCCAGCCGAGCAAGTCGCGATGCTCCGCCATGAAGCGCTCGAGGAGCTTGAGGTTTCGGGTGGCGGCTTCCTGGGTCTTGCCGAGCACGACGTCACGGTTGCGGATGGCGACTTCGGAAAGAATTTCTCCGGTGGTGGTATTGGAGATGGAGAAGTAAGCGCGGGCGGTCCAGTATTGCTGGCGGCGCTGGGCGTCGTGTTCGATCATCCATCCCGTGCGCACGCCAGCGATGGAAAATGCCTTCGACAGGTCGGCGATCACGGTGGCGTGCGGCAGGCGCGCCGCCGATTGCGTTGGCCTTCCGTGGTAGATGGGATGGTAGACCTCGTCACTCACCAGCTGGATTCCGCGCTCGGCGGTGAAGTCGTGCAGGGCTTCCATCTCGCCGTCAGCGATGGTCGCGCCCGTGGGGTTGTGCGGGCTGTTGACCAGGATCAGCTTGGTCTTGGAGTCGGCGAGGCGCTTGATCTCGTCGGGGTCAATGCGGAAGCCGTTCTCGCGGCGCAGGCGATAGAAGCGGGTTTCCAGGCCAAGAGATTCCGGGAGCGCGGAGAAAGTAGTGAATCCAGGCAGCGGGAGGATTACGTTTGCGCCGGGCTCGGCGGCCAGCCACATCAGGGCCACGAGTGCCTCGGAGGCGCCCGTCACAATTTGCACGGCTTCTACCGGCACACCCTGCATTTCAGCGATCGCCTCCCGCAGACTGTCGGCGCCGGCGGGCCGGCTGTACACCAGGTTGTGGTTGAGGAAGCGGTGGCGGGTTGCGTGGTCGCCAAGGGCGAGGATGTCGCTGACGGTCCAGATCGGCCCGGTGCTCGCGGCCAGGTTGAATTCTATATGGTGTTCGTACTGGTCGAGCCAGGCATCGAGCAGGAAGGGCTTGAGTTGCATGCGAGCACCTCGCAAGAGTCGTTATTTCCGAGTTATTGATTCTGCCAGCCGGCGCAGGGATGATTTTTTAATTTAGAGCGATAGAGAAACCAGCGCCTACACAGGTTGCCAGGTGGAAGGAGCCACATAGGCAAGTTCGCGGCGGGGAGTCGCGGGGCGCGGCTGCGGCTGGTACACACAATTCGGCTCCTCCGCGAACATGTCGCCGCTGACGGCGTAGGCGCGGGCGCGCGAACCTCCGCATACCTCACGAAATTCGCAGACGCCGCACTTCCCTTTCAGATTGGCGGTGTCGCGCAGGGCAAGGAACAGCGGCGAATGACGGTAAAGCTCGGTCAGGGAATGCTTGCGCACGTTGCCGGCGGAAACCGGCAGGAAGCCGCTGGGGAACACTTCGCCCAGGTGGGAAATGAAGACGAAGCCTTTGCCGTCGTTGATGCCGCGGGGGGCGCGCCCAATGCCATCGGCGCTGGTGGCGCCGAACACCTTGTTCATGGCGGCATCGGTCTGGCCGCTGCGCCGGGCCTCCGTTCTTTTCTGCAGCAGGAAACGGCGGTAATGCTGGGCTTCCGTACTCTTAATGTCGAACTTCACTCGGCGCGAGGTCTGGTAGAGCTTTTCGAAGACCTGTTCGAATTCCTCCGCCGAGATCAGGTCAATGCTCTGCCCGCGCCCGGTGGGCACAAGGAAAAAGACGCTCCACAACACAATGTCCAGCGTCTGCAGCAGGGCGATGACGTCATCGAGCTGGCCCAGGTTGTGGCGGGTGATGGTGGTGTTGATCTGGGCCGGGAGTCCAATCTCGCGCGCCCAGCGGAGGGCGCGCAGAGTCCACTCAAAGGAACCGGGCACGCGGCGAAAGGCATCGTGGATTTCCGCCGTGGGGCCGTCGAGGCTGATGGCCAGGCGCGCCAGGCCGCAAGCCTGCAGGCGCAGCAGAGCTTCGCGGGTGAGCAGAGGCGTGGCGCTGGGCGTGAGCGAGGTGCGGACGCCGCAAGCTGTGGCGTACTCGACCAGTTCATAGATGTCCGGCCGCTTCAGGGGATCGCCCCCGGTGATAACGAAAACCGGGGCGCGCAGAGCCGCCACCTCGGCGATCAGCTTCCTGGCTTCGGCGGTGCTGAGTTCGAAGGGATTGCGGTGCGGCCGCGCGCTGGCGCGGCAGTGGACGCAAGCCAGGTCGCAGGCCTGGGTAACTTCCCAGATGACGATGAACGGGGTCTGGTTGAAATCCGCAGGGATCACGCGCTCCGCTCCGGCCGGATGTGCCAGCCAGTCCAGACTTGCATAGCTGTCACAAGCGGGATGTGACCTAGGTCACGAGGTGAGACAGCTCACTTGCCCCTGTGATGAAAGTCACAGCCAGTTGGTACATGCCCGCCCACAATAGCGGCAGGCTGGAGGATGGCTGGCTGCCGTCCGCGCTCCCGCGCCCGGTCCAGCAGCGGAGGCTAGCATGGCACAAGACGATCGCGACCTGCTGGAAGTATTGAAGTTCGAACTCAGCTTTCTGGAGCACGGCGGCTATGGCCGTTCAGTGCGCACCCCCTGGAAGCCGACCTCGATGTTTCAAGACTCACTCACCTGCCTGAATTTCGGGGATCCCGGCCGCACCCATCCTTGCAATGAGTGCCTGCTGTACGAATTCGTTCCGGAAAATTCCCGAAATGAAAATGTGCCCTGCCACCACATTCCGATAAATCAAAAAGGCGATACCCTCGCTACTCTGGATCAGCGTTACAATCAAATTGAGCTAGAGGAATCCCTCAGAAGCTGGCTGCGTGACATGATCGCGCGCCTGGAAGGGCAACGGGCCACAGTGCCCAGTCCGGCTAAGCGCGCCTGATCCGCTGGAGTGTTGTTCCTGTAGCTCTGTACGCGCAAATTTTTGCTTGCCCGGCGAGCGCTGGGGAGCAACTTTTTCCGGGAGTTTCGGACATGCTCGCTAAATGCGCGAACCCTACCTGTTCCGCTCCTTTTCGTTACCTGCACGAAGGCAAATTATTCCGGCTGGACCTGGGCGCCGGTCCTCCCTCTCTGGGCGAACGCCAGCCGCACAACGTACAATATTTCTGGCTCTGCGAACGTTGCGCCCGCTCCATGACCCTGGAAATGCACGCGGGAAAGGTTTCGGTCCGGCCGCTGCATCCCGCCATGACAGGCGCCAGTCTGTCCTCGGCGGCCTGATCATGGAGCCGCAAGCGGAGGAGCGCCATCCTGCGTTATGCTGCGTTCAGGAGCAGGCCCGATGAAACGCGACTTCGCTTCCCTCACCGCGCAAGAAGCGCTGCATGTCGCCATTTTCATCGAAGAACGCAACGCTGAAATCTATCACCAGTTCGCCGAGCTGTTTGCCGGCTTTCGCGACGACGAATCGCTGGAAATCGCGAGCACATTCTGGGACATGGCGGCGGAAGAGCGCCGCCACGGCACCGAACTGCAACAGCGCTATTTCGACCGCTTCGGCACGCGGCCCTGCGCCATCACCGACGACGATGTCCGTGATTTTATCGAGGTGCCACAGCTCAACAGCGGCGATATTTTTGCCATCAGCCGGGCCAGAGGCGGGCGCTCGCCGCGCGAACTGGCGCTGGAAATTGCCGTCACCGCCGAGCAGAATGCCGTCCGCTATTACACCCGCCTGGCCGAACTGACAGACGACACAGAGTTGCGCGAACTTTACCGCGAGTTCTCCACCTTTGAGCGGGATCACACCGATTTCCTGGAAAAGAAAATCGCTGAAGCACGGCGGGCTGCCGGTGGCGGCCCCAGCCGGGCGTGAGCTTGTCTCCCTGGCGTTATTTCCCCGGCAAAAGGCTTTCCACCGCGTCGCGTACCCGCTCCCCAAAACCTGCGGTCAGGGACCACGGGCTCGGCTGGCGCACCACGTGCAGATGCCCGCGCTTGTCCAGGACTTCGTAGTCGCTGCTGCCGTTATCGCGGCGATAAAAGCGCAGGCTTACCACCGCTTCCCCCACCCGCAGGTGATGCAGGGTAATCTCCGGCAGCCACGGCGGCAGATGTGGGTCGAGCAGCAGGACGTGCAGGGGAGCATAGGGGTAGAGGCCGATCATTGCCTGCGCAAGGAGAAAGGCCGCCGACGCCGACCATGCCTGCGGCCAGTTGGCCTTGGGATACATCCCAGGAAACGGATGCTCCGGTTCGCGCTGGTGCCCGGCAAAACATTCCGGCAGGCGGAAATAATCGAACAGAGAGGCCGCCTCAAATTGCGCCTCGCACACCTTGAACATGAGATCGTGCAAGCCGTAACGGGCAAAGGCCAACGCGAACACCGCGTTTTCCACCGGCCATACCGTGCCGCGGTGGTACGCATAAGGGTTGTAGGCAGGATGTTCGGCGGAGAGGGTACGAATGCCCCAGCCGTTGAACATGTCGTCGGCCATAAGCCTGGCGGCGACACGCTTCACATGCGAGATGTCCACGATGCCGCTGGCCAGCGCGTGCCCGGGGTCGGAGGCGATGGATCTAATCTGCCGTTTTTGGCTGTCCAGCCCCATGGCGATGTAGCCTTCCTCCTCCATCCAGAAGGCTTGGTTGAATCGCTTCTTCAGTTCGCTGGCCTCGTCGAAGAACCGGGCTGCCAGTTCTTTTTCGTCCAGCCACCACAAGACTTCGGACAGGTGAAGCTTGGAAACATAGGTGAAGGACTGCATCTCGCAGGTGCCCAGGGGCGCGCGCACCTGCGAGCCATCGGCGTAGACGATGGCGTCGCCGGAGTCCTTCCAGCCCTGGTTTTTTTCGCCTTGTTGGGAGCGAGTCTGGTACTCGTAGAACCCGTCGCCGTCCGGGTCGCCGTAGGAATCCGCCCATTGCAGGCCTTTGAGCGCGGGCGCAATGAACGGCCGGACCAAATTTTTGTTGCCGGTCCAGTGCCAAAGGCCGGCTACAACCACGGGATAGTAGATGGCTCCGGTGACGCCCCCATAGTAGCGGCCGTGGGGATTGAAGTTGAGCGTGGCCAGCGGGTTGGTATGGACTTCATGGACAATACGCCCGGGCTGCTCATCGCGCCAGTCATCTATTTTCGTTCCCTGAGTTCTGGTTAACTCCAGCAGAGTGCCTCCGCTCATCTCCACACCCAGCAATTCGGCCTCCCAGGAAGAAGCCAGCGAATCGCGCCCGAACAGGGCCACATATTCGGGTAAGCCGCCGGCGGGCACCCAGCCGCGGGGGTTATCGAGGTCGTAGAGGCGAAGTGCCGCCAGGTCGCGCTTGGACTGCTCCAGCGCGCCCACCACTACCGGAGCGAGCGTGCCGCTGCCCAGGGTACTGAACGAAGTGGCGCTCTGCAGAAACTCGCCGCGCTTCTGGTCCCACTGGTTGGCGCCAGAGAAATAGCAGGAGTGGTCCACCTTTTTCCACTCGCCTTCGATCTGCGGCACCCAGTCCAGGCAGGCGTGCCAGGCGCCGTGCGGCGGCAGGTTCAGGTCGAAGGCGATGCGCTGGCGCTGGAACCGTGGACGTGAGCCGGCGCGTGCGATCGTGAGCCTGATGCCCCGCCACATGCGAGCCACGCCTCTCTCGCCCTGGTGCCGGTAGGCGTGCTGCACGTGGTAGTCATAGTCCAATTCCGCCTGATTGTTGCCGAGCTGAGTCCAGCGGCACTTCAGTCGGCCCTTTTGCCGGCGCTGGCCTTCCGCTTCCTGGGGATCGACAAAGTCGCTCTCCACCTCCAACTCGAGCCGGATAGAAGTGTGGATCTGAGTAAAGTTGGTGACGTCCACATCTTCGTGCATGCCCGCGCCCACGTAGCGCGAAAGCCGCAGTTCCACGGTCTGCTGCGCCGGGTCTTTTTCGTCCAGGCCGGTATCCCTGATATTGGGTGGAGAGGCAATGTAGTAACCCATCCAGGTGTGCTGTTGCATGTTGGAATTGCCCGCCCGCAGCGGCGGCCGGCCATTGATGAGCCAGCGGTAGCGCGAGAGCATGCGAGTCTGGTACACCCACAGGCCGTGCTGGGGATGCTCAAACACGAAGCCGTCCGTGCTGGTGGCCAGCACGGTGCGCCCCTGGCTCAAATACACCGTGGTGTCGCGGGGGCGCAGACGCACCTGCCAGTTGCCGGGCGGGTGCTGCATGGCGAACCGGCCATTGCGCCCGTCGGGGTGCGGTTCGTTTTGCGGTCGCAACCTAGGCCGCGCCAGATTTTGCTTCCTCGCCGGCATCCGACTTCTCCTTGGCGATTCACAATCCTGCCAGCAGGGCGCGCCGCACCAGCTCCGCAGTCATCCCATACACCACATGCTCACCCAGGGAGTTGAGGTGCATGA
>DASYWT010000150.1:0-3378 GCA_035935775.1 Terriglobales bacterium
TGAGGCATCGTGACCTTGCTCTTGCATCGCAACTTCGACTCTACCGTCGCCCCTTGGGGTCGTAAAGTTACGGCGGGCGAGGGCCATGGTTACCCGAGTCACCGGAAGCGTTCTGTGGTCCCTTAGCCAAGCCGAGGCGCCCCAGGCCAACGGGTAACCACGCCTCAGCACCCTGGGCATCTGAATCTTGTGCTTCAGGAATCTAATTTTCTGCCAGAGCGAACCAACCGTTTTTATCCGGCAGAAAAAATCCCAGTGAGGTGAGTATGGCGCAATTTATTGACGACGTTGAGGAACTCCGCCAACGTGCCCGCCGCAGTATCGAGGACGGGCCAGTCACCGATGCTTATCGCGGCGACAAAGAACAAACTATCGAGATTTTGAACCAGGCGCTGGCCACCGAAATTGTGTGCGTCCTGCGCTACATGCACCATTACTTTATGGCCACCGGTGTCCACGGAAAGTCCGTAGCCGGCGAATTCAAAGAGCACGCCGATGCCGAGCGCGAGCACGCCGATGGCATCGCCGAACGCATTCAGCAACTGGGCGGTAAGCCGGATTTCAACCCCCGCAACCTGCTGCAACGTTCCGCGTCGCAGTACGTCGAGGGCGAAACCCTGGCCGACATGATTCGTGAAGATCTGGTCGCCGAGCGCATTGTCATCCAGGTCTATACCGAAATGATCCGCCATTTTGCCGACAATGATCCCACCACGCGGGTCCTGCTGGAGGGCATTCTCAAGGATGAGGAGGAACACGCCACCGACCTCACCGACCTGCTCTACATCGTGGATCCGGCTAGCGGACGCACCGAGGGCCAGGATCCAGGCACTCACCCACTGGATTTGCACCAGGAGGAGGAGCGCGAGGATGGCAGCCGAGGCAATCGGCGCGGGGCGCAGGGTGTGCGGCGGCGCCCGCCGGCCACGACTGAGGCCGACACGCCAGATGTGGAGGAAAATGCGCAAAGGGGCTCCAGCCGCTCTGTGCACGTCACTAAACCTAACCGGAAGCGGAGACTGGCGTAAGTCGCGCGGGCGGGGCTCAGCCCCGCCCCGCCTTCGCTGCAGAAGTAGTCAGAAAACCTTGAAACCTGTGAAACTTTGAAACTTAGTTCTTGATCCCCGTCATCAGCCGTTCCACCTCCGCCTTCTGCTCAGCGTCCAGTGGAAGCAGCGGCAGGCGCACCGGCCCGCCGTAGTAGCCGTTCAGGTCCATAGCGTACTTCACCGCCGCTATGCCCAGTTCCGCCACCGCCCGCCTTGCTGCCTCTGCGATGCGCTGCTGCTTTTCCTTGGCCAGGGCGTGGTCGCCTTCCTTGAAGGCCGCATAGATCTCAAAGCAGGCAGTCGGGGCCGGGCAGGCAAACGCCAGAATCGCTCCTACCGCTCCCAATTGCAGCGAAGGCTCCAACTGGTGCGCCGCGCCCACCATCACCTGGAATCCTACCTCCTTGGTGCGCGTCTTGAACTTGGCCGGCGCCTGCACCGCCGTTGCTGCCGACCCTCCCAGTGCGCCCACGGGCACTACGTCGCCGTTGGCAACACTCGATTCCATGGTCAGCATCCGTCCCGTAACCGCGGCGAACACCTCGGTGACGGCAGTGCTGCGTTTCACATGCCGTGTTCCCTGCACCATGCGGCCGATCTTTTCCAGGTTGCCGCTCGATTCCTTGATTCCAACTATGTTGGGATGGTCGGCCAGTTCGATGACCACCTCCGCCGGAATGTCGTACCCCGTAGCCCCGGGGAAGTTGTAGATGATGACCGGCAGCGGAGAGTGATCGGCCACCGTGCGGAAGAAGGCCGCCATGTTGAGAGGCTTCATTTGCGCCTTGTAGTAGTGGGGCGTGCGCACCATGGCCACGTCGTAGCCCAGGGTGGCTGCGTATTCCGTCAGGCGCAGAGTTTCAATCGCCGATTCGATGCCGGTGCCGGCGATCAGCACCTTGTGGGGGGCCGCCGCTGCGCGCACCCCTTTCAACACGTCGCGGCGCTCCTGGTCGGAAAGCATTACGGCCTCGCCCGTCGAGCCTTGCACCACTATCCCGGCCACCGGCGTTTTCGAGTACTGCGCCACGTTGGCCTCGAGCTTCTTGTAGTACACACTGCCGTCGGGGTAGAACGGCGTGGTGATGGGTGGAAAAATACCGTGCAGTAGCATGGCGCTATTTTACCGCCACCCAGTTGAAAAACGCAGAGGACGACGACGCAAATATCAGATGCCATTCCTGATGACTCAATTCTCACTGTCATCCCGAGCGAGTGCGACCGAGCTTAGCGAGGGAGCGCGAGTCGAGGGACCTTGCGTATTTTGACCGGCGCAAGCACAAGGTCCTTCGACTTTGCAAAGCGATTCGCACAGCGAATCGCTTTGCTGCGCTCAGGATGACAAGTGAGTTATGTTCCTCGGCGCCCTCCGCGTGGATTACTTTTCCGCCGGCGCCAACCGCTCCGCATGCAGTTGCTGCAGGGCTCGCACGCTGATCTGCCCGCGCTGGCGCGCGGCTATCCCTTCCGCGGCGGCACGCGCGGCCGAAAGGGTGGTGATGGTGGGAATGTGGTGGGTAACCGCGGCGCGTCGAATGGCCTTTTCGTCGAACCACGGCTCCAGGCCGTGCGGCGTGTTGACCACCAACTGGATCTTCTCGCCTTTCAATAGATCCACAACGTTGGGACGACCTTCCTTCACCTTGTACACGCGGTCGGTGGCCAAACCGGTGCCTTCCAGCACGTCGGCGGTGCCGTTGGTGGCTACCAGCTTGAACCCCAAGTCCACAAACCTCTTGGCGACCGCTGCGATGTGCGGCTTGTCGTGATCGGTTACGCTGATAAAGACCCTGCCCGTCGTGGGGAGACTCTGCCCCGCCGCTAGCTGCGCCTTGGCGAAGGCCTCGCCAAAATTATCGGCCACGCCCATAACTTCGCCGGTGGACTTCATCTCCGGTCCCAGCACGGTATCCACGCCGGGAAACTTTGACCATGGGAACACCGGCGACTTCACGTAGTAGCAGTTGCCCGTCCCCAGGTCGCTGGCTCGCTCGACGTTCTCGGGCAGGAATTCGCGCAGCTTCCGCCCCGTCATCAGGCGCGCGGCAATCTTGGCCAGGGGCACGCCCGTGGCTTTGGAAACAAAAGGCACGGTCCGCGACGCTCGAGGGTTGACTTCCAGCACATATACTTTTTCGCCCTTGCCGTTCCCGCCCAGCGTGCTCTCCATGGGGTTACGCGGAATAGCGAACTGGATGTTCATCAGCCCGATGACTTTCAGCGCCCTGGCTAGGCGGAAGGTGTACTCGCGCATGGTGGCCAGCAGGTAGTCCGGAATATCCACGGCCGGCAGCACGCAGGAAGAGTCGCCGGAGTGGATGCCCGCCTC
>DASYWT010000151.1:0-1561 GCA_035935775.1 Terriglobales bacterium
GAAGGCGTATCCGGTGAGGATTGCGCCGACACGGCGACCGCCGACGAGGCAGCCAGCGTTCAGACGCGCCCATCCAAAATGCTCCTGGCCCGATATATCGAATTCCAGGCCCAGGTAGCCGCTCCGGGCGGGTTGAGCCCATGGTCCGGTGCACGTCGTATGCGTTCCATTGCTGTAAAACCGTTTCAGCGCGATCAAGGGAATTCCGAAGGTACGGTGGGTGGGAGCGAACTTCTGCCCGGCGCCGATAGTGGCACCCGCCGCTAGACGTGCGGCGAACCCCTGCCCCTGCCCTATCACAAGGTTGGCTGCATTCCTGCCATAAAGAAACAGGTCGCTGGAAAAGGGTCCGAAGTCCACATAGCTCCTGATCCACAGCGAAAAGTTGGCAGCGGCACCGTGGCCGAAATCGATGGGAACGGGAATTCCATCATGCGGAATCACGATGTCGGCAGGCGTGTAGATAATATCTGCTGCTGCGGGTGAAGGAACCGCGAACATACTGACGCCGGCAGCGCCCGCCGCGGCAGCATAACCTAACCAGCGCTTACTCAAGCGCTCGTTGAGCTCGACCGACTTTCGCGATTTCATAGGGCTCTCCTTGAGTTGCGTGCTGACCAATCAGACCTGGAGCCGTCAGGAATGAACTGGTTTGTGAAGCGCGCCCCTGAGCTGGCTGATCCCCCGCTCGGACCAACCCCAGCCGACGTGGCAATGGTGAGCCTGTAAAATAGGCAAGTCAAGCAGATTCCGAGGCCAACTTGCGGCGGAAACCAAGCCTCATTCGGCCAGTCTGAAGGCCGGGTTCGCGAGCATTTCTTGAAGAGTTCTTTGGGGAGCGGACCTTAAGGCGGTACTGTCCACCGCTGCGCGGCCTCCACACCGCTAGGAGTGGCGGTGCCACTGTGCCAACTGCCTACTGCTGACTGGCGACTGCCTTCCGCCGCCGCCAGAATGCGAGCCCTAGCGACCCCAGCGCCAGCAGGCCGAGGGTACCAGGTTCAGGCACCGCACCCTGACCTGCCGCCAGCGGTTGCCCGGCAACAGTGTCGTAGGCGTAGCTGATCAGCGTTCCGTCATACCCGCCGCTACTGTGATCTTGAACCACTGAGAGGTAGGCCCAGGCGTAGCGGTTCTGCCCATCGATCGAGAAACTTAGGCCCAGAAAACCTGCCGTTTGGAAATAGGCCTCCCAACTGCCATTCGAGGTGCCAAAAATGCGTGTTCGGTACCCCATACCCCTTCCAAAGGAGGAATAATGGGCCGTCCAGGCCCCCAAGTTTCGAGCGGCGGTAGCGAACGGCTGCGAGGCTCCGATGAGTGAGCCGGCGTGAAGCCGGGCGGCACCATAACCAAAGGAGACGAAGCCGTTACCGGGCGCGCCGGGCGATATACCCAAAGCGCCAGCCGCAAAGAAAAAAGGGTTCTGCGCAGGAATCTGGCAGAGACCGCATTTTTAAGCTGCCTTTCGGACAGTGATGAATTCGGTCTTAGTCACGGCCATTCGTTGTGCCTTCAGTAGTAGATAGCGCAGATTGCGGTAGCCGCGACCCCGCCGCAG
>DASYWT010000152.1:0-2742 GCA_035935775.1 Terriglobales bacterium
CGTGTTCACCTGCAGCCAAAAAGTGAAGGACTATCTGCTGGAGGAAGGTACCGACCTGAAATACGGCGCCCGCCACCTGAAACGCGCCATCGAACGCGGCATCGTGTTTCCCCTGGCCAACCTGGTAGCTACCGGCCAGGTGCGCCTGGGAGATTTTGTGCGCATTGACATGTCGCCGGAAGGGCGCATGACCTTCACCAAGGAAGCCGAAGGCGCCATGGTGCCGGTACTGCTGGAGAAGTTTGGGCCGGAAACCGCGGTGCCAGCCGTTGCCCGCGCCGCACGTTCCGCCGGCAACCGCCGCGAAGCGGGAGCCTCGTCCCTGCTCGATCACAAGTAAGGATCCGTGAACCTGCGGATCCACGGGCGCCGAACCTGGCGCCCGTTTTCATTTGCCGGTAACACTAAAAAGACTACTTCTTCAAGTCGGCAGTCCAGTTCGTGATCAGCGTTAAGGGGTGCCCGGTGCTGGCGCCTTCGGGAGCGCTGTTCACAATAAAACGTTTGCCGTCAGGCGTGACGGTGAATGCGGGATTGCCCAGCCCGGACGAGCGCAGATGGAATAAGGCATGCGGACTGCCCAGGCGTGGCGTCCCCTTCTCGACGGCGAAGTCCACCGCCATAAGCTCCAAAGCGCCGGTAAAGAAAAACAGCTCCTTACCATCGGCTCGCCAGTTAATAACTGCCGGACCAGATTCCGAGGTGGAAACCTGCCATTTACCCGGCCCGTTAGGAAAAGGCTTGAGATAAATCTGAATGGGGCCGCTTTCGTTTGACGCGTAGGCGATCCATTTTCCATCCGGAGAGATGACTCCGGAGAATTCCACCACGCCGGGTCGCAGCTCATTCACCGCAAACGGCTTGCGGTCTGCGAAAAGCGGCAGGACCCAGAGGTGATAGCCTTTGCCTTCGTTGAACAGGTAGGCAAGATAGCGGCCATCGCGCGAAACAGAAATGGGAATCTGCAGGGTGTTCTTCGTTTCCAGGATGGTCTCTTCGCCACCCGTTCCGTCGGCGGCTTTCTTATACATATGCTGCAGGCCGCCCGGCACGCGGATGGACGAGTAGATGATGGCCTTTCCGTCAGGCGTCCAGACGGGATTTTCTTGGCGGCGAGGACCGAAGGTGATCCGGGTACGCGCTTGACGTTTCAGGTCGAGCACCCAGATATCAGACTTGCCGCCGTCGAAGAGGCTATATGCCAGCCGTGAGCCGTCGGGCGATAGTGCGGGACTGGGAAAAAGGTCGGTGCCTGAGACCACGGGTCCTAAGGGTTTTCCACTGCGATCAACCCAGATAAGCTGCAATCCGCTGCCGGTGCCGCCGCCGGTGTGGAGGATGAGAACGCCGTTATCAGAAGCCGTAAAGACGCCATAAACAGAGGGCTCGTTCGCGGTGACATTCTCAGCCAGCGGCACAGAATTGCCCTCAACCGCGAGTTTGCGGGTATTGAAGGGCTGTGCCATCAGGGTCTGGTCGCGCAGGAACAGCAGGTAGCCACTGGCGTAAATGCCAGGCCAGGCGTTGTGCAGTACCAGGCGGCGTTCTTTCGAACCGATTGAGCCGACAAAGATGCCGCTGTTCTCCGGAATGTCGGATCGCACAAAATAAAGGAAATGCTTGCCATCAGGAAGGAACTGAGGCCAGCGGTGCGAATTTTCACTGTCCGCCATAGAGAGTTGCGTCAGCTCCGCCGGAATTCCGCCGGATTCCGGTACGGTTGAAAGTGCCACAGTTGTAGCGGCTGCGAATACGATGGTGCCGCTCGAATTCCAGGCGCCGCCACGCCCAATAGGGGCATCGCACAGGGTTTGCGGCGGCCCGCCATTCGCATCAATCTTCTTCAGCTTGCTGTCAGCAAAGAAGCCTACATAACGGCTGTCAGGAGACCAGAACGGGAAGGCAGCGCCCTCGGTGCCGGCCAGGGGTTGGGCGACTGGGGAATTGAGCGCTTGCACCCACAACATGTTCGGCTGATCACCAATGTGAATGGTGTACGCCAGGCGGCGTCCATCGGCCGAGACCGCGATCGTGCCAACGGAATTGGTAAACAGAAATTCTGCCTTATCTGGCGGCAGGATGTAGGAATGGGTGGAGTACTGCGGTTCTGCCGCCTCGCGCACGAAGAAGATGGCAAGCGCAACTGCAACAATGGCGAACAGAGTGGCCAGGCCCCAGGCAATCTTCGGACTTTTGAGGGCAGCCGCCGGTATTGCGGAGGCGGAATTCGCCTGCTGTGCTGAGGTTGCCGAAATCATGCGCAGCTGCAGCAACAGATCGTGTGCGCTCTGGATGCGGTCTTCCGCTTCCTTGGTTAGGCAGTTTGCCACCAAAAGGTCGAGCGCTGGGGGCGTAAGCGGCTGCAAAGTAGAAACCGGCGCAGGATCGAGCGCCAGGATGCTGGCGATGACGCTTGCCTGGTTCTTGCCAGTGAATGCGGGCTTGCCAGTCAGCATCTCGTAGAGCACGCAACCGAACGCAAAGATATCGCTGCGCGCGTCGGCTGGGCCGCCCTGTAGAAGTTCAGGCGCGATGTATTGAAATGTGCCCACTACTGAGCCCTCGTGGGTCAGCGGCGAAGTGGGGGAAGCGAGAGCAGGCAAGCTCATGGTCGGCGTGGGCGGCGTGAGCGAACCTGGGGCGGCACCCGCGGCAATGGCTGTCCCCACCAGGGGTTTTGCCAGGCCGAAATCGAGCAGCTTGGCCCCGGCCTTGGTCAGCATGATGTTGCCGGGCTTCAGG
>DASYWT010000153.1:0-2816 GCA_035935775.1 Terriglobales bacterium
ATCCCGGTAGAGAACGGGACCATTCGCTCCATGGACCTGCGGCAGATTAAAACCAGCGCGGATGATTTCGGACTGATGGGCTACGACCCGGCGTTCACCAACACAGCCTCGTGCCGCAGCAGTGTGACATTCATTGACGGCGACCGCGGCATCCTGCGCTATCGCGGCTATCCCATCGAAGTGCTGGCCGAGCGCTGCAATTTCCTGGAGGTGGCGTACCTGCTGATCTGGGGCGAACTGCCCACGCAGGCGCAGATGAAAGAGTGGGTGTACCAGGTCACACATCACACCATGCTTCATGAAACGGTGAAAAAACTCCTGGAAGGTTTCCGCTACAACGCCCATCCCATGGGCATGTTCGTGAGCACGGTAGCGGCGCTCTCCACGCTTTATCCCGAGGCTAAGCACGTTGAGGATGCGGAAATCCGCCAGCACCAGATGCTGCGCCTGATCGGCAAGGTGCCCACCATCGCGGCCTACTGTTACCGGCACAGCAAGGGTTATCCCTACGTGTACCCGGATAACGACCTGAGCTACACCGGGAATTTCATGAACATGCTGTGGCGCATGATGGAGCCGAAGTACATGGCCAATCCGGTGCTGGAACGGGCGCTGGACATCCTGTTCATCCTGCATGCGGACCATGAGCAGAACTGCAGTACGAACGCCATGCGCTCGGTGGGGAGCGCGCTCACTGATCCCTACCTGACCACGGCGGCTGCGGCGGCGGCGCTGGCAGGCCCCCTGCACGGCGGCGCCAATGAAGCGGTTTTGCGCATGCTGGATGAAATCGGCTCCAAACAGAACGTTCCCGCCTATGTGAAGCGCATCAAGGAAGGACATGGCAAGCTGATGGGCTTCGGCCATCGCGTGTACAAGAACTACGATCCCCGGGCCAAAATCATCAAATGGACAGCGGAGCGCGTGTTCGAGGCCACCGGCCGTAATCCCAAGCTGGACATCGCCCTGGAGCTGGAGCGGATTGCGCTGGAAGATGAGTACTTCGTGAAACGCAAGCTCTATCCCAACGTGGATTTCTATTCCGGGATTATCTACCAGGCGATGGGGTTCAGCCCCGAAATGTTCACCGTGATGTTCGCCATTCCGCGCACGGCAGGCTGGTTGGCGCAGTGGAATGAAATGATGACGGATCCGGAGCAGAAGATCGCGCGCCCGCGGCAAGTGTACACGGGGGCGCAGGAACGAGCCTTTGTGCCCATGGAGAAGCGCGGGGCCGTGGCCACCACCCGCTAGGTTTTCGCCACTCATCAGGCCGGCGCGTGCCCTGACCAGGAGCACGCGCCTTAACCCTACGATGCTGCGTTTATCTCACGGTTAAAAGCACCGAAGCGGAATGCACATCGCTGCCCGAAGTTCCCACGATCTGCAGGTTAAAGCTCCCACGGGGCGTCCGTCCCGTTGTGGATACGGTCAGGGTCGAAGCGGCGCCTCCGCCTCCAGGAATCGCGCTGGAAGGGGAAAAGCTGCACAGGGCTCCGCTGGGCAGCCCGGAGCAGGAGAGCGCCACCGGCGAATCGAAGGCGCCGCCGACCGAGTTCAGGGCAACGGCGAATTTGACTGACGACCCATGCTTCACTGTCGCCGAGCCGGGCGTTGCCGACAGAGAAAAGTCGGCTCCAACTCCGCTCAGAGCTACGCTGAGGTTCGCAGTGTTAATCCCGTCGGAGCCGCCCACGGTCAAGGCTCCCGAGCGAGGGCCAACCGCGGAGGGAGTAAATGTAACGCTGAAAGAGCACGAGGAGCCGCCCAGCAAGCCCGCCGAGGAACAGGTGTTCGTCTGGGTAAAGTCTCCACTGGCCGCAGTGCTCGAAAACTGAAAGCAGGTAGTGCCTGCGTTGCTTAAAGTGACGGGCTGGGGGCTGCTCGAGGTCCCGACCGGCTGGCTGGAAAAAGCGAGTGTATTGCTGGAGAAGCTGACGTTGGCCGAGCGCACAAGTTCATAGACCCCAAGGTCCACGGTGCTTACACAGTCGTTGTTGCCATCCAGAATTCGCACGTTCCCCGCAAAGTCAGTGGAAGGCAGATTGGGCGCGGAATTATCGCCCGCATCCACGGCGGGAGAGGCGGGTTGCAGATGGAAATCCGCGCCGGCAGCATTCACAAACTGTGGATCGGCTGAGATATTTCCATTCACGCCGCTCTGGCCGGCGCATGTTCCGTCAAGGCTGGTGCCGCCGGAACTGAAGGCATCGTTGTTGGTAAACGTGGGCGGCTGCTGGTTAAAGGTGCCATCGCAAAAGACGGCATTGTCGCCCGCGGCGCCAATCAACAGATTATTGAAGAATTGGACCTGATTGTCGAAGCCACTGGCGTAGACAGCCGACCCCTCGGTCGCGCCGGATCCGCCGACGATCGTATTGTTGAGCAGGACGGGTCCGCGAGAACCCGAAGGAACCAGGAAGAAAACACCGGTGCCCTGCCCGGCCGAGTTGTTGTAAATCAGGTTCTGCGCCAGCAGGGGATCGGAGTCATTAACCATGGCGATGCCGCCGCCCTGGGCCGCGGGAGAAACCCCGGTGGCGGTATTGCCGGCAATAATGTTGTTCTTAATGGTCGGCGTTCCGGCGGAGTTCATGGAAATGCCGCCGCCATCGCCCGAGGGCCAGGTATTGTTCACAATCAGGTTCCCGATAATCTGTGCGCTGCCCGCCCCCCGGAGCACGATGCCGCCGCCGCCCGAACCTCCGGAGCAAGCCGACTGGGTGTTGTTCTGGATGGTATTGCCCTGGATCTTCGGCGAGCCGAAAGCGACAGCGACACCACCACCCGAGTCGCACGCCGTGTTGTTCTGAATG